>DAOTZU010000141.1:0-17715 GCA_034433995.1 Anaerolineae bacterium
CCACGGGCCCACGTAGGCCGGTTCGTCCAACAGATCCAAGCGTTCCCGCCAGGCGCGCCAAGGCTGTGCCGTCTGCTCCCAGAGGATCCGGGCCAAGGGATTGGCCGTGGGCCAGAGGGAAGGGCACATCCGCCAGCCGGGGAAACGGGCGCGTCGGTCGCCCACAAAGGCGATCCCCAGCAAACCTTCCGTTTCCAGGGGGAGGTAGGTCAGCAAGCTGTAAATATACCGGCTGAGGCCCGCGCCGCGGTAGCTTGCCTCCCAAGAGAGCAGGTGGGCATTGAGGCCGATGCGCGGGCAAGGTTCAGCTTGTGGTAGCCGCTGATCGCTCACGGGCTCACATCTCCAGGAGCATGGTGTGGGCTGGCTCAAGCCAGGGCGCCCCGGAGCACGTCGCGGTAGAGGGCGGCCGTCTCGGCGGCGATGTGGGCTTGAGTGTAATGGGCCAAGACACGCTGGCGCCCTCGCTGGCCCAGGGTGCGGCGCAGGGATGGGTCGCCCAGGAGCCGGCCGAGCGCAGCCCGGAGCGCCGCCGCATCGCCCTCTGGGAAGACCAGCCCTGCATCGCCGATGACGTTGGGGATCTCGCCAGAGGAGGAACCGATGACGGGCACGCCACAGGCCATGGCCTCCACCAACACCCGTCCGAATTGTTCCTTCCAGTTAGGCCTGGTTAGCGAAGGGAGCACCAGCACATCCATCTGGGCCAGATGCCGGGGCATCTCCAAGGAGGACACCCGCCCCGCAAAGCGCACCCGTTCTGCCAACCCCAAGACGGCGAACCGCGCCCGCAGCTCCTCCTCCAAAGGGCCGCTGCCGTACAGGACGAGCTGCCAACGGCCGGTGAGACCCGCCAGAGCCTCCACCAAAGTCAACAGGCCTTTTTGTTCCACCAGGCGCCCGGCGTAACCGATGACGCATGGATCCCCGTGGGGTGTTCCCGCGGGGCTAAAGATCTCTGGATCCACGCCGAATTGAGGGATCAGGCGCACCGGCCCCTGATACCCTTTGGCGCGCAGCACGGCGATGGCATCCCGGTTGCCGGCGATGATGGCATCGGCGTGGCGATAGGCATAGCGCTCGAATTGGCGAAAGGGCGGCGGGTAAGGTCGGGCGAGGTTCTGCCACGTAAAGAGCACCGTCTTGGCCCGCACTTCCTGGGCCGCCCTGAGGGCCAAATAGGTGGCCAAGTTGTAGGGCTCTTCATCAATGTGGCAGATCTCGGGCCGCAAGCGGCGCAACAGCGAGGGCAAAGTGGGATAAAAGTGGGTGTGAAAAGAGCCATTGAACACCGCCGGCGCCACCACCAAGCGGTACCCCGTCGTGTGGGCCCGCTCCAAGGGGATCTTGCGGCCGTGCTCTCGCCAAAAGGGCGGCACAATGACCGTCAACTCGATATCCGGTTGCGCGGCGAGCTCTTCCAGCTTGGTCTGATAAGCCCCGATGACGCAGGCTTTGGAGATCAGCGTAACACGCAAAGGCTGCCCCCCACTCCCGTTCTCGCTCCGGAACGCCGGTTTTATTCTAGCCCACAACGGGCGATCTGGCAAGTGACTTCTGCGAGCTTTTATTTCACTTGTCAAAAGGGATTTCCTATGCTACAATGCCAAGGTGTATTGGCTTGCTCCCCGGGCGTGGGGTGTTTCGGCCCAAGGAAAAGTGGCGGCATCTTTTGTCGCCCTGCGGCCGCAGCCTCCTTGGCATCATCCATCCATGTCGCGGGTCCCTCAACAGCACTACGCCGTCGCCTCCGATACGGCACTCCTAACCCTCGGACCGACCGCGGTCCGTAACATAGAACAGGCGGCCCCGGCCGCCATATCATAGGAAAGGAGACTGGCCAATCCATGGATCAACGAGGGGATCGCTCCCCCACCCGATTTTTGAGCTTGCTCAAGCACAAGTGGACCGAACGAATCGTCTACTATGCCCTGGTCCCGGCGCTGTTGCTCTACTCTTTATGGCTTCCCCCGGCTTCTGTAAGCACCCGCGTGTTCCATATGGATTATCCCCTGGTGACCCGCGCCCAAGGCGGGACGGTGACCGACACCGCTAGCCAAGCTTACGTGCAGGTGCCGCCTCAGGCGGTGGCCAAGAACCTGCGCCTGCGTTTGCTCAGTTTCTCCTGGGCAGAGTTGGCCGGGCGCAAGGCGGATGATCCCATCCGCATGGCGGCCCAAGACCTCCCCGCCGATGTGATCCCCCAAGGCCCCGTGTACGCCCTGGAGGCCAAGGGCGCCCTCCCCAACCAGGGCACCATCACTTTGCCCTTGCCGGCGGAGGTTAAAACGCCGGCCCAGGTGGATCTTTACGGTTGGATGGGATCGCGTTGGGAATGGCTGCCGGCCCAGGTGAACGCCGAGGCGCAGCTGGTGCGGGCCGAGCTTGCGCCGGTGCCTGCGCTGCTGCTGCTGGCCCAAAGCCCGGCGCGTGGGATGCGGGTCGCCTTCTCCGCCTCTGCATTGGAGGCCAACCAGGCTGCCCAGACCTTGGGCTCGGATATGGTGCTCATCCAGGGGCTCAGTCTGCAGGGGGATGGCGGCCTCCTGGGCCAGCTCCCCGCTGTGACCCAGTGGCCCGCCGTCAAGCGGGAGAACGCCCTGCTGAGCATCTCCAACCTGCACGAGGGCGTGGTGCGCAGCGACTTGGTGGATAATCTGATTATCAACGACACCTTGCGCCAGACCCACATTCAACATATCGTCGCCGCGGTCACCGCAGGGCCTTATCTTGGTGTCGAGATCGCCTATGCGGGCGTGAGCGCGGAGCTGCGCCCCGAGTTTACCGCCTTTATTGAGGCTTTGGCCGCGGCCCTCCATCAAGCGGACAAAAAGCTCGCCGTGCGCGTGGATCAGCCCACATGGAAGGGCGAGGCTTGGGATACGGGCGCCTACGATTGGCGCGCCTTGGGCCGCGCGGCGGATTGGGTGCGTGTGCCCGCCCTCACCGAGCCCAGCGCTTATGCTGAGGGTGGCGCCATGGACCGCCTGTTGGCCTATGCCACGGGTCAGGTGGATCGGCGCAAGCTCGATCTGGCCATCTCGGCCCAATCTCGCGCGGTGACGGGCGGCTCTTGCAAGACCCTTTCCTATGCCCAAGCCTTGGGTCTGCTCACGGGCAACATCGTCTGCGACCGTCCCGCCAACCTGATCTTGCCCGGGCAGACGGTCACCCTGGCCCTGCCCAACCTCTCGGCGGATACCTTGAAGTTGGACGAACCTAGCCGCAGCTATTGGTTCACCGTGGCGGATCCTTCCGGGGCCAAGTGCACCGTCTGGCTGGAGAACGCCATCAGTGTGGCGCGCAAGCTGGAATATGTCCGCCAGTACGCCCTGGGCGGCGCGGTGGTGGATGGGGCGTTGACCGCCGAAAGCGACCGTGAGATCGTCCAGGCGGTGCGCGCCTTCCGGGAGAACCAGAGCGTTCCTGAGGAGCGCTTTGCCCTGGTGTGGACCTTGGCCGATGCCTCGGGCAAGACGTTGCAGCAGCAGGTGGCGCCCATCGTGGACCCCAAGTGGACGTGGACGGCGCCCAATAACCCCGGAAACTATGTGATCAAGGCGGCCCTCTCCGATGACGGGGGCACGAGCCTGGCGGGCGCGGGGGCCCAGGTGGCCTTCCAGGTGCCCACGCCCACCTTTACGCCGACGGCGACGCCCACCAACACCCCCACGCCCAAGCCCACGGCCACGCCCCAACCCGCGGCAGCGGCCGGCGCGGAGGTGGTCTCTTCGCGGGCGGCGGCCGGCTATTTCGGCTACGGCATCCAGGCCGACCTGATCACCGATGGCAACCATGACCGTATCTTTCAGCATATCACCGCCATGGGCTTTAACTGGGTCAAGCAGCAGGTGGAGTGGTTCCGCTACAACCCCGCGCCGGGCCAGTACGATTGGGGCCCGCTGGACCGCATCGTGGCCAGCGCCAACGCTTACGGCGTGAACCTGCTCTTTAGCGTGGTCAAGGCGCCCCGTTGGGCCAGGCCGGCCGGCGATACCGATGAAGGCCCCCCGGCCGATCCCAACACCTATGGGGCCTTTATGCGCGAGATGGCCGCCCGCTACAAGGGGCGCGTCAAAGCCTATGAGATCTGGAACGAGCAGAACCTGTACTATGAATGGGGCGGTCGCGGCGGCAAATTGAGCGCGGCCCGTTACATGGAGCTGCTCAAGGTGGCCTATAACGCCATCAAATCGGTGGATCCGGCGGCGGTGGTGATCAGCGGCGCCCTCACCCCCACCGGGGTGAACGATGGCGATATCGCCATTGACGACCGGGTCTATCTGGAGCAGATGTATCAGCATGGCCTGGCCCGCTATTGCGACGCCGTGGGCGCCCATCCCAGCGGCTACAACAACCCGCCCGACGCCGATTGGCGCACCTGGAACGATCCCTCGGCGCCGAGCTTCAAGGGCCATCCCAGCTTTTTCTTCCGCGGCACCATGGAAAGCTATCGCAACATCATGCTGAAATATGGCGATGGCGGCAAGCGCATCTGGCCGACGGAATTCGGCTGGGCCACCGTGGAGAACCTGGGTTGTGGCCCGGCGGCGGGCTATGGCTATGCCGCCGACAACACCGAGGCCGAGCAGGCCCAGTTCCTCGTGCGCGCCTATCAGATGGGCAGGGCCTGGGGCTGGGTGGGGCCCATGTTCCTCTGGAACCTGAACTTTGGCCCCGTTTCGGGGGCGCAGGACGAAAAGGCCGCCTTCGGCATCGTCCGCCCGGATTGGAGCCCGCGCCCGGCCTTTGCCGCCTTGCGCGACATGCCCAAGTGAACCCCATACCGTTTACCAGCGACGTAGAGCGCCATGCGCGCTCTACGTCGCTTTGTTATCAAGGAACTTTTGTCCCATGATCGGCGTCAACAACCCAGTTCCCATCCCTGGCTGCAAGGAGCTTAGATCTATGCAATCCGCAAGCCATTTCCGTGGCCCGGCCCCTTGGGGGCGCGGCACGACGGGCGCGAGGCCCTACGTTACCTATCGCCTGCTTGTGGTGTGGGTGTGGGTCCTCTTGGCCGTGGGCCTTGTGGGATGCCAACCCCAAGGGCGGGACCTGCCCACGGTGGAGCCGAGCAAGACGCCCCGGCCCACCTTCACCCCACCGGCGACCACCAGCGAGCCGACGCTAGCGCCCACCATCACCCCTAAACCCCAGGCCGCGGCCTCGGCGACCGCTCCGCAACCCACAGCAACGGTGACCGCTGCCGGCGCCACCCCGCTGAGCCAGGTGACGGCCACCGTCCAGCCCAGCCGGACCCCCGTCCCACCCACGCCCACGCAACGCCCGCCCACGGCCACACCGGCCCCCGCGGCCAAGCCGCTGCGCATGAAGTCGCCGGAGTATGGGATGCAGGTGTTCCCCTGGTGGCGGCCGGAGGTGGCCAGCCGCGATTTCCAGCTGGTGCGCCAGGCGGGTTTCACCTGGGCCAAGGTGGGCTTTGGCTGGCGCGATATCGAGGTGAAAAAGGGGGTGTTCGATTGGTCCCGCACCGACCTCATCGTGCAGATGGCCGGCGAGCAAGGGTTGGACCTGGTGGTGCGGGTGGATCATCAGCCCGCCTGGGCGGGAGGGGGATTCCCCCTCAACGGGCCGCCCGATAATTTGCAAGACCTGGCCGATTTCCTGACGGCGCTGGTCTCGCGCTACAAGGGGCGCATCCGCGCCTATGAGGTGTGGAACGAGCCCAACCTAGCCCGAGAGTGGGGTGGCCAAGTGCCCGATCCGGGGAACTATGCCAAACTGTTGCGGGTGGCCTATCGGGCCATCAAGCAGGCTGATCCCAACGCCATGGTGATCAGCGCCGGCCTTTCGCCCACCGGCACCTGGAACGAGGAGGCCCGCCCCGACGATTGGTACCTGGAGAGCCTGTACATCGCCATGGGCAAAAAGAGCGACGGCTATTTCGACGTCCTCGGCGTCCATGGCGCGGGGTTCAAAAGCCCGCCGGAGCGCGATCCGGCGGAGGTGGCCGCCAACAAGGACCTGGGCGGGCAGCGGGCCTTCTGCTTCCGCCATGTGGAGGATCTGCGGGCCATCATGGTCAAGTACGGCGATGGCAACAAGCAAATCGCCCTCTTGGAGTTCGGCTGGACCAGCGATCCCCGCCCCGATTCGCCTTATCATTGGTTCGCCGTCAGCGAGGAGGTCAAGGCGGATTATCTCGTGCGGGCCTACCAGTACGCCAAAACCCATTGGTCGCCCTGGATCGGCCTGATGAGCTTGATCTATATCTGCGACCCTGATTGGACCGAAAGCCACGAGCAGTATTGGTGGGCCATCACCTATCCGAGCTGGCCCGAGTTCAAGCCTCGGCCGGCCTACCTGGCCCTGCAGGCCATGCCCAAGTAGTTCGCAACACAGATGGCCATGTTGCGGCGTCCTGCCCTGAGGCGACCAGAGCAGGACGCCGACTATTTTGACAGGAGGATATGGCGGGTATATGATACGGGCGTTGACTGCGCGGCCGCCCGTAGGAACTGGGGCCGCGCGTGAGAGGCGGGCGCCATGAAGTATTTCGGCCGCGTGATCGGGCTGGCGACGGAGCTGGGCCTGAGGCTTGGGCTGACGGCGGCAGGCTTGGTCGTCTTGGGGCTGATCGTGGGCCGCTGGCTGGATGCTCGGCTGGGCACGGCCCCTTGGGCCACTTTGACGGGCATCCTCTTGGGGGCTGTGATCGGACAAGTGGCGCTCTATCGCCTGGTCACGAATGCCATCGAACGGTTTGTGGCCTCTCCGCGTGAAGTCTCGGCTGAAGAGAACGCTCCCCTCGGCAAAGGCTTCGCCTTGCAGGTGCTCGTGGCGTTATTCTTGCTTGGGCCGGCAGGGTTCGGCCTGGGCTTGTGGCTTGACCAACTTTTGGGGACCAAGCCCGTGCTAACCCTGCTCTTGGCTCTGGGTGGTATCGGGATTGGTTTGATCTTGGCTTTGGCCGGCTTGTTATCCAAGAGCGTATCTGGTCCCAGGGGATAGATTATGCTCCGACAGAGTAAATTGCTTTGGGTTACCACCATCGTGGTGGTGCTCGTTCTGGCGAACATCTTTAGCCCGCTGAAGGTGCGGCAGATCTCCATCCGCCTCTCTCCCGAAGTTGTTTTTCGTCTTGGCGGTTTGGCTGTGACCAACACCCTGCTGTGCGGTTGGGTGGCCGTCATCCTATTGATCGTGTTGGGGGCTGTGGTGCGGCGTCGCTTGGTGGATGTGCCCGCGCCGCGTTCGCTACAGAACGTCATCGAGATCCTTTTTGAGGCCCTCTACAATTTTATGCGCCCCATGGTGGGAGATAAAGCCCGGTCCTTTTTCCCCATCGTAGCCACCTTCTTTGGCTTCATCCTTACCTGCAACTGGTTGGGGATGCTGCCGGGTTTTGGTTCCATCGGCTTTTGGGAACAACAAGAAGAAAAGCGGATTTTTATCCCTCTCTTGCGGGGGGCCACCAGCGATCTGAACACCACAGTCGCTTTGGCCGTCGCCTCGGTTTTGAGTTGCCAAATCTACGGTATCCGTTATTTAGGCTTTCGAGATTATATCAGCCGCTTTGTTCCCATTTACAGATTTATGGGTTTTTTCAAAAAACCCTTAAAAGCGCAGATCGGGGCCCTGTTAGAGGGTTTCCTCGATGTTTTTATCGGTTTCTTGGAGATCTTTGACGAGCTGACCAAGGTGCTCTCCTTTTCCTTCCGATTGTTCGGCAATATCTTTGGCGGCGAGGTTTTGCTCTTGGTGATGGCCTTCTTGGCGCCCTATGTGGCCTCGATCCCCTTTCTGGCCCTGGAGCTTTTTGGCGGGTTTATCCAGGCCTTTATCTTTGCGGTGCTCACCACCGCCTTTCTCGGCCGGGCCACTGAACCTCCGCTTCATGACATGCCTGAGGGGACTGGGGAATCCACGCATCCTAAACGAGCCCTCACATCTTCTTGAAAGCACATCTTCTTGAAAGGAGCTATCATAGATGTTGGACCGGAATCTGATCGCTGGCTTGACCATCGCCATCGGGGCGATCGCTCCGGCGCTGAGCATCGGTCGTTTCGCCGCCGCGGCCATGGAAGCCTTGGGGCGCAACCCGGAGGCGGAGCGCGCCATCAGCAGTAGCCTGATCGTGGCATTGGCCTTCACTGAGGCCATCGCCATCTATGCCCTGGTGGTCGCGCTGGCCATCAAGTTCGTTGGTTGATCCTGACCGTGCAGAAGGAGATCTACCAACTTGAAGGAATTTGGGCTTGATCTAGGTTTGCTTATCTCCCAGGCGGTCAACTTTGGGTTGCTGGCCCTGGTGCTCTACTTTTTGCTGTATAAACCCATCCTGAGCAAACTGGAAGAGCGCGCCCGCCGGGTTCAAAAGGGTTTGGATGATGCCGCCGCCGCCGAAAAGCTCTTGGCCGAGGCCAAGGCCAAGTACGAAGAAGAGCTGGAGCGGGCCCGCCGCGACGCGCGGGATATCGTGGAGCGGGGTAACCGGACGGCGGAGCAGCAGCGCCAAGAGATCATCGCCCAGGCCCGGCAGGAGGCCCATGAATTGCTCCTGCGCGCCCAACAGCAAGCCCAACGCGAGATCCAAGAGAGCCAGATCGCCCTGCGCCAGGAGGTGGTGGATTTGGCCATCGCCATGGCCTCGCGGCTGTTGCAAGAGAATCTCGATGAAGAGAAACAGCACCGTTTGATCCAAGATTTTCTCAACGATTTCGGCAAACTCTCATGAGCCTCGAAAACGTCCAACCCCATGCGGCTGCAGTGCAGCCGAGCGAGGAGACGGGCGAGCGTCTCACCCGTCTCTTGCCTGAGATAAGGTTCTCCAATCCGCCACCTGCCCCTGGGATCGCCCGGGTGCGGGTGGCGGTGGCGCTGCGCCCCGAAGAGGAACAAGCTCTGCGTCAAACCCTGGAACGGTATTTTCGACGCCCGTTGCAGTTGGAGGTCATCCTGGATCCGGACATCCTGGGCGGAGTGCGGGTGCGGGTGGGCGATACGGTAATTGATGGCAGCCTGCGCGGCAAGTTGGAGGCGCTGCGGCATCATTTACGGGTACAATCGCGGGTGATGCTCACCCAGGGGGAGGATCTCGCTCAAGGGGAGGGGGATGCAGATGGCTGAGCAAACCACCACCTCTTGGGCACTCCGCGAGTTTGCCGCTGCGCTGCGCGAGCAGGTGGAGCGTTTTCGCTTCCCGCTGGAACCCATCGCCATCGGCACCGTCATCGAGGTAGGGGATGGCATCGCCCGCATCTCTGGGCTGACGGATGTTATGGTGGGGGAGTTGATCCAGTTTGAGGATGATACGTTGGGCATGGCCCTGAACTTGGAGGCCACCCAAGTGGGCGCGGTGATCTTGGGCAGCGATGAAAAGATCGTCGAGGGGAGCACGGTGCGCGCCCTGGGGCATGTGGTCACCGTGCCGGTGGGCAACGCCCTCTTGGGGCGGGTGGTGGACGCCTTGGGCCGCCCCTTGGACCAGCGCGGCCCTCTGCGCACCAACCGGCAACGCCCCGTGGAAAGCGTCGCCCCGAGCATCATCTCCCGTGCGCCGGTGAGGGTGCCGTTGCAGACGGGCATCAAGGTCATTGATGCTCTGGTGCCCATCGGGCGGGGCCAGCGGGAGCTGATCATCGGCGACCGCCAGACGGGCAAAACCACCCTGGCGGTGGATACCATCCTCAACCAGAGCAAGGACGATGTGCTCTGCGTGTACGTGGCCATCGGCCAAAAGCTCTCCAGCATCGCCCAGGTGGTGGATATCCTGGAGCGCCATGGCGCCTTGGAGCATACCGTGGTGGTGGCCGCAGAGGCCAGCGCGCCCGCAGCGCTCCAATACCTTGCCCCCTATGCTGGCTGCGCCATCGCCGAAGAGTTTATGGCTAACGGCCGCGATGTGCTCATCGTCTATGACGATCTGACCAAGCACGCCTGGGCCTATCGGCAGATCTCGCTGCTCTTGCGGCGTCCGCCCGGCCGCGAGGCCTATCCCGGCGATGTGTTCTACCTGCATGCCCGCCTTTTGGAGCGCGCCGGCCGGTTGCGCGAGGAATACGGTGGCGGCTCGTTGACGGCTCTGCCCATCATCGAGACCCAAATGGGTGACCTGGCGGCCTATATTCCCACCAACGTCATCTCTATCACCGACGGACAGATTTTCCTGGAGGTGGAGCTCTTTCACTCGGGCGTCCGCCCGGCCGTCAATGCGGGGCTTTCCGTCTCGCGGGTGGGGGGCTCGGCCCAATCGCCGGCGATGAAGGCGGTGGCCGGCCAGTTGCGGCTGGAGCTGGCCCAGTTCCGCGAATTGCAAGCCTTTGCCCAGTTCGGCACCGAGTTGGATCGCGCCACCCAGGCGGCGCTGGATCGGGGCACGCGCCTGGTGGAGATCTTGAAGCAGCCTCCCCATCAACCCATGGCCTTGGAGGACCAGGTGGCCCTGCTGTACGCCGTCACCCATGGGGCGCTGGACGATGTGGAGGTACGCCATCTGCGGGCCTTTGAGGAACAGTTCATCCGGTATCTGCATGACTATGCCCAGGCGTTGCGTAATGCCATCGCCATCCAGGGAGAGCTTTCGCCCGAAGTGGAACAGATGCTGAACGAGGCCATCGACGAGTTCAAGCGCCATCGTTTCGTGTACGAGTAAGGGTCACCGCCGGTACGCTTCCGTAGTACGCTCAAGGTTACGCCAATGCCGAACCGCCGCGAGATCAAGGGACATATGCATAGCGTGCGCAGCATCGCCAAGGTGGCGCGGGCCATGGAGATGGTCTCCTTGGCTCGGCTGCAGCGCCTGCAAGCCCGGGTGACGAGCACCAGGGCCTTTGCCGAAAGATCGTGGCAGGTGTTGAACCATTTGGCCGCCGAGGCCGAGGCCCATGTCCGCGAGAACCCCATGTTCTGCGGGTATCCCCAGGTCAACCGCATCGGCATCGTGCTCATCACCAGCGACAAAGGGCTGGTGGGCGCCTATAACCACGAAATCCTCTCCCTGGTCTCGCGGTACGTGGGCGCGCAACGTGCGCCGGCCGTGTTCATCACCATCGGCAAGATAGGCCGCGAGGCGATGCTGCACCAGGGCCATACCATCCATGCGGATTTCAGTCAGCTTTCGGCGGAAACCGATATCACTGCCTTGACGCCTGTGTCCCGGGTGGTCTTGGATGGCTTTGCCGAGCAGACCTTTGGCGAGGTGGTCCTGGCCTATACCCAGTTTCAATCAGGGATGCGGATCAAGCCCGCCATCCGGCCGCTTTTGCCCATCTGCCCGGGCCAAGTGACCGAGCGGCGGGAATATCTCTACGAGCCTGAGCCGCAGGAGCTGTTGCTGGCCCTCTTGCCGCGGTTGATCCAGTTTCAGATCTATCAGGCTTTTGTGGAATCGTTGGCGGCGGAGCACCAATCTCGGCGGATAGCCATGCACCAGGCGACGGAGAACGCCGAGGAGTTGATCTCTCGGCTACAGCTCACCTACAACAAGGTGCGCCAGCAAGAAATCACGTCCGAGTTGATAGATATTCTCAGCGGCACCATGCACGCTGCCGAAGGACAGGATTTGTGATGCAGCCCAAGGCGCTAGGTACAGTGGTCCAGGTGTTGGGTCCGGTGGTGGATATCCTCTTCCCTCCCGAACAGATGCCTCGCATCCACGAAGCATTGGAGGTGATCATCCCCGGCCGCCCCAACCTGGTGGTGGAGGTGCAACAACAATTGCGCAACCATTTGGTGCGCTGTGTGGCCATGGGGCCCACCGAGGGCCTACGTCGCGGCCTGACCGCCGTGCCACGGGGCGCGCCCATCTCGGTCCCCGTGGGCAGGGCCGTCTTGGGCCGCATGGTGAACGTCTTGGGCGAACCCATGGATGACCTTGGCCCCATCGAGGCCGAGACCCAGTGGCCCATCCACCGTCCCCCGCCCGCCTTTGCCGAACAGGCCCGATCCATCGAGATCCTGGAGACGGGGATCAAGGCCATTGATCTCCTCACTCCCTTCCCCAAAGGCGGCAAAATCGGCATCTTTGGCGGCGCCGGCGTGGGCAAGACCATCATCATCTATGAGTTGATCCGCAACATCGCCTACGAACACGGGGGCTCTTCCGTCTTTTGCGGGGTGGGCGAGCGCAGCCGCGAGGGGAACGACCTGTGGAACGATATCCAAGAGGCGGGCGTCCTGGATAAAACGGTCCTTGTTTTGGGCCAGATGAACGAGCCGCCCGGCGTGCGGGCGCGGGTGGCCCTGACCGGCCTCACCATCGCCGAGTATATGCGCGACGAGGGCCAGGATGTCCTGTTATTCATCGATAACATCTACCGCTTTATCCTGGCGGGGATGGAGGTCTCGGCGCTCTTGGGGCGGATGCCCTCGGCGGTGGGCTACCAGCCCACCTTGGCGGAGGAGGTGGGCAGCCTGCAGGAGCGGATCACCTCCACCTCGCGGGGCTCCATCACGTCCGTGCAGGCGGTGTATGTGCCCGCCGATGACTACACCGATCCGGCGCCGGCCACAGTGTTTGCCCATCTCGACGCCACCATCGCGTTGGATCGCTCCATTGCCGAGATGGGCATCTACCCGGCAATAGATCCCCTGGCCTCCAGCTCGCGGATTCTAGAGCCGGCCATCGTGGGCGAGGAGCATTATCGCACGGCCAGAGAGGTGCAGGCGGTGCTGCAACGTTACCGCGACCTACAGGACATCATCGCCATCCTGGGGATGGAGGAGCTCAGCAGCGACGATCGCTTGGTGGTGGCGCGGGCCCGCAAGATCCAACGGTTCCTCTCCCAGCCGATGTTCGTGGCCGCGCCCTTTACCAACCGCGAGGGACGCTATGTGCCCATCGGCGAGACGGTGCGGGGGTTCCGCGCCATCCTGGATGGCCATGTGGATCATTTCCCGGAGCAGGCCTTTTACATGCAGGGTACCATCGAAGATGTTAGCGCGGCGGCCCGCGCACTGCAGTGAGGGAGGCCCTCATGGATGCCGCGGACAAGCAGACGCGCAGGGTGGAGCCCCGGCTGCACGTGGTGGTGGTCACGGGGGACCATGCCGTCTTTGATGGGCCGGCGCGGAGCATCAGCTTGCCGGCCATCGCGGGGCAGATTACCGTGCTGGCCCACCATGCTCCTTTGTTGGCCATGCTGGATCCCGGCGAGGTGATCATCCGAGCCGACCAGGGCGAGGAGATACTGGCCATCGGCGGAGGCTTTGTGGAGGTGCGCGACGACGAGGTCATCGTCCTGGCCGATACCGCCGAGCGCGCCGAGGAGATCGATATCGCCCGGGCCGAGGCGGCCCGAAGGCGGGCACAGATGTTGATGCGCACGTATCGCGGCAGCCCAGAGTATGCAGCGGCGTATCAAGCCCTGCGGCGTTCGCGGGCGCGGCTCAAGGTGGCCACCAAGTTGGGCTCAAAGACGAGGTAAGGGATCATGCCATTCGTGATTGAAGGGAAACGCCCGCTCCAGGGTGAGGTGAGCATCTTGGGTGCCAAGAACGCGGCGTTGCCCATCATCGCCGCAACCCTCCTCACAGCCGACGAGTGTTGGCTGGAGAATGTCCCCTACATCGAGGACATTCGCACCATGGTCAAGGTGCTGCAATACCTGGGCGTGGCGGTGCGCTTTGAGGGGCGCAATGCCTTGCGCATCAAGGCGACGCGCATCTCCACAGCGGCGATTCCGGCGGATCTGGCGAAAAAGATGCGGGCCAGCTTCCTGGTGGCCGGCCCGTTGCTTGCGCGCTTTGGCCAGGCGGAGGCGCCCCATCCTGGCGGGTGCGCCATCGGCACCCGGCCGGTGAGCGTGGATCTGAAAGGCTTTCAGGCCATGGGCGCCGAGGTGTTACAGGATGAGGACCGCTACATCATCCGCGCTCCGCGGCTGCTGGGGCAGCGGTTGATCCTGGATTATCCCAGCCACACCGGCACCGAGAACCTGCTCATGGCCGCCTGTTTGGCCGAAGGGGTCACCTACATCGAGAACGCCTCGGTGGAGCCGGAGGTGGTGGACCTGGCCAACTTTCTCTGCGCCATGGGGGCGCGGATCTCGGGCGCGGGCACCAGCACCATCCAGGTGGAGGGCACGCGCCGGCTTCACGGAGCGGCCTACCGCATCATGCCCGATCGCATGGAGGCGGGCACCTTCGCCCTGGCGGCCTTGATCACCGGCGGCAGGGTGCGCCTGGGGGGCGCGGTGAGCCATGTTTTGGGCGCCCTCACCGGCAAGATGCGCGAGGCGGGCGCCGAGGTGGTGGCCACGGACCAGGTCTACGAGGTGCGGGCGCCCCGCAAGCTCCTGGCCACCGACATCCAGACGTATCCTTATCCCGGCTTCCCCACAGACCTCCAGGCCCTCTTTACCACCGTCATGACCCAAGCCGAGGGCAACAGCTCCATCTATGAGACCATGTTCGATGGCCGCCTCCAATATGTAGGCGAGCTGCGACGCATGGGGGCCAACATCGACGTCTCGGAATCGGGACGCATCGCCATGGTCCACGGGCCCACTCCTTTGCATGGCGCGGACGTCACCGCGCCCGATATCCGCTCCGGCGCAGCCCTCATCTTGGCCGGCCTGGCCGCCGAGGGCACCACCCGCGTGGCGAATGTGGTCTATATCGACCGGGGCTACCAGGATATCGAGGCCAAACTGCAGCAATTGGGGGCCCAGATCGCCAAGGTGGAAGAGGCGGAGCATCCCTGCCCCAGCGCCGATTGCCAGGAACCTGTGGAGTGGGCCGTTTCAGCCTTTGGCTGATCGCTGGTTTTTTTCAGGTGGGCAGCATGAAAAGTTTGGACGAGATCAAGGAGATCCTCCAGGCGCACAAGCCGGAGCTTGAACAAAGATTCCATGTCAAAGAGATCGGGATCTTTGGCTCTTATGTTCGGGGGGAACAAAAGAAGCGCAGCGATGTGGATATCCTGGTCGAGTTTGATCTCGTCCCGGGGATTTTAAGGTTTATCGAGCTTGAGGATTATCTTGCCCGGTTGCTTGGTATGCCGGTGGACCTGGTGAGGAAAAAATCCATTCGGGAAGAACTGCGGGCCAGGATCCTGGGCGAGGTGGTCATGCTGTGAAGCGAGAATATTCTCTCTTTCTTCGGGACATCCTGGAGGCCATGCAGAGGATCCAAGAGTTTATCGGAGACATGACCTTTGCCGAATTTCTGCAAGATGACAAAACTCAAAGCGCCATAGTGCGGAAACTGGAGATCATTGGCGAGGCGGTCAAAAAGTTACCCCGCCCGTCCGCAAACGGTATCCCGCCATCCCTTGGAGCAGTATGGCCAGGATGCGTGACAGACTTGCACATGGCTATTGGGTGGTGGATGGTGAGATTGTGTGGCAAGTGGTGAAGGAGGAACTGCCTGCTCTCAAACCCCAGATCGAGCAGGTCTATGCGAGTGAACGGGGACGTTCTTTGGGTTCTGCTGGGTAGCTCGGGGCCGTTCCTGTAGCGCGTACCGCAGCGCAAAGAGTTGTCCTCGAAACGTTCTCTCCTGGCGCGGGGTGTCGAAAACGGGTCTGTCTCGGTGTTTGTGCAACCTCGCCCTTTATGCTATCATAGACCCCAATTGTAGCCCCATACCCTCGAGGAGGGCCGATGTTCGGCAAGCAGATAGGTATTGACCTGGGCACGGTCAACGTGATCGTCTATGTCCGCGGCAAGGGAGTGGTGCTCAACGAGCCCTCCGTGGTGGCGATCTCGTTGGTGGATAACAAAATCCTCGCCGTGGGCAACGAGGCGCGGGCCATGCTCGGCCGCACGCCGGAGAGCATCGAAGTGGCCCGGCCCATGCGCAACGGCGTTATCGCCGATTACGTCGTCACCGAGGCGATGTTGCGCTATTTCATCGGCAAAGTGTGCAGCCGCTTGGAGCGTCGGCCGGAGGTGATGATCAGCGTCCCCGTGGGCGTCACCAGCGTGGAAAGTCGCGCCGTGCGCGATGCGGCCATCCAGGCCGGCGCGCGGGTGGCCTATCTCCTGCCCGAACCTTTGGCCGCCGCCTTGGGGGCCGATATGCCTATCGGCACCCCCACCGGCAACATGATCCTCAACATCGGCGGCGGCGCCACCGAGGCCGCCGTCATCTCCATGTGTGGCATTGTGGTGGCGAACTCGGTGCGGGTGGCCGGGGATAAGTTGGACGAGGCCATCGCTGCGTACATCCGCCGCAAGTATAACCTGATCATCGGCGAACAGACGGCAGAACAGGTCAAGATCGCCATCGGCAGCGCTCTCCCCTTGGAGGAGGAGCTGACCCTGGAGGTGCGCGGGCGCGACCAGGTGGCCGGCCTGCCCCGCACCATCACCGTCACCTCCTCCGAGATCACCGACGCCATGGCCGAGCCGCTGGCCGCCATCGCCGGTACGGTCAAGGCCGTGTTGGAAAAGACGCCCCCCGAACTGGCCTCGGATATCATCGACCGGGGCATCGTCATGGCCGGCGGCGGGGCGTTGTTGCGCAATTTGGATCGTTTCCTCACCCAGGAGACGGGCGTGCCCTGCCATGTGGCCGAGAACGCCATGCTCTGCACGGCCCTGGGCGCGGGGCGCGGATTGGAACATCTCCCCTTGTTGCGCCGGGCGCTGGAGAACATCTAGCCCAGGGTACCCGCCAGCGGGCGCCTTCTTGGGCGTGTGTGTGTTGCGCGCCGGACCGGCTGACGACTGAGCGCTGAAAGCTGAGGGCTCTCCCAAGATGGTCAATGCGTTGCGGCTTCATCCTCAAGATTCGGTGGTGGTGGCCCTGAGCGACCTGCCCGCGGGCACGCGCCTCGTGTGGGCCGATATGGACGAGAACATCACGGTGACCACCCTCCGGCCCATCCCCTTCGGCCACAAAGTGGCCATCGCGACCATCCGCCGGGGCGAGGCGGTGATCAAGTATGGCGCGCCCATCGGCTTGGCCACGGAGGACATTGTCTCCGGCGACCATGTGCATGTCCACAATCTACGCAGTGTGCGGGGGGCGGCGCAAAGATGAACACCGATCATTTCCTGGGCTATCGGCGCAGCGATGGGCGGGTGGGCGTGCGGAACTATGTGGCCATCATCCCCTCGTGTGGCTGTGCCTTGCACGCGGCGCGGCGCATCGCCGAGCAGGTGGAGGGGGCGGCCCTCCTGGCCTACGACGGCGGCTGTAGCCAGACCGAGGCCGATGTCCAACTGGCCAGCCGCCTTTTAGCCCAATATGGCGCCCATCCCAATGTGGTGGGCAGCTTGGTGGTGAGCCTGGGCTGCGAGACGTTGGACGCCGCCGCCCTGGCCCAAGGCATCGCCCGGCGAGGCGCCGCCGTCGAGCTGTTGGTGATCCAACAACTGGGCGGAACCCTCCGTACCGTGGACAAGGGGGTGGCCCTGGCCCGCAAAATGGCCGCGGGGATGCAACATCTCCGGCGCGAGCCCTGTCCGGTCTCGGCGCTGACCGTGGGCCTGGAATGCGGCGGCTCGGATGCCACTTCGGGCATGGCTGCCAACCCCGCCGTGGGCGTCTGCAGCGATCTTTTGGTGGCCCAGGGGGCCAAGGTGATCCTGGCCGAGACCAGCGAGCTCCTGGGGGCAGAACAGATCCTGGCCCAACGGGCGCGCAACCCGGAGGTGGCCCAGCGGCTGCTCGCCCTCGTCGCCGCCTGCGAGGCCGCCCTCAAGGCCACCGGCGAGGATTTCATGGGCAAGCAGCCCAGCCCGGGCAACGTGGCCGGCGGCATCACCACGGTGGAGGAAAAAGCCCTGGGCGATGTGCTCA
>DAOTZU010000142.1:0-16249 GCA_034433995.1 Anaerolineae bacterium
GGGAGCCGCCCGTGCCCGCCAAATGGTACGAACGCAAGAACGATGCCTGGGTGCAACCCCGCGGGGCGCCGCGCCGCGTCCCCTGGCTGCTCATCATCCTGATCTTCCTGGCGCTCCTCGCCCTGTTGCACCCTTGGTGGCTGCCCCTGGCGCTCCGGCTCTTGGTGGTGGACCAGCCTCCCGCCCAGGCCGATGCCATCATGGTGTTGGGCGGGGGCAGCGGCTCGCGGGAGGACCGGGCCCTGGCTCTCTATCGGCAGGGGTTGGCGCCTGAGCTCATCACCAGCGGCGAGCCGCCCAAATTGCCCGGGTTTCACACCCCGTTCGCCGAGCTGAGCGCCGAGTATCTCGCTGCCCAGGGGGCGCCGGCGCAGGCCATCTTCCTCTTGCCCGAGACCACCAGCACCCGGGATGAGGCCCTGGCCGCCCTAGATTTGGCCCGGCAGCGGGGCTACCACACCTTGATCGTGGTGACGGACCATTTCCACAGCCGGCGGGCTTACTGGACCTTTCGCAAGGCGTTCCGGGGGAGCGGCATCCGGCTGATCATGGTGGCCGCCTATCCCGATTGGTTCCCCATGGATCGTTGGTGGCAGGAGGAACGCCCCTTGTTGGCCGTGGCTGAGGAGTGTGAGAAACTCTTGTTGTATCTTTTTAGGGGTTACTTGTTCTGAAGGAGGTACCCGACCATGCCTGCGGCCTATTATCTTGTCGCCCCCCGCACCTTTGAGTTGCGCCCATACGAGGAGCCGCCCCTGGGCCCGCGGGAAGCGCGCCTGCAGAGCGTGCTCAGCGGGATCAGCCATGGCACCGAGCTCAACCTGTATCGCGGCACCGCGCCCTTTGCGGACAAGTACTTTGACCGGGAGCATCGCCTCTTTATGCCCAACCCCACGCCGGAGTTTCGCCCGCTGGCCCTGGGGTACGAGATGGTCAGCCGGGTGGTGGAGGTGGGCCCGGAGGTGACCACCTTGCGGGTGGGCGATCTGGTGCATACGGCCATGCCCCACCGCCCCTCGAACATCCTCAGCTTGGACCAAGATGCCCAGGCCGGAGGTTACCCGATGAAGGTGTTGCCTCCAGGCCTCACGCCGGAGCAGGGGGTGTTCTGCGCTTTGCTCAGCGTGGCCTTGGTGGCCATCCACGATGCCCAGATCAAAGTGGGCGACCACGTGGCCGTGTTTGGCCTGGGCACCATCGGGCTGCTGGTATGCCAGTTGGCCCGGCTGAACGGCGCCACCTACATCGCTGCCGTGGACCCCATCGCCAAGCGCCGGGAGATGGCCGCGCGCCTGGGCGTGGACGACGTGATTGACCCCACCCAGCGGGATCCCGGCGAGGCGATCAAGTTTCGCCCCAACGCCCCCCATGGCGCCGACGTGGTCATCGAGGCCAGCGGCAACTACCGCGCCTTGCAAGGGGCCTTGCGTTGCGCCCACATGGGCGGCCGCGTGGTGACTTTGGGTTACTACCAAGGCGGCGCGGCGCCCGTCTTTTTGGGCGAGGAATGGCACCATAACCGCCTGGAGTTGATCTCCAGCATGGGGGTGTGGAATTGCCCCAGCCGCTACGCGCCCATGTGGGACCGCCACCGGGTGGGCCGTACGGCGGTGGAATTGCTGGCCCGCGGATTGGTGCGGGTGGATGGTTTCATCACCCACACCTTCCCTTACGCAGAGTTGCCCGCGGCCTACAAGTTCATCGATGAGCACGGGGAGGAGACCATCAAGGTGGTGCTCACCTACTCGTAGGCTGCCCCTGGTTTGCCCTGCGAGGAAGAAAAAAACGCAGCGCCGACGGGGTGTCCTGGCGGCGCTGCGCTCCAAGCCGATGGCTTTTATAGCTCCGAGTTGTTTCGCGTCTCCACCAGGGAGCGGGCCCGGGCGATGAACGCTGCCACGGGCATGGCTCCCAGGTTCTCGTTGGTGCGCAGCCGCACCGAGACCGCCCCCTCCTGGGCCTCACGGTCGCCCACCACCAGCATGTAGGGGATTTTCTCCAGTTGCGCGGCGCGGATCTTGGCGTTCATCCGGTCGCTGCTATCGTCCAGCTCCACCCGGAAGCCGGCGGCCTTGAGCTGGGCCTCCACCTGGCGGGCGTAGGCCACATGGCGATCGGCGATGGGGATGATCTTGGCCTGCACTGGCGCCAGCCACAGCGGGAATGCCCCGGCATAGTGCTCGATGAGCACGCCGAAAAAGCGCTCCAGCGAGCCCAGCAGGGCGCGGTGTACCATGTAGGGCCGGTGTTCCTGGCCGTCGGCGCCGACAAAGATCATGTTGAACCGCTCGGGCATGTTGAAGTCGAACTGGATGGTGGTCATCTGCCACTCGCGGCCCAAGACGTCCTTGATCTTCAGATCGATCTTGGGGCCATAGAAGGCGCCGCCGCCCTCATCCACCTCGTAGGGGATCCCCTCGGTCTCCAGCGCCTTGCGCAGCGAGACCAGGGCCTGCTCCCAACGCGCCGGCTCGCCCACGGCCTTCTCCGGGCGGGTGGCCAGGTAGGCCTTGATCTCGTGAAAGCCAAAGGCATGCCACAGGTTCAAGGAAAAGCGCAACACGCCCAGGATCTCGTCCTCGATCTGGTCAGGGGTGCAGATGATGTGGGCATCGTCCTGGGTAAAGCCGCGCACCCGCAAAAGGCCGTGGAGCACGCCGCTCTTCTCAAAGCGATACACGGTGCCCAGCTCCGCCCAGCGCAGGGGCAGGTCGCGGTAGGAGCGCCGCTGGGTCTGGTAGATCAGGATGTGAAAGGGGCAGTTCATCGGCTTGATATAATAGTTCTCCTCATCGATGGTCATGGGGGAGTACATGTTATCCTTGTAAAAGCCGAGATGCCCCGAAGTCTCCCACAGCCACGAGCGGCCGATATGGGGCGTGTAGAGGATGTCATAGCCGCCGGCATAGTGCTGCTGCCGCCAAAACTCCTCCACCAAGGCCCGCACCCTGGCGCCTTTGGGGTGCCAATAGATGAGCCCCGGCCCGGCCTCCTCGTGGATGCTGAACAGGTCCAGCTCCTTGCCCAGGCGGCGGTGATCCCGCCGCTCCAGCTCGGCCAAACGATTGAGATAGGCCTCCAGCTCCTCCTTGGTGCGGAAGATGGTGCCATAGATGCGCTGGAGCATGGGGCGTTTCTCGTCGCCCCGCCAATAGGCGCCGGCCACGCTGAGCAGGGCAAAGGCCTCCGGGTTCAACTGGCCGGTATGCTCCACATGGGGGCCACGACACAGATCCAAAAAATCCCCATGGCGATAGACCGAGATGACCTCGCCCTCCGGCAGCTCCTGGATCAGCTCCAGCTTGTAGGGCTGGTCGCGAAAGAGCTCCAGCGCCTCTTGGCGCGAGACCTCCCGGCGCTGGAAGGGGTGGCGGGCTTGGATGCTCTCTTGCATCAGCGCGGTGATCTGGACCAGATCCTCCGGCGTCAGGGGGCGGGGCAGGTCGAAATCATAGTAAAAGCCGTTCTCGATGGCCGGGCCGATGCCCAATTTGGCCCCAGGGAACAGCTTACACACGGCCTCGGCCATCACGTGGGAGGCCGAGTGACGCAAGATCTCTAACTCTGGCTCTGCCATCTCTCTCCTTTCGGCAATTAAAAGACCCCTCGCCCAGGGGCGAGAGGTCTAGCTCACGCGGTTCCACCCTTTTTCCGTGCAAGGCGCATAGCCGCCCTGCGCGCTCTATGGCCGCTAACGGGGCCATCCGGGGCTCCATACTAGGGCTTGCCGTTCCGGAGCCGGCTCCCAGGGGGTTTTCGCCGCCCGCCGGTCGAGGAGGGTCTCAGTCTGCGTCCTCCACTCCCTGTCGCCGCAAGGACGGCTACTCGTCCTGTTCTCTGCCATGCCTGTAGTTTAGTGATATTATACCACGGAACATCGGTATGTGCAAGCAAAATAAAATGGGTAGGGTGGGCCTTGCGCGCCGTCGGATGGAATCCGACGGGAGCACTCTCGACACCTCCATTTTGACAGGTTTCCCCTCCCTGGATAGGATGATGACGGCGGCCCGCCGGTTGTCGGCCGAGGGCTGTAAGCTTTTGAGGAGCAAAACGTCATGTCTCAGCCCCAGCGGATAGATTTTCACACCCACTCCTTGCTCAGCGACGGGGTCTTGTTGCCTTCCGAACTCTTGCGCCGGGTGGCCGCCCTCAACTATGCGGCGTTGGCCATCTCGGATCATGCCGACGCGGGCAATCTGGCCGCCGTCATCGCCGCCCTGCAGCGGGTGCGCGATGAGCAACCCCACGATTTCAGCACCAAGCTCTTGGTGGGCATCGAGCTGACCCATGTGGCCCCGGCCAGCATTGACCCTCTGGCCCGCCGTGCCAAGGCCTTGGGGGCCGAGGTGGTGGTGGTCCACGGCGAGACCATTGTGGAACCGGTGGCGCCGGGCACCAACGGCGCCGCCATCGCCTCGCCCGCCGTGGATATCCTGGCCCATCCGGGCTTTTTGACCTTGGAGGAGGCCCGCCGGGCGGCAGCGCGGGGTTGCTTCATCGAGATCACCACCCGTCAAGGCCATTCCCTGACCAATGGCCATGTGGCCCGGATCTGCCGCGAGGCGGGCGCGCCCATGGTGGTGGATTCGGACGCCCACACGCCCTCGGATCTGGTCAGCTTTGAGTTCGCCCATCAGGTGGCCGCCGGCGCGGGCCTTACGGCGGAGGAGGTGTTCGCCGCTACGGTGACCCATCCGCAGGCCTTGTTGGGCCGCATCCTCGCCGCGCGCCAAGTCTATTAGGAGGTGCAAGGAACATGGCCTTTCCGCCTATCCCAACCCAGGTGAATTGCCCCAAGTGCCACAAACCTTTCATCGCCCAGGTCTATACCATCATTGACGTGGGCAGCAAGCCCGAATTGAAAGAAGATTTCCTCCGCGGCCGGGTGAACTATGCCCAATGCCCGGATTGTGGCACCGGGGGGATCTTGGGCACCCCCATCCTCTACCATGATCCGGCCAAGGAGCTGCTCATCGCCTATGTGCCGGCGGAGCTGGGTCTTTCTGCCCAGCAGCAGGAGCAATTCATCGGTGGCCTGGTGAACACCGTGATGGAGAGCGTGCCCGCGGAGCAGCGCAAGGGCTACTTTTTGCAGCCCAAGACGGCGCTGACCTTGGATAGCCTCATGGACATGATCTTGGAGGCGGATGGCATCACCAAAGAGATGTTGGAGGCCCAGCGGGCGCGGCTGCGCTTGATCAATACCCTGGCCGCTGCCGTCGCCGACGAGCCCACCTTGGATAAACTGGTGCAGGAACACCGCCAGGAGCTGACATACGAGTTCTTGCTCTTGCTCAGCGATCTGATCGAGGCCCAGGAGCAGGAAGGGAACACCGAACGCGCCAAGACGCTGCAGACGCTGCGCGAAAAGCTGCTGGCCCGGGTGAACCCCGTCCCGCAGATGGCCCGCCAGGACGCCACCTTTGAGGATCTGCTCAAACTGCTCCAGGAGACCGGCCCCGGCGACGCCTGGCGCACGGCCATCGCCCTCAACCGCCCGCGGCTGGACTATAGCTTTTTCCAGGCCCTCACCGCCAAGATCGAAGCGGCCCAAGGGGCGGGGGATACCGCCACGGCGGAAAAGCTCACCGACCTGCGCCGGCGCATCCTGGATGAGTTGGATGCCCAGGATAAACTCTTGCGCGATGCCCAGGACAAGGCCAGCTTGCTGATCATGACGTTGTTGGAGGCCCAAGATTTGGATGCCGCCCTGCGCGCGCACCGCCAGGAGATCAACGAGATTTTCCTCAGCGTGCTGGCGCGCTACGAGGCCACCGCCCGGGCCCAAGGGGACGTGTCTCGGGCGGAGAGGCTCAAGAGGATCCTGGACGCGACCATCGCCCTCTTGGAGGAGGGGCTCCCTGCCGATGTGCGCTTGATCAATCGGCTGCTGCGGGCCGAATTCCCCGATGGCACCAACGCCATCCTGGAGGAGCATCGGGGACTTTTGAACGCGGCCTTCTTGGAGACCTGCGACCGCTACATCGCCAACCTCAAGCAGGACGGGGACACGGCCCTGGCCGAGCATCTGCAAAAGGTTCGCGGCCAGGTCGAGGCCAAGCTCGCCATCTTGCGTCCCTGAAGGGCGGTGCTGCCGGGTTAGCGCAAAAAGGCAGCAAAGGCGCGGTTACCCAGGAGGCGTCCGCGAGGGGTGAGGCGCAGACCTTGCCCATCGGCGATGACCAGGCCCGCCTCGGTCAGCTCGGCGATCTGGGGGGCGTACACCGTGCGCGCATCACGGCCAAAGCGCTGCCGAATCTCCTCCCAGAGGATGCCACGGACCAGCCGCAGGCCCAACATCATCGTCTCGTCTAGGCGTTTCTCTGCGTCCAAGGTTTCGCTTTGGGCCACGGCCCCGCGCCCCGCCCAGATCCCCTGGATATACTCTGTCACTTCCGGCACGTTGCCCCAGCGCCGCTGGCCGTAGTAGGAATAGGCCGCCGCGCCCACGCCCAGATAAGGCTCGTTGCGCCAGTAGATGAGGTTGTGGCGGCAGGCCCAGCGGGGGAACTCGCCTGCGACGATACCCGTCGCCTCATCCCGTGCCCAGTTCGAGATCTCGTAATGGCGATACCCCTTTTGGGCCAAGAGCGCCTCGGCCAGCGTGTACATTCGGGCGGCCAGGGCGTCATCGGGGGGCGGCAAGCGGCCCGCGGCGATCCTTTCGGCCAGAGGCGTGCCCTCCTCCACCGAAAGGGCATAGAGGGAGAGATGCTCCGGCCGCAAAGCCAGGGCGCGCTCCAGGGTCTCGCGCCAGCGCTCCAGGGATTGGCCCGGCAGCCCAAAGATGAGATCCAGGTTGATGTTGCTGAACCCCGCCTCCCTGGCCAGCCCATACGCCTCCAGGGCTTCGGCGGCGGTGTGCACCCGACCCAAAAGGGCCAGCTCGTCATCCTGCAGGCTTTGCACCCCCAGGCTGAGGCGGTTCACGCCCCCCTGGCGCAGGGCACGCAAAGCGCCCCAACTCACGGTGCCGGGGTTGGCCTCGGTGGTGATCTCGGCCTGAGGGGCGAAGTGGAGGCACTCCCGGCTCTTTTCTAGCAGGGTGATCAGTTGGTCCGGCGCGAGGACTGTGGGTGTGCCCCCACCGATGTAGATGCTGGTGAAGAGAAAGCCCGCCCATGGAGATGCCTGCAGGGCGATCTCTTGGCAGACCGCCTGGACATAGGGGCCGTGCAGCGTCTCCAAGCCGGGATAGGAGACAAAATCGCAGTAGGCGCATTTTGCGCGACAAAAGGGGATGTGCACATAAAGCCCGGCCGTGGGCATGGCGCAGCCTCCTCGCGGGATGGTCAACGCGCGCCGGCCGGCGGCCGCAGGGCCATGTTGAGGGCCTTGACCAGAACATCCTGGGCGAGGGCTGTGGCGGCTTCGCGGGTGAGGCCTTGGGCCGTGCCCGCAATGCGGCAACTGCCCATCACTGTGTCGCCAAATGTTACGGCGAATTCGTGCTGCGCGGCGGGGTCTGCCGGGTTCAGGCCCAAGAGCAGCTCCTCCAAGGCGGGCAAGCGGGCGGGGATCCCTTCGTTGGTGCCCCAAGCCACGCGCACCCTTGCCGGCGCTTGTTCCCCGGCGCCGAGGACGAGGTTAAGGGCCAACACTAGCAGGGGATGTTCCTCCGCCGCGCCGGCGGGGAGGGCCGCCACCCCTTGGCCTTGGCCGGGCCGGAGCAGAGGAGCGCGCACGGCAGTGATGATCTCGGCGGTGTTATCCACCCGTGGGGCGCCCCGATGCACCCAGAGGGTGCCCACGGGCAACCATTGAGCTCCCGTCAAGTTGGTGATCTCGACCTCAGCCTCCAAGGCCAACAAGGCCACGGCGCCGACCGAATTGCCTTCGGCGGCCATGATGCAGCCCGCCAGGGTGGTCGTCTTCCGGGCGGCCTGCGCCGCTGCGGCCGCCAAAAGGGGGAGATGCTCCCGCACCAGCGGCTCCTGCTCCAAGGTCGCGAAAGAGACGGCCCCTCCGAGCACAAGGTGGCCATTGTGGATGCCGATCCGGCGCATGCTGGCGATGTGGGCTACATCCACCATGGCGCAGCTCGGCAGGCGGCCGTTAAAGGTGCGCAGGGCAGGGGGCACGCCATCGGCGGTGACCCGGGCCTTCCCTTGGTGCGCGGCCAAGTAGGCCAGGGCCTCCTCCACCGAGGTGGCGATAAAGCGCTCTTGTTCAGAAGATGGCTTGCCGAGATCCGTGGGCATGGATGTATTGCTTCCCATGCGTTCAGGGGGAATCCTGGAGCGCTGCCCAGAGCCGCAGCCGTTGATGTTGTTGGTAATAGGCGAGCTGCTTGGCCAAGGACGGCTCCGGCGGGAGGGCCCGCCAGACCTGCAAAATACGCTCTGCCAAGGTCCACACTGCGCGCCCTGCGGGCGTGTTCTCAAAGGCCGTGTCCAAGGTTTCTTCATCCTCAGCCCAGAGGGACCAATCCTCGCCGGGTGTCCAGGGCCAGGTGGCCGGTTTCTGGGTCAGGATGCCGATGAGATCGGGCGTGAACTCGTTGCGGTAGGACCAATCCACGGCCAAGGCCAGGGTGATGGCCTTGGCCGGGATGCGCTCCAGGATGAGATCGTAAAGCTCCGGGCTGCTGCAGGTGGCCATCACGATCAGGGCCACGTCGTTGGCGCTCAATTGTTCCCAGGGGACGAGGGGTAGATCCAAGAGTTCGCCCAAGGCGGCCACCAAGGGCAGAGCCTGGGTGTGGGCGGGGACTAGCGCCGAGAGGTTCAGCTTCAAGGCGTCATGCAGGGCCACCAAGCGCCGCAAGGAAACGGCGATGGCGCGAAAATCGAAAGCGTAAGAGGGATAATCGCCGATGGCCAAGCCGTTATCGGTGGCGGTGCCCAAGACGACGGCGCCGTAATCCGCATACAGGCGATCCTTGGTGGTGAGGGGACCCCGGGCGCCGAACTCTTGATAGCGCAGGGCCACCTCGCCGTGCTCGCGGGCGAGCTCCCGCGCTTCTTCATCCGGAGCGGCCTTCTGGGCCCGGAGGAAACTCGCCGCTGCCTGCGCATAATCTTGGCGCCCCAGGTGACAACTGCCTTGCAGCAGGAGCAGCTCCCAATCCTCAGGATAAATGCCCAAAAGCGCCTCCACCTGGGCCAGGGCGGGCTCGTACTGCTCGGCCATGTAGAGGACGTAAGCCAGCTCGTAACGAATGACGGGATCGTCGGGCTTGAGCTGAAGGCAACGCTCGAAGGCCTGCTGGGCCTCGACGTAGCACCCCATGTCGGCCAAGACATAGCCCAGGTTGGAATAGCTCTCAAAATCGCCCGCCAGGTTGGCGGCCGCCCGGAATGCCTCGGCCGCCTTGCGCAATAGACCTTTGCGCCGGTAATGATACCCCAGGGCGATTTGCCCCTCCACCAGATGAGGGTCCATGGCGATGGCGTTCTTGAATTCGGCCATGGCCTCGTCCAAGCGCCCTTCCCGTTCCAGGCGTTCGCCCAGGTCGAAATGTTGTCCAGCCCGCTGCCGTTGCAGGAGGCGCCGAATGGTGCTTTCGCGGCTCATAGATGTTTCCTTCGCTGGCGGCCCTTTAGCGGGCAGACGGCGATACAGATGCCACAGATGGTCTCGTTAGCTTTTGCGCGGCCATAGGCCAGCCATTCCGCCGTCCTCCGGCAGGCCTGGACGTCCACCAATTCTTTGACCGGCATACCCGCATACCAGAGACTCCCCCTGAGGGCGTCCGCCGGGCAGGCGTCCACACAGAGGTTGCAGGTGCCACAGAAGCTCCTGGTGATGGGCCTTGCCGTGGGCAAGGGAAGATCGGTCAAGACGCTGGCCAGGCGCACCCGTGGGCCGTATTGCAGCGTCACCAGCAGGGCGTTTTTGCCGATCCACCCCAGGCCGGCCCGGGTGGCCACGGTTTTGTGCTGTATGGGGGCGGTGAGATCGGGCCCCAAGGCGGAATCCAGCTCGGCCTGGGTCACCGTGGCCGGGAAGGCCTTGGCCTGGTACCCCTGGACCTTGATCCAGGTCTCCACAGCCTGGGCGGCGGCGTTGAGCCGGGCGTTGAGTTCCCGGTAGGCGGCATAATAGGCCGGAGTGGGCCCCAGGTGCACCCCCGCCAGGTCCTGTTCACTGAGCGGTAGCGCCAGGCTGATGGCCCTGGGCCATTCCGCCCAGGGGCCGGAGAAAACACCGCCCACCTCGGCAAAGCCGTAGAGGGGGATGCCCAACGCGGCCAACTCGGCCCGCAATGCTTCCACCATGGAGGCGTTCACCGGCGTGCCCTCGCTTGAGCCGTGCGGATCTCGGCATAAACCCGCTCCACATTCTCGCGCCGGCGCCGCTTCATGCGCGAGGCTTGGTCCTCGGAAAAAGGAAAATAGTCCAACAGACCCACTTTGTCCACACACTCCCTGCGGCTGGCGCCGCTCTGAAAGAGCGTCTCCACCCGCTGGCGCATCTCGCGGATATAATGTTCCAACGGATCGAGGAGCTCCTTGCCCGCCGGCTCCCCCGCGCCGGGGACGATGTACTCCACATCCAGCTCGCGGATGCGTTGCAGGGTCTCCAGCCAAGCCAGGGAGTTGGCCTGGGCCATGACGGGGTGTTCGTTGCGGACCACGTTATCGCCGGCAAAAAGGACGCGCTCCTGGGGCAGGTAAACGCCCAAGGAGGCCGGCGTGTGGCCATCCAGATGGAGCAGCTCGATGCGTCGCTCTCCCAGGTGCAACGTCGCATGGTCGCCCACGTACAATTCGGGCAAATAGACCTCGTTCTTGGCCCAAATATCCGGCGGAAGCGAGGAATCCTGCTCCTCTGGGGTGGCGGTGGTTTGCTCCAGGGAGGTTTTGTATTTGGTGATGGTCTTGAGGGCCGAGGCGTGGCTCCAAATCCTGGTGGGCATGAACCAGGCGTTGCCCAGAAAACGCTCCGGATGAAAATCGGTATTAATGATACAGTAGATACTTTCCACGCCCAACTGCCTCAAGGTCTCTTGCCATTGCTGCGCCTCGGCGGGCAACATGGGCGTATCCACCAACACCGCCCCTCTGGGGGTTTGGATCAGCCCGATATTCCCTCCCTCATAGCCCGTGGCCACATAGACGCCCGGGGCCAACTCGTGTAGCACGTTTCCCTCCCTTGGCGGCCCGCTTAACCCGCTTGCTCGCGCACCCGATCCCGGGCGGCCGAGAGGACCGCGGCCAGCTCGCTGGCCGCCACGCCGCCGCCCTGGGCAAAATGGGGTTTCCCTCCGCCCCGGCCGCCGTAGGGCGCGGTGACCTCGCGGAAGAGCTGGGCCATATCCAACGTCACATCCGCCGAGCGGGTGAAGCAGAGTTGCGGCGCCGGCTCGCGCACGGCCAAAAGGGCGATCACCCCCGGCTGCTGGGTCAGTTGCTGGGCGATATAGCGCATGTGGGCGGCGTTGTAGCCCTCCAAGACCTGGCGCACCACACGGTAGGGACCCAGGGCCTCGGCCTGGCCGGCCCAATGGGGCAGTTCCAGGGCGATCAGGCGGTCGCGCAGCGCCTCTAGCTCTTTGCGGGCCGCCCGTTCGGCCTCGGTCAGGCGGTCCCAGGCGGCGGGCAATTCATCCCAGCCCACGCTGGCGCGGGCCGTCAGACTCTGCAGCATGCGTTCCTTGCGGTGATGGTCGCGCCAGGCCCGCCCACCGCACAGAAACTCGACTCGCACCTGGTCACGCCGCCTTTCCCAGCGGAGGATGTGGATGCCCCCCACCTCGGCGGTGGCGCGCACGTGGGTGCCGCCGCAGGCGCAGGCGTCGAAATCGGCGATGGTGACGATGCGGATGCGCCCTTCTACCGTGGGCAGCCGGCGCAACAGTTCGGCGCTGAGCTCGCCCTCCTCATATTCTTGCACGGACACGGGGCGATTCTCGGCGACGATGGCGTTGGCCAGGTCTTCCACCTGGGCGGCCGCGCCCCAATCCAGCTCGGCCAGGGCGAGGTCAATGGTGCTCATCTCGGTGCCCAGGTGAAACGAGACCGTGGCCGCGCCCAGCACACGCTCAAAGGCCTGGGAAAGGATGTGTTGGCCGGTATGCTGTTGCATGTGGTCGAACCGGCGGGACCAATCAATCACCCCGTGCACAGGCCCCAAGGGGAGCGGCGAAGCAAGGATGTGCAGGATCCGGTCGTCCGCCTCCTCCACCCCCACCACCGGCACGCCGTTCAGGGTGCCCGTATCGTGGGGCTGCCCGCCGGAGGTGGGATAGAAGCAGGTCGCATCCAGCACCACCGCCGGGGCGCCGTCGATCCGTTCTTGAGCGATGACTGTAGCCTCAAAAGCGCGCCGATAGGGATCGGCGCGGTAAAGGCGCGTGGTCACTTGGGGCATGGGATCTTGCCTCAACCATCAGGCTTGCGGAGAGATTATAGCACAAACGCGTTCTCACGGCCAGCGAATGGAGTGATGAGGGTTTTGAAAAAAGGCGTGTAGATACCTTGCCCGCCGTCGGATGGAATCCGATGGCTCTGCTTGCCAAGCCCGCGGCGCGGGCTTACCATCCCCAGACGTCGGTTTCTAACCGGCGGGCGCATTTCTCGACATTCTCGGAGTGATGCGTTCTCCAGGGCCCTGTATGACACGCCGCCAGCGGTTCGCCCCCCATGCTTGTTGCCCTGCGCCGCACGGGCTGGGTAACCGGAACTGTGGGATGGTCTGTTGCGCGCCGCTAGATTTTGCGCAGGCGCGCCTCCAGGACGCGGTTGCGCAACAGGGTCTCCAGATCTTGGCGTTCCTCCAGCAGGCGCAGGATCTCGGCATCGTCCAGCACTACGATGGAGGTCTCGCCCCTGGCGCCGGAGAAAAGGGCCCGCCGGGCGGGAGGGAGCGCCCCGCTGGAAGAGATCAAAAAGATGAGCTTGATGTTGTGCAGCGCCGCTTTGGCCATCATCTCGCTCACCACGGCCTCCGGCTCGGCCTGGCGCAGGTCGCGGCAGAGGACCAAGATGGCCGGTTGATAGATGTTCCAGTGGCTGCCGCCGGGGGCTGCGCCGTTGATGGCCAAGACGACATCGGCGTGGGCGGGGTCCGTGTGCAGGCCGGGGTAGGGCGAAAACGCCGGCACCAGGGAGAACAGGGCGGCGATAAAGGTCTCCCAGGCGACGCCCGGCCGATAGACCCCTTCGGCATCCAAGGCCTCGGCGCGCAGGGCCAAGAGGCGGCTGTAGGTGGTCTCCAAACCTTCGTCGCTGGCCGCGCCGGCGGCGAGCTGGCCGGCGCGCTCCTCCAACTGGGCAAAGTATTGGCGCAGGGCGCGCTCATAAAGGCGATTTCTGATGGCACAGGGTTGGGTCGGGCGCACCACGCCGATCATCTCCAGCGAGGCCAACACCGAATCGTTGCGGCTAAAGTGCACGGCGCGCCCTTCCAGTAGGATGCTGCGCAGGCGTCGGCGCTCCAGCGGGCGGCGGTCCAGTTCGGCCAACACATGGCGGATGTTGTCATCTTCTACCAGCATTTGTTCGGCCATGGCCTCTACCTTGGCCGGGTTGACCTCCGGCACCTGGGCCCCCTCCAGCAGGGTGCAGAGACGCATGGTGAGGTAGGGGTGACCCCCTGTGAGGGTGTGGACGGCCTCCGCGGTCCCGGGGGCCACCGTCACCCCCAGTTTGGCGAATTGAGAGACGATCTTGTACACATCGGCCAGCTCGAAATCGCTCAAGTAGAGCTTTTCGCAGATGTTCAGTGGTGAGTTGGCGCCGCTGGTCAGGGCTTGCAGATCCACCGCGCCGCTAAAGACAAAGAGATACTTGGCCAATTGATTATCCAGCCCGCGCCCCAGGTTGAACACAGTGCGCAAGGTGTTGAAAAAGCTATCCGAGACCTCGGGCAAAAGCGCCCCCACCTCGTCCAAAAGCAGCACGATCCGCGGCATGGGCGCGGCGGTGGCCAATTCGCGGAGGAACTCGATGAAATCCACCGGGCTTTCCAGGGGGCGCCTTTCCGGGGGCAAGGGATCGTGGCCCAAGAGCGCCCGGAACTCGCTGAGCAGGCGAAAGGCAACAAAACGAAAACAGGCGTTGGCGTCTTGGGCGCGCAGCACCGAGAGGTCAATAAAGACACAGGCGCAGAAATCCTGCAAGAGGTCCTTCAAACGAAAGAGCAACGTGGTTTTGCCCGTCTGGCGGGCGCTCAGGATGGCGATGTATTGGGTCACCGAGGGCTGTTGGGCCAGGCGCAGCGCCCGCCGAAGTTCGGGGCGATCAATGATCAACTCTGGCTCGTTGGCGGCGAGCAGGGGACCACGGGTCTTGAAATAGAACTCGCGGGCGAGGGAGCGGGGCACCTGGGGGGCCGCGTCACCCCGTGGTGCCTCTTTGGCGGGTGCGGCTGTGGAGGGCTGTCGCTCGGCAAGCGCGGCAGGTTCGGTGGTCCATAGGCGGCCGCTGGCGGAGCGCAAAAAGAGCACCGGCGCGGCCCAATCGTTGGGATCGGCGCTGGTGGCGCTGGCGCCCAAGCGGCCTTCGGCCACGCATTCGTCAATCGTCATGCCCAAGGAAAGGGCCTTGTAAAACAGCCGGCTGAAGCGGATGGCGGCGCGATCTTCCACAGGCCATTGCATCGCCACCACGGCGGGGATCTCGGCGCGCACCAGGGCCGAAGCCAGGCTGGCCCAGGCGCCTTTGCCCGTCTCGCAGGCGTTCAGCACCACCAGGTTGACGCCATAGCGGCGCAACAGCCGCGCCGCCTCGCCGGCCCGCATCGGAGTGCTCCGTTGGGCCTCGTCCTCCAAAAAGAGGAGCCCCTGGCGCTCCTGGCGTTCGTAGGCGCCGTGGCCGATCCAGTGCACCACGTCGGGCGTGCGCTCCAGCAGGGTGAGGTGCAGGCTCTCTTGGGTGGCGTGGAGACATTGGAGCACCTGCACTTGGCCCGCCTGGGCCAGCTCGCCCAGGGCATCGTTCAAGACGGCCAACTCGTGTTCCCAATTGAGGCGGGGCAGGTCTATGGGTGAGGCCACCACGGCCAGCACCTGGAGGGCGCGGCTCTGCCGCAGCGCGGGAGGCATGCTGTGCAACCGCAGGTAGCGCACCAGGGAGACCCGGGGATCGAACACCAGAAACTCGGCCTGACGGCTATCGTAGAGCAGCTCCCAAGGAAGTTGGGCCAGCTCCCAGGAATCGATGTGCAGGCGCAAACGCAAACCACGGTTGCGTTCGCGGGCGATTTGGTAGCTCTCGCGCCACAGGGCCATGTTCTCGGCACTGAACGCCCCCGCGGCCAGTTTTTGCCCCAGCTCGGCGGCCATGGCGGCCGTGCGCTGCACCCGCTCCGCGCACGTGGCCGGTTCCACGTCCAGCGTGAAATGGTGGCGCTCGCCCTCCCCCGCGGGCGATTGCCACACCTCGGCGATCCCCGTGCGGGCCGCGGGGTTCCATTCTCCCAACCAGAGATCAAAGTTGAGATAATCCATGGGGCCCTTTCCTTGCGCCTGGTCCAAGCGGCATCTGGCGAAAATTATAATACCGGTGGATGAAAGGCGTCAACTGTTCCCGCCATGAGGGTGTCGAGAAATGCTTCCGTCGGTTAGAAACCGACGTCTGGGGATGGTAAGCCCGCGCCGCGGGCTTGGCAAGCAGAGCCGTCGGATGGAATCCGACGGCGGGCAAGGCCTCTACGCGCCTTTTTTCAACGCCCTCGCCGCCATCCGGATGTACGACCGGCAAGCGCATTTCTCGCGCTTGACGTTTCTCCGTCCATCGGTTATGCTCTGACCAAGGCATAGGCGAGCAAGGAGAAAAACATGAGCAGCAACAAAGGTCGGCACGACAAGGGCGGAGACAGAGAGATCTTGTTCGTCTCTCCCGAAGGGAACGATGCTTGGTCGGGCAAGTTGCCCTGGCCTAATGTGGACGAGACCGATGGGCCCTTTGCCACGGTGCAACGGGCCCAAAAGGCTGCGCGGGCTTGCAAAGTCAAGGGCCGCCAGCCGCGGCCGGTGGATATCTGGCTGCGGGGCGGCACCTATTTCCTCAGTGAAACCTGGCGCTTTACCCCGGAGGATTCGGGCACGGCGGAATGTCCCGTCACCTACCGCGCCTTCCCCGGCGAGCGGCCGGTGTTGAGCGGCGGGCAGCGCATCAGCGGCTGGCGCGAGGGCAGCGTCAACGGCCAAGCCTGTTGGATCGCCGAGATCCCGGAGGTGCGGCAGGGCAAGTGGTACTTTACCCAGCTTTTCGTCAATGGCCAGCGCCGTCGGCGGGCGCGGCTGCCCCACGAGGGATATTACCGCTTTGCGGGCCTGGTGGCCGGAGATAAGGACACCGGC
>DAOTZU010000143.1:0-22763 GCA_034433995.1 Anaerolineae bacterium
GTGGTGGTCACCACGGTGGGATAACGGGTCACCCGCTCCGGCTTGACCGCCACATCAAAATCGTTGTAGCCCAAGCGACCATCGTCCAAGGCGGGATCGTCCAGGAGGTTGGCCACCAGCCAATCGGCCCAAAGCTCGTCGAAGGTGAGCGCCTCCCCCCGGCGGGCCAGGACGGCGTCCACGGCGGCGGCGCCGTTGGCGAGCTCGGCCACCAGCTCGCGGAAGCTCTCCATGCCGAACCGCTGGAGAAAATAACGCATGAACAGATAGGCGGCGCCATAATGGGCGGCCAGCTCGTCCTCGTCGTCGGTCCAGGTGGTGAGCTGCGTATCGCTGCGCCGAGCAAAGGCCTCCACGGCGCCCCTGGGCCAAGGGAAACCGCAGAGCTCCTCGGCCAGTTCCGCGCACCCCTCGTTCAGCCAAGCATCCTCGTTGGGATCTCGGTGCCACTGGAGCAGATGCTGGCATTCGTGGGCCAACACGGCGTCATAATCGGCCGTGCCGGGGGAGACGGCGCCGACATTCATCGCCACCATGTCACAGGCGTTGCTGTAGGGATGCACCTGGCGCGGGTACTGGTTGGCGCTGGCGAAATAACCCGCCGCGCCATCGAAACGGGCGTTCAACACCACCAGGCGCGGCTCGCCCTTGCTAGCGGAGAGCCCCGTGCCCCCAAAAAGATGGGACAAGGTGGGATAGCTGCGTTCCTCAAAGACTTGGGCCGAACGCTCCAGGGCCTCTTGTTCCACCAACGCGCCCTCTTCCACCCACATCTCTAGATGCGCCGTGAGCACGCGCAGGGTGGCGGTGATCTGGACGATGCTCGCGCCGTTCACCTCGCCCAGCCAAAAGGGTCGTTGCGCGCCCAGGGCCGAGGGGAGAGGGGTCTCTGCTATGGCGGCGCGCGCCGCGCCCGGAGGGAGGAGGCTCAGCGCCAGGGCAACGTAATCCCTTGGGGGCATGGGGTTCTGGGCCAGACGTTGCCCTAGCGCCAGGGTCGGCTGTGGAGAGGGGCTGGGCAGCGGCGCGGCCAGGCCCGGCCGGCCAGCGTTCGGCGTCGCCGGCACGGCGGAGGGCGCGGGCGAGAGGGCGGTCCGGCCCCCAGTCCCCGCAGCGCGCCAAGCCCAGCACAGGACGCCGCCCAGGGCAAAGACGCCCAGAGCCAAGAGGACAAGCCCAAGCCGCCGCCGTGCGCGCATCAGGTTTTGGTGATCTCTAGCTGCCCGCCGCAATTGGGGCATTTGCGCAGGGCGCTGCGCACGGGCAGCTTACTGCCGCAATAAGGGCAAACCTTCTCCGCCAGGGCAGGCATCAGTCCCTTGATGACATAGACTACCCGTTCCTGCCGCTCCTCGCGGGTGGCGGTGCCCTCGCGCACCAACTGCTCCAGGATCTGGCTGGCCAATTCCTGAGAGATGCGATACTCGGCGCGGAACTGGGCCACGGTGAGCTCCCCGCCCAAGCGACGGGCCAGCTCCACCGCGCCGGTGCGCAGCGCCTCGGGGCTTATCTCCGCCAGCCGGCGCAACCGCCGCAAGCCCACCACCAGCAAAAACACGCCCACGGCCCCCAGCCCCATGGCGACCCAAAGGCGGCTGGGCTGGGCTGTGGCGGCGATCAGAAACAGGATGGCAAAGGTCAAGAAGGGGATTGAGGCCAGTACGGCGATGATGGCAGGGATTCGTTTCATCTCGCTTGCTCCCTATCTGTGAGAATGTCGCCTATTTCCAGGCGGCGGTGGCCCGATTGAGGGCGGTACCCATCTGTTCAAAGAGCTCCTGGATCTGGGCATCGGTGAGGCGCTGTTTGATGTAGGCATCCACCGTCCGGCTGAATTCCAGCGGATGGGTGCCCATATACTTTTCATCCTTCACCTTGGCCTGGAGCTCCTTCCAGGTCTCGTTCAAGGTCACCACCGATTGGGGCAGGAGCACCTCCACCGGTTTCAAATTGTAGCGGCGCTGCTCTTGCAAGACGGTGCCCACGCTTTTTTGGAAGCGTTTCAGCCCCTCGCCCACGCCCTTGGTCAGGCCCAATACCTCGGCCACGGCGCGCAACCCTTCCTCATAGCTCCAACGCACATGGTTGCGCCCCACCAGCTCTTTGAGGGCCTGGCCCAGCTCGCCGGGCACATCGGGGGGCTCGCGCATCTCCTCCAACACCCTTTGGGCGGCCTTTTGCTCCGCCAGGGCCGCCAAATTCGCCTGCAGATGGTCATGGCGCGCCTGGGCCTCGGCCACACGGACGCTCACCTTCTGCCATTCCTCGCGCAGAGCGGCCTGGGTATCGCCGGCCTCTTTGATCTTGTCCTGCCAAGCCTGGCGCACCTGGCGCAGTTGGGCATAGAGCTTGTTCTGTTGTTGTTTGGCCAAGCGTTGCACCTTTTGCAGGCGGCGGATCTTGGCCCCATGAAGCAAGCCGCCCAACGGAGAGGCGCGCAAGCGCTCCACCTCCTCAAAAGCCTGGGCATACTCATCCTCATAGCGCACCACTTGGGCTTTGATCTGCTCCTCCTGGGCGTTCAGCTCTGGATTGGCCCGGCGCAGGGCCTCGTTGGCCGCCTGGGCCTGGGCGGTGAGCTCGTCCATCTTGGCCCGGCCGGCGCGGATCTCTTCCTCCAGCGCGGCGATCTCTTGCTCCAACCGGGCGCGTTCCTCGGCCTCGGTGCGGTCCAGGAGCTGGGCCAGGGCCGGGGGCAGCTCCCGCCGCCCTGCGATGAGGCGGGGAAAACAAAAGGAGAATTTTTCCTGCCAGGCGGCCAGCTCCCGTTTGAAAATATCGTTGAACTGGAACTGCACCTCCTCCACGTCCTTGTAGCAGGCCTCCAGCTCACGCCGCTTCTCGTCCAGGTAACGGTGGAACTGCTCCAGGTTTAGGCGATAGTCCCGCTCCTCATTTTTGGCCATTGGCCCGCCTCCACGCCATAGTCTCGCTTCCCCCCTCACCTAACCTCTCCCCCAAGGGGGAGAGGAATAGCTCTCCCCTCTCCCCGCCGGGGAGAGGGCAGGGTGAGGGGGATGCTGCAAGGGCGATATTACAGCCCCACGCCCCGGGTGCCCGCCCAGAGCGCCTTCTTCAGCCGCCACAGGGGCACCGCCCAGAACGGCCCGCCGGGGGCCACACCCTCCAACTCGGCAAAGCTCCGCCGCTGATCCCAGTACAGCGGACAAGCCCCGCAACAGATATCGCGGATGGTGCACCGCTGGCAGACGGGCGGCACGAACTCTTTGCGGCGCCAATACAGGGCCGTGCGCGTGCGCCAAACCTTCACAAAAGGCTCATGGAGCAGATCGCCGATGCCCCGCTCAAAGCTGGAACAGGGCAGCAGCTCTCCCGCCGGGTTCACCGAAAGGAGGCCATCCACGCAGGCGCAGGATTTGCTCCCCAGCCCGGCCTGCACCGGGTTGAATAGGCAATACGGCACCGGCGAATACCACACCAGCCGCGACCCCCTCTCCTTGGCCCGCTGCTGCACCGCCGCGATGAGCGGCCCGATATCGGTATAGCGGACGTCGTCCTCCGGGTGCTCCAGGGCCGTGCCCGTGCGGATGACCATGTTCATGGAGAAATACTCGGAGCCCAGCTCCTCGGCGATAAAATCCACCAGCTCCAAGAGATGCTCCCGGTTGCCGCCGCAGATGGTGGTGTTGGTGTGGGTGTGGATGCTCGCCGCCCTCAGGTTCTTGACGGCGGCGACGCTCTTGACCCAGGAACCGGGGTGCCGGGTGATGGCGTCATGCACGGCGGCGCTGGGCCCCTCCAGGCTCACCTGGGCGGAATCCAACCCGGCCTCCGCCAGGGTGCGCACATAGGCTGGATCGGCGCATTTCAAGCCGTTGGTGATCAGGTTGACCCGCATCCCCTTGCCCTTGGCATAGGCCACCAGCTCCGGCAGATCCTCCCGCAAGGTGGGCTCGCCGCCGGTGAAAGAGACGGTGGGGCAATGGGCCTCGTCGTAGATGCGGTCCAGGATCACCTTCACCTCGGCGGTGGTCATCTCCGGCACCTGGCGGCCCCGACGGGGGGAATCGGCGTAGCAAAAGGTGCAGCGGTTCTGGCAGCGATAGGTGAGGGCGATCTCGGAGAGGACCGGAAGCTCCCTTTTATGGCTGCCGAACCCCATCTGGCGGATGCTGGGCGCGCCGCAGACGTTGTCGTTGAGCAATGCCGCGACGCTAAGCAACAGCTTGCGCAGGTCCTCCCGCACCCGGGCCTCATCCACCCCATAACGCCCGGCCACCAAGCGCACCACCGCCTCCACATCCGGCCCGCCGGCCCGGCCATAGAGCATATCCAACATCAGCGTGGCCGTCTCGTTAAGATAGTGCAGCCGGTTGGGCCGCAGGATGATCAGGCCATCCTCCGGGCGGATGTAAATGTATTCGCGGGTAGCGTTCACAAGCTCGCTGGCGAAGCGCTGGAGATCGGTGACTTTTTCTTGCTCCATCATCGTCATTCACTCTAGAACCGGCTTACGCAGGCCGAATGGCAGGCGCTGTGGCAGGCGCTATGGCAAACACAGGCCGAATGGCAGGCGCTGTGGCAGGCGTCGTGGACACAGGCCGAATGGCAAGCATCGTGGACGCAGGCCGAATGGCAGGCGCTATGGCAGGCCGAATGACAGGCGTCATAGCCCCCCTCGCCCGCGCCCGCCGGCGCGGTGCCCAGAAGCTGCCCCACGCCCTGCTCGATGCGCTGCACCGTGCCGCTGACCACCTGCTCCACACCGCGGGTGAGCTCGTTGGCCATGTTCTCCAAGGGGCGGATGGCCTCCTCCGCCGCCCGGGCCAAAGGCCCAGGGCCCTCAGGCCCGCCCGCCGTGCTGGCCGCGGGGGCTGTGCGGGTGCGGTCGCTGAGGATGATCCAGGGCAGATAGTTGGGCATGGGCGCGGGATGGGGCTGGCGGCGCCACTCGCGCTCGTATTCCTCCCAGGCCGTGTCGATGCGCCGTTGGTAGGTGCGTCGGGTCGCCTCAGGGTCGGCGTTCCACATCTTGGGCTGCACCACGGCGGCCACGGCAGCCAAGATGGCGGGGATCTTGGTCTTGTCCAAGGTGCCATCTTCCTGGATAGCTTCGATGAGCGCCTTCTCATAAGGCGCCAGCTCGGCGTTGGGCTGCAAGACCTCCATCTGCAGCGGTGCGCGGTTGACGACGTTGATCACTCCACGCTGCTCCAGAGCCAAAACGATCAGCGCCAGGGTCTTGGTCGAGTTCCCCATGTAAAAGGCCGTCTCGATGGCGTTGAGGTCGGGCACCACGCCCGGCGTCTGGAAGGTCTCGATCTCGATCTCTGGGGGCTCATAGGCCGGCTTGGGCTTGCGTTTGCTGCGCAAGGCCCCGATGAGCAGGGCCAACACCCCCAGGGTGACGAACACCCCCACACAACAGGTGAGGTTGCGCGCCTCCGGGGTCGCCAAAACCCCCAAGAGGCTCGCCGGCGTGGGCGAGGGCGCCGGGGTGGAAGGCTTCAAGGGGATGGGCGTCTGCTGGGTGGTGGTGATGAACTTGCCGGGCAAATAGAACTTGGGCACCATCTGCTGCTGCGGCGCCAGGTTATCCTTGCGCACAAAGAGAGAGAGGTACACCTTGCCGCTGGCTTCGTCAGGGGTGGGGAAATAGACCCAGCGGTCAAAGGCCGAGGTGTCCTCGGTGAGCAGGCCGGTGGCGTTGACCACGGCGTCCGTCACCTGCTCCGGCTTGGTGATGCTGGGATCCAGCGCGATGGGCAAGATGTAACGGATCTCTTGCCGCGCGATGGGCAGGGACCACTGGAAAGGCGCCCAGCCAATGGCGCGGTAGGGCTGCCCTTTGACGGTGGTCTCGTCAAAGACGGAGCGGTCCACGGTATAACGCACCAAGACCTTGTACTGCTGCCCTCGGCGGGTGGAGCGCTCGAAATTGACCTGGTAATATTCCGGCCCGCCGCTGAGGGTGACGGTGAAGGCCCCCTCCGGCCCCTGGCCGCTGGCGGCCACGATGGTGTGGGGCCGGGGGAAAGGCCCCATCTGGCTGATCTTGGTGCGGCCGGCCTCCAGCTCGGTGAAGGTGAGGGTGTAGCGCACGTCCAGGCGGCCATCGTTCAAGACGACGACATACGCCTCCACCAAATCCAGGCGCACAGGATCCGCCGCCCACACGGGCAAAGCGCCGGCCGCCCATAGGAGCAGCACCACGAGTAAAGAGATCATCGCGATGCGACGCATAGAATCACTTCCTCCTCTCGGCGGGAGAGAATCGCTGGCGCAAAACGAGCAAAACAAAGCGCGGCAGGGCCAACATCCGCCGCCAGCGCCAAGGTTGGCGCCACAGGCGATGGAGCCACTCCAGCCCCGCACGGCGCATCCACAGCGGAGCCCGCACGGCCACGCCGGCGATGAAATCCAGGGCGCCGCCCACGCCCATGCATACCGGCACCCCCAGCCGCTCCAGATTGCGGCGAATCCACAGATCTTGGCGCGGGGCGCCATAAGCCACAAAGAGAAAATCGGGCCGGGCCGCGACGATGCGGGCGACGATCTCCTCCTCCTCGGCGGGATCGGGCGAGCCGGCGTAGCAGCCCGCCACCTGAAGCGCCGGATATCGCTCCCGCAACACGGCGGCCGCCTGCTCCGCCACCCCCGGCGCCGCCCCCAAAAAGTAGAGTCGGTAGCCTCGCTCCGCGCTCATCTGGGCGATGAGGGGCAGCGTATCCGATCCCGTCACCCGCTCACGGAGGGGCCGCCCCAAGAGCCGCGCGGCCCACAGAAGGCCCACCCCATCCGGCAGGGCAAGGGCAGATTCTAACAGTGTTACGCGGAAAGGGACATTGCGTTGCGCTTGGATGACGAATTCCGGGTTGACGGTGACCACCTGGTGGGGCCGCCCCTCGGCCACGAACTGGCGCAAAAGGGCCAAGGTCTCCTCGGTGGTCACATCATCCACCCGCACCCCCAGAATCTGGATCGAGCGCACCTTAACGGACATCCCCCCGCCCCACCGCCTCCAAAACGGCCAGCACCTCCTCGGCGCAACGCTGCCAACTAAAGGCCCGTGCTCGCGCCCGCCCTCGGGCGATCATCTCGGCGCGCAAGGCCGGCTCGCGGTAGATCCGCCCCAGCGCCTGGGCCCAGCCGGCCACATCCTGCGGATCGATGAGCAGGGCAGCGTCGCCGGCCACCTCCGGGAGCGACGAGGCGTTGGCACAGAGGACGGGCGTCTCGCAGGCCATCGCCTCCAACACCGGCAGGCCGAATCCCTCGTACCAACTGGGCAACACATAGGCCAACGCGCCGCTCAAAAGGGCCGGCAAATCCTCGGCGGCGACATACCCCGGCAAGACGACCCGCCCGGCCAACCCCAGGCGCTCCACCAAGGCCAAGAGGTCCTCGTAGAGCCACCCCTTTTTGCCGGCCAGAACCAGCCGCACCTCGGCAGGGAGGGCCGCCTGGGCAAAGGCCTGCACCAAGGTCGCCAAGTTCTTGCGCGGCTGCAGCGTGCCCACGTAGAGAAAATACTCTGCTCCCGTGCAGTAACGCGCCTGCACCGCCGAGAGAAGCGCTGGCTCCCGCACCGGCCGCAAGTCCGGCGCGCCGGCGGGATACGCCACCACGATCTTGCCCGGGTCCACCCCGTAATGGCTCACCAGATCCTTACGGGTGGCCTCCGAATCGGCGATGATGCGCCGGGCCGCCCGGGCGTTAAAGCGCGTCGTCCGGTCCAGATACCAGCGCGCCCAGCGGGTGTGCGCCCGGGGATAGTAGAGATAGCCCAGATCGTGCACCGTCACCACGCAGCGCTTGGGATGCACCCAGGGCAAGACATGGGCCGGCACAAAGAGCACATCGGGCGGATGCCACAGCACCTCCCAGGCCAAGCGCACATGGGTCCACAGCCTGGGAAAGGGCAACACCCGATGGACGACTCGCTCACTCTGCTCAAACAGCCCCTCCGCCGGCGCCCGATTAAAGTACAGCCGAAACCGATGGGCGCTCCCCACGTGCAACAGGGCGCGAATGAGATACAGGGAATAGTTCTCCGTCCCTGTGGGCTGGGCGCTGACGGCGCGGCTAGCGTCTATGCCGATGAGCATCTCACTCGTGCCGTTGCACCGCGAACTGGATCACCAGGCCGATGCCCACCACAATCAGGATCACAGGCCAAAGGCTGACGATCCGGCGGCCCAGAGCATCGCCGATATGCCCATACGTAAAGAGAAAGCCGATGATGCCCACCGCCAAGGCCACCAGACCGCCCACCAACGTGGCCACCTGTTTGGGCGCGACCAACCACCCGGCCACCCAACCCAGCCCGGCAAAAGCCGGAAAGGCGGGCCACAGCCAGCGCAGATCACCCCATTCGCCCGCTCCCAGGGTGATATAGAGGAACAGCCCGCCGCAGAGGATGATGGTGACGCCGAACCAGACGGCATCAGGATCGCCCGGTTTTTTGCTCAGCCCGCCCACCAGAGAGGCGATCCCACCGGCGATCACCACCAACGGCCACAGCCGATCCATGCGCACCCAACGATAACCCAAAGACCACAGCAACGCCCAGATGCCGATGATGACGAGCACCAGACCGGTCAGAATGGCTTGACGTTGGCGCATGAGACCTCCTCATAGACAGATGTTGAACCCCAGAAACGCAAAAAGGGTGGGCTTGCCTCGTACCTCAGCGATGACCCATCATGTACATGCCCAAGTTGATGCATAAAAAACGAAAATTCGACCTGAACGCCAATCTCAGCGGATAGCGGTCACCCATACCTGTTGCGCGCCGGCCGAGCGCAGGGCGGCCTCCACGTGGGCGCAGGACTCTGGCGCTACCAGAGCGATGGCACAGCCCCCCATGCCCCCGCCGGAGAGCTTGGCCCCGAGGGCGCCGGCCGTCAACGCCGCCTGGGTCAAGCGGTCCAGCTCGGGGCTGGAGACGCCCAGCGCCACCAAGAGGTCCTGGTTGCGTTGCATGAGCGCCCCCAGCAGGGCCCGATCGCCGGCGGCCAGGGCGGCCTTGCCTTGTTCCGCCAGGGCGCCGATGGCATCAAAGAGGGCCTCGTAGCGTGGCGGATCAGCCTGCCAACGACGGCGCACCTCGGCCACAGCCTCGCGGGTCTTGGCCTGCACGCCGGTATCGGCGATGAGCAAGGTGACCGGTTGCCCCAGCCAAAAGGGATCGGCGCGCTGGCCTTTGATGAAATAGACCGGCTGCTCAAAGGCGACCACGGTGTTATCAATGCCGCTAGGCGTGCCGTGGAGCAGGATCTCGCTCTGATAGACCAGATCCGAGATCGCCCGCGAGGTCACATAGTGGCCGTAATGTTGGGCCAGCGCCCGCGCCAAGGCCGTGTTCACCGCCGTACCGCTGCCCAAGCCACGGGCGATGGGAATTTGCGAACGCACCACAATGCGCAGCGCCTGCTCCTCGGCGGCCACCCCCAGAAAGTTGAGGACGTTGCGCACCGTCCATTGCAAAACCCGCAGGGCATCGTCCACGGCGTCCTGGGCCAAGGTGCAAGCAAGGCCCAGGTCCTGGGCTTCGATGACGACGCCGCTTCCGGGCGGCAGGGCTGTGATCTCGACGGTAGCGCGCAGGTCCCTCAACGGCACGGCGATGGCCGGCCGCCCATAGACCACGGCATGCTCCCCCAAAAGGATCGCTTTACCCGCCGCGGAAGCCACCGTCATCCTCGTTCCCCCTCCCTCGGCAGCACTATAACCCATGGGGGGAGGGCTGTCAAGGTTGGGTCAATGCCCCTGGGTCTGCGTAGGCTTCCAAGGGCGACGGTTTTGTGCTATAGTACGCCCACACCATAGCCGGAGGAGCAGCGATGAAGGCAGCCGTATTCTATGGGCCGGGCGACCTGCGGGTGATGGAGAGGCCGGTTCCGCAGCCGGGGCCGGACGAGGTGGTGTTGCGGGTGGCCGCCTGCGGCATCTGCGGCACCGACCGACACATCATGCACAACGAGTTCCCGGTGGTGCCTCCCGTCATCATCGGCCACGAGTTCGCCGGCCAGATCACGGGCCTGGGCGAGGGGGTGAGCGGGTTGGCCCCCGGCGACTGGGTGGCCGTGGACCCCAACATGCCCTGCGGCCTGTGCCGGCCCTGCCGGCGGGGCAAGGTCCATCTCTGCGAGCGCCTGCGCGCCGTGGGGGTGGATTGGGACGGCGGGTTCGCCGAGTTCTGCGTGGTGCCCCAGAGCCAATGCTACCGCCTGCCGCCCTCCGTCTCGCCCTTGGAAGGGGCGATGACCGAGCCATTGGCCTGCTGCGTGCGCGGCATAGACCAGGCAGGCATCCGCGCCGGAGATGTGGTGGCCGTCATCGGCGGCGGCGCCATCGGCCAGCTGTTGGCGCAACTGGCCCGCCTCAGCGGCGCCGGCCGGGTGGTGGTGAGCGACCCCTTGCCCGAGCGCCGCGAGCTGGCCCTCGCCCTGGGAGCGGATGCCGCCCTCGACCCCACCCGCGACGACCCACTGCAAGCCGGCGGTGTTTTGGAGGGCGGAGCCGACGTGGTCTTGGAGGCGGTGGGTTCAGCGGCCACCACCCAACAGGCCATCGCCTGGGCCGCGGCGGGGGGCACCATCGTCTGGTTCGGCGTCACCCCGCCGGGCGAGACGGTCCCCGTGGAGCCCAACCTCATCTTTCGCAAGGAATTGACTGTGCGCGGGGCGCGGATCAACCCCTTCACCCACAGTCGGGCGTTGGCCTTGCTGGCCTCCGGGCGGGTGCAGGTCAAGCCCCTCATCAGCCAGGTCATCACCCTGGAGGAGCTACCCAGGGCCTTGAGCGCGCCGCCCGGGCGGGCCGTCAAAGTGGTGGTGCGGCCATAGCAAAGCAACTCGGCCCCCAGACCTGACAGGTCTGGGACGCTGGACATCACGGGCAACATGGTTTATAAAACAAGAGCAACGCTCGCGGGAGGATCGCCGTGACTTACCGCGTCATCTTGGATACCGACATTGGCGACGATATTGACGATGCCCTGGCCCTGGGGCTGATCTTGGCCTCGCCGGAGCTGGAGTTGGTGGGAGTCACCACGGTGTTCAAAAATACCCTGGCCCGGGCGCGCCAGGCGCGGACCATCCTCAAGATCGCCGGGCGGGGCGAGGTGCCGGTGGCGGCGGGCTGCGGGGCGGTCCTTTCGCCGCGCACCACTCTCCCCTTCGACCCGCGCCAGGCCTATCTCGCCGGCGAATTGCCCAACCAAGATGCCTCCTGCCTGCCGGAGGAGGAACTGCCCCCGCTGGATCCCCGCCACGGCGTGGATTTTCTCATCGAGACCCTGTTGGCCGGCGCCGGCGATATCATCCCCATCACCATCGGCGCCATGACCAACCTGGCCATGGCCCTCGTCAAAGAGCCGCGCCTCGGCGCCAAGATCCCGCGCATCGTCTCCATGGCCGCCGTGTTCGAGCGGCCCATGAGCGAGTGGAACATCCGCTGCGACCCGGTGGCGGCGGCCCTCCTCTTTGGCAGCGGCATCCCCATGGATATCATCGGCCTGGATGTGACCATGCAGGTGCGCTTCCGCCCTGAGCACCTCCAGGCGTTGGACGGTTGCCCACGCCCGCTGGCCCAGCGCCTCTCCCAGGCCACCAAGCTTTGGGCGCAGCACGACCGCTGGGCGGAGCAGATCCGGCGGCTGCCCATCATGCACGACCCTTTGGCCGTGGCCACGCTGCTCGCGCCCGATCTGGTGCGCTGGAAGCGGGGCTGGGCCAAGGTGGAGCTGCAAGGCGCCGAAACGTATGGGTTCACCACCTTCCAAGAGGACCCCGCCGGCCCCCACCGTTACGCTTACGCGGTGGATAGCGAGCGGGCCCTGTCCTTGTGGATGGATCGCGTCCTGGCCTACTAAACAGGTGATTCTCCGTGCTCTCGGTGACTCTGTGGTGAGGGAACGTCTTGGCCGTTGCTCTGAAAACACGGAGACACGGAGAACACGGAGAGAAACAAGAGATTCTCCCTTGCTCTGCATTCTTGGCAAGCATTTTCGGAGGGGGCGAGATGATTACCGTTCAGACCATCATCGGTTATGTGGAGAGCCTCTCCGGCCATCCCCTCAACCGCGATGAGGGAGTGCACCACGGCTCCGCCGAGCGCCCTCTCACGGGGGCGCTGCTTTGCTGGATGGCCACCACCCACGCCCTGGCCCAGGCCGGCGCCGCAGGGGTGGAGCTGGTGATCGCCCACGAGAGCTTGTATTATCCCTACGGGGCCTTGCCGGGCCAGGCCGAGCCGGCCGGCTGGGAGGAATGGCCCACGAACCGCCGGCGACGCGAGCTTTTGCAGCGACACAATCTGACCCTGCTCCGCGTCCACGGCTCGCTGGACGAGATCTGCATCTTTAACGATTTCGCCGCCCTGCTGGGCCTGGGCCAACCGGTGGAGGCGGAGCCGGGGCTGGTCAAGGTGTACGAGATCGCCCCGCGGCCCCTGGCGGAGCTGGTGGCCCAGGTGAAGGAGCGGGTGGGGATGCCGGCCGTGCGGGTCTCTTGCCCCCAGGGGCTGGGGCAGATCGTCCATCGGGTGGGGTTGCCCTGGGGCGGGCTGGGGTTGTTCGTCAATGTGGGCTACCAGCAAAAGCTCATCGCCAAAGGGTGCGATGTGTTCATCGCCGGCGAGGCGGATGATTATGGCTTTCGCTTCTCCGCCGAATGCGGCATCCCTATGATCGAGACGGGCCACGATGTCTCGGAGAATCCGGGGCTGGAGCATTTCGCGCAGATGCTGCGCGCGCGCTTCCCCGATCTAAACGTCCTCTTTTACGCCTGCCCGCCCAGTTGGCAGGTGGTCTAGAAGGGCATCGGCGCGCGCCCGCAAGGGCCGCGTTGAGCATCAAGGGATGGGGCCAAGCTTTCGGCCCACATCCGTACCACACTATTTAGGAGGGAACAATGAACGAGGAAGAGTATTTGCAGATGGCAGCCGCCACCCGGGCGCGTCGGCTGCAGTGGTGGCAAGAGGCCCGCTTTGGCATGTTCATCCATTGGGGCCTCTATTCCCAGTTGGGCCGCCACGAGTGGGTGCTGAACCGGGAGCGCATCCCCATGGCCGAGTACGAGAAGCTGGCCGATAGTTGGCACCCCAAGGAACGCCCTGCCCGCGAATGGGCCAAGCTGGCCAAAGAGGCCGGAATGAAGTACATGGTGATGACCACCAAACACCATGAGGGCTTTTGCCTGTGGGATACCAAACAGACGGATTACAACGCTGTCAAGCGCGGCCCCAAGCGCGACCTAGTGGCGGAATATGTGGACGCCTGCCACGAGTTCGGCTTGCGGGTGGGGTTCTACTACTCCCTCATGGATTGGCACCATCCCGATGGCGCCCGCTGCGCCGTGGACGATGCCGCCCGTCGCCGCTTCTTGGATTTTACCCAGGGCTGCGTGCGCGAGCTGTGCTCCAACTATGGCAAGCTGGATATCCTCTGGTACGACGTCTCTTGGCCCCTGCGCACGCCCGCGCTGTGGGAGAGCGTCAAGATGAACGCCATGGTGCGCGAATTACAGCCGGACATTCTGATCAACAACCGCTCCCAATTGGACGAGGATTTCGGCACGCCGGAGGAGCACGTCACCGCCGCCTCTGAGGGGCGGGCTTGGGAGGCCTGCATGACCTTTAACGGCTCCTGGGGCTACATGCCCTCGGCCATCGACTGGCGCTCCGTGCGCGAGGTGCTGGGCATGTTGCGCACCGCCACGGCCGGCCAGGGCAACCTGCTGCTCAACATCGGGCCGGCCCCCGATGGTTCGGTGCCGCCGGAGGCAGTGGAGCGGCTGATCCCCGTGGGCCAGTGGCTGGCCCAGAACGGCGAGGCCGTCTACGGCCAGGTGGACCGCGCCGGGGGCCGCATGGAGTGGATGCCCTGTGGCCAGTTCACCGTCAAAGGGAACACGGCCTATTACTGGGTCAACCGCTGGCCGGGCAAGGAGTTGGCCATCGGCGGGCTCCAGGTGAAGGTGCTCAAGGCGTCCTACTTGGCCACGGGCGCACCCATCGCCTTTGAGCAGACGGAGAACCGCCTGGTGCTCAAGGGGCTGCCCGACCAGAACCCCGACAAGATCGCCGGCGTGTGCGTCATCAAGCTCGAGTGCGACGCGCCGCCCAAGCAGGTGTTGGGCGCCGGCTACGTGGTGCTATAACGCGTGTGGACGGTGGGCGATGGGCTCGTCGAGGGTCCATCGCCCACCGACCGGTGCTCTAGCTGCTCGCCGCCGGCTGGGGCGCTTTGGCCAAGGCGCTCTCTTCCTGGCGGCGGAACTGGCTCATGTACAAGCCGTAGTAGACCCCCTGCTTGGCCAAAAGCTCCTCGTGGGTGCCCCGCTCCACGATCTCCCCATTATCAATCACCAGGATCACGTCGGCATTGCGGATGGTGCTCAGCCGGTGGGCGATGACGAACGACGTCCGCCCCCGGAGCAGGGTCTCCAAGGCCTGCTGGATGAGGCGCTCCGTGCGCGTATCCACGCTGGAGGTGGCCTCGTCCAGGATGAGGATACGCGGATCGGCCAGGGCGGCCCGGGCGATGGCGATGAGCTGCCGCTGCCCTTGGCTGAGGCCCGCCCCGCGCTCGCCCAAGACGGTGGCGTATTGCTGGGGCAAGCGCTCGATAAAGGTATCGGCCCGGGCCAAACGCGCGGCAGCGATGACCTCCTCATCGCTGGCGCTGGGGCGGCCGAAGCGGATATTCTCCATCACGCTGGTGCTGAACAGAAAGGTATCCTGCAACACGACGCCGATCTGCCGCCGCAGGCTCTGCACCGTCACCTCGCGCACGTCCAAGCCATCCACCCGCACCGCGCCGGCGGTGACATCGTAAAAGCGCGGGATCAGGTTGATGATGGTGGTCTTGCCGGCTCCCGTCGGCCCCACGATGGCGATGAGTTGGCCGGGCTCGGCGGTAAAGCTGACGTCCTTTAACACCGGCACCCCCGGCTCATATTCGGCCCAGACATGGTCAAACTCCACCTTGCCCACGATGGGGGGCATCTCCCGGGCGCCGGGCTTGTCTTGGATGGCCGGTTGCTCGTCCAAGAGGCCAAAGATGCGCTCCGCGCCGGCCAGGGCGTTCTGCAGGTTGGTCCACAGAATCGAGATCTGGGCGATGGGTTGGTTGAAACGCTGGACGTAACCGATGAAGGTGATCACCAACCCCAGGGAGATGGGCACCCCCCACAGCGGCTGATTGCGCAAAATGGCCATGCCGCCCACTCCCGTGACCACGGCCAGGGAGAGGTATCCCAGCGCCTCCAAGGTGGGGTTCAAGGCCGCGGTGTAAGAGACGGCGCGGACGTTGGCATCGCGGTTGGCCGCGTTGACGAGCTTGAACTGCTCGATATTCTCCTCGGCGCGGCTAAAAGCCTGCACCTCCCGCACGGCGGCGATGGTCTCTTGGAGTTCAGCGTTCACCGAGCCCATCTCTTTCCGCGAACGGCGGAAGGCGATCCGCGCCCGGCTGGAGAGCCACCACGTGGCCAGCACCATCAAAGGCGTCACCGTGAGGGAAAGCAGCGTGAACCCCACCGAGCGGGACAACATGTTGACGGCCACCCAAACCAGCATCAGGACGCCGCTGAAAACCTGCACCAGAGCAAAGTTAAAGGCTTGCTGGATGGCCGTGGCATCGTTGGTGATGCGGCTCATCAGGTCGCCCGCCTCGTTTTTGGCGTAATAGCTGAGGGATAGGTCATGCAGGTGCTCAAACACCTCCACCCGCAGCCGCCTGAGGACGTGCTCCCCCGTCCAGCTCATGGCGTAAAAGGTGAGACCGTTCAAGAGGGAGCCGACAATGTGCAAGGCCACGATGATCAAGGTCAGCCTCAAAAGGCCAGAGATGCGTTCCGCGTTCGTCATCGTCCCCGGCCGAGGTGGCTTCATCCCGCCCAGAGCATAAAGCTTGGCCACAACCCAGCGCGTCCCCTTGAGGGTGCTGGGATCGGCCACCAACCAAGGGCCACTGCCGGTGGTTGCGCCTTGGCCCGCCGGCACGAATTGGCTGAACGAACTCGCCGCTGGCGCGGTCAAAAAGCAATCTACGATCTGTCCGGTGAGATCGGGGATCGTCACCGAGGTCCAGGTGGCGATGGAGATCAACCCCAACACCAACAACAGCATGGGCCAAAAAGCCCCAAAATAGCCCAGGAAGCGGATGAGAGTCCTGCCCGCTTGCCGGGGTTTCGCGGTATCACTCTCTAACAAGTGTCGCGGACCGCCTAGCATAGGTTATTTCCCCTCCACGACAAGCTGCGCCTCTGAGGATTCGGGCACCAGCTGGGAATGGTAAATCTCGGCATAGATGGGGCTCTCCTCGATGAGCTCCTGGTGGGTGCCCCGGGCCACGATCTGCCCCTTATCCAGCACCAAGATTTGGTCGGCGTTCATCACGGTGCTGATGCGTTGGGCAATGACAAAGGAGGTGCGCCCACGCATCAGTTGGGCCAAGGCTGCCTGGATCTGGACCTCCGTGGCCAGGTCCACGTTGGAGGTGGAATCATCCAGGATCAGGATACGCGGATCCATCAGCAGGGCGCGGGCGATGGCGATGCGCTGCTTCTGGCCACCGCTCAGGGTGGTGCCGCGTTCGCCCACGCGGGTCTGGTACCCTTCGGGGAAGGAGAGGATGAAATCGTGGGCCGCGGCGGCCTTGGCCGCGGCGATGATCTCATCCATGGAGGCATCGGGCCGACCAAAGGCAATGTTTTCGGCGATGGTGCCGGCAAAGAGGGTCGTCTCTTGGAGCACAATGCCGATCTGGCGGCGCAGGGAATCCAGCTTGACCTCGCGCAGGTCGTAGCCATCGATGGTGATGCGGCCCTCGGTGGGATCGTAGAACCGGGGCAGGAGGTTGATGATGGTGGTCTTGCCCGAGCCGGTGGCGCCCAAGAGGGCGACGGTCTGGCCCGGCAGGGCCTCGAAGGAGACGTCCTTGAGCACCGGCTCGCCGCTGGCGAAATAACGAAAGGTGACATGCTCAAAGCGCACATGGCCCTGCACCGGCGGGAGCTCGATGGCATCGGGCTTGTCGGTGATCTCGCTCTTGGCATCCAGGATCTCAAAGATGCGCTCAGCCGATGCCGCGGCCTGGCCCATCTGGGTGATGATAAAGCCGAATTGGGCGATGGGCATAAAGAGGTACATCAGGTACATGGAGAACTCTTGCCATTGGCCGATGGAGAGGGCACCGGTGATGATCTGCCTTCCGCCCACGTAGGTGATCAGCGCTTGCCCCAGGTTGGCGATCATAAAGACCACGGGGAACATAAAGGCGAACAGCCGCGAGACGGAGATGGCTTGATGCATCAGGTCGTCGGCCGCCCGGCGGAAAGCAACCCGTTGCTCCCGCTCGCGGGTAAAGGCTTTGATCACCTTGATCCCGGCCAGGTTCTCCTGCAAGATGGTGTTGACCACGGCCAGTTTCTGCTGCACCTTCATAAATAATGGGCGGCTTTTGCTGCCAAAAACTACGAACAGCACCAAGGCCACGGGGAGGATGGGCAGAATGACCAGGGCCAACGAGGCGTTGGTGCCGAAAAGGATCAGCAACGTCCCGCTCAATAGGACAACAGCCCCGACGAGCTGGAGCAGCCCCTGGCTGATGAACAGTCGCACCTTCTCCACGTCATCGGTGGCGCGGATCATCAACTGTCCGGTCTGGTTGCGATCGTGGTAGGAGAAGGAAAGGCTCTGGATCTTGGCATAAATATCGTTGCGCAGGTCGTAGGCGATGGCCTGGGAGTTCTTTTCCGCCCAATAGGCCTGGAGGAAGGCAAAGATCCCGCGCAACGCAGCGAACACCAAGATAGAAGCCAAGGCGATCAGCAGGGAACGGGGCGCGGCGTTCTTTTTCGCGGCCAATTGCTCCAGGAATTGGGCCAAGGTCCAGTTGGTGGGATAACCAAAGGCCTCCAACAATTTGGGCAGGATGGGCTTGACCATGGCCTCGGGCGCCTGACGGAGGGCATCCAAGGCCTGGCTGGCCACGGCGCCGGTGGTCACCGCGTCAAGGACGTTGCGCACCATCCGCGGCACCGCCAATTGCGAGAGGGAGGCGACAAGCAAAAAGAGATAAGGCAGCGCCGCCCGCCAGCCGATGCGGAACAGATAGCGCAGGGCGCGTCCCAAGGCGGGACGCGCAGCCCCTTGGCGTGGCAAGGCGCGAGGCATATGGCGTGCTTGGGCGATCATGGCGTCTCCTTCTGCACATCGTTTGTGGCGGCTCGGCCGCCTAGGGGACATTCCTGGGGCCGGCTTATCCCGCCCAGCCTGCGTTCCGCCGCGATCAGTGCGGGCAAGAGTTGGCTCAAGCTGCTGCGCTCCTCCTGGCCCAGGCCGGCGAGCAGCTCATCCACCCAGCGAAAACGCTCGCTGATGCTCTGTTCCACCAAGGCGCACCCTGCCGGCGTTAGGTCGAGCTGCCGCATGCGCCGGTCACCGGGATCCTCAGAACGCGCCACGAGGCCACCCTGGACTAACCGATCCACCAACTGGCTCACGCCGGCGCTGGTGATCTCCAGATGTTCCCGGAGGGCCCGCATATCACACGGGCCGCCATGATAGAGGAGCACCAACACGCCGAACTGGGGCACAGATAGACCTGTACCTTTGACAAACCTGCGCCAGGTGTACATGGAGCGCATGGTCAACGCCTCGATCCAGCGGCGCAGAGCGGCGGCAAGGGCAGCGGGGTCATCCATAAGCTGCGCGTTCCGTGGCGAGGGAAAAGCGACCCAAGGATTTCACCTCTTCTTTTGGTGAGCTATTCGTAAAGCAAACTTAATATATCACTGGACTTACAGGATGTCAAACCGGCCACCCTTGACGTTTGCCGTCGAGGCAGCTATAATCACCCTCGCTATCCCGTGCGAGCCAGGAGGAAACCATGCGCAGAATCAAGATCACCGCCGGCGAGGTGACAGTCACCGCTCTCCTGAACGACACCAAGACGGCCGACGCCATCTGGGAGGCCCTGCCCATCCAGGCGCGGGCCAATACCTGGGGCGACGAAATCTATTTCTCCATTCCGGTGTATCTTGCGGAGGAGAACGCCCAGGAAGTGGTCTCCTTGGGCGACCTGGGCTATTGGGAACCGGGACACGCCTTCTGCCTCTTCTTTGGCCGCACCCCCGTGAGCCGGGGCAACGAGATTCGCCCGGCCAGCCCCGTCAACGTCTTTGGCCACATCGAGGGGGAGCCGACAGTCTTGAAGAAGGTCAAAGACGGGGCCAAGATCGTCATCGCCCGGGCGGAGGAGCAAGCCTCATAGCGGGCACCTCCTGCCGAGCTGCACCTTTCCGCCGACCGGCGGCACATCCAGCCAAGGAGATACGCCATGATCCTCGAACGCGCACAGCAGATCCTGATCCAAGCCGAGCGGGACCGGGCGCCGGTGGGGCCGCTCTCGGACCTTGTGCCGGGTGGCCTTTCTCTGGCCGAGGCCCACGCCATCTGCGAGGCCAACATCCAACGCCGTCTGGAGGCGGGGGAAAGGTTGGTGGGCTACAAGGTGGGCTTTACCAACATCCCCGTGCGGGAAAAGATGGGTCTGCCCGATTCCACCTATGGCTACCTCTTGAACACCATGGTCTTGGCCAGCGGGGGGACCCTGGAGATGCGCGAGCTCATCGCGCCCAAGATCGAATGCGAGATCTGCTTCAAGCTCGCCCAAGGGTTGCGCGGCCAGGGGCTGAGCATCGCCGATGTTTTGGCCGCCACCGAGGCGGTCAGCGCCTCCTTCGAGATCTGCGATGCCCGGATCAAGGACTGGAAATGCCCCTACCCCGACTTTTTCGCCGATAACGGCTTTTCGGCGCGCATTGTCCTCTCCGGCCGTTGGTTCCCGCCGGACCAGGTGGATCTGCTCAACGAGACGGTGGTGCTCACCCAAGACGGCCGCGAGATCGCCCGTGGCAAGGGCGAGATGGCCCTGGGGCACCCGGCCAAGGCCGTGGCGTGGCTGGCAGGGAAACTGGCCGAACGAGGGCGGGCCTTGGAGGCGGGCCAGTTGGTGATGACGGGCACCCTCACCCCCATCTTGCCCATCGCCCAAGGTTCCACCTACGTGGCCACCTTCTCCACCTTGGGCGAGGTGCGGATGACCTTTCGCTGAGGCAGGGGCTCTAGCCCGCCGCCTCAGCAACCACCAGGTCCGCCAGGGTGGTCTTTTCTAGCTCGGCCAACAAACTGGCCTGGGCGCGGGCGAGGACGGGATAGAGCGGGCAGCAATCCATCTTGTCGCATCCCTCCCAGGGCGCCAAGCAGCGATTGAGGGCGATGGGCCCCTCGATGGCCTCAATGATCTCCCGCAGGGTGATCTGTGCCGCCGGCCGGGCCAGGGAGAACCCTCCTTTGGCCCCGCGATGGGAACGCACGATCCCCTCTTTGGCCAAATCTTGAAAGATCTTGGCCAGGTAACTCTCCGGCAAACCCTCCGCCTTGGCGATGTCGCTGATCAACACAACCGCGTCGGACGACATCCTGGCCAGGCGGAGGATCCCTCTGGCGCCGTAATCCGCCCCTCTGGTGAGCCGCATCTTGCCTTCCTCCTTGGAGATGTGCAGGTGAGGGGATTGTACCACAGGGTAGGCAAGATTACAAGAGAAAAGCGGTTGTTTTCATCCGAGTTGGTCACGCCGAGGGGCGCTCCTGGGCCGCCCGCCGCATCCCCCTCTCGGTGAGGGCCCAGATGCGCCCGCCGTGGGTCACCCGGCAGATGGCTTGATGGGAGCAATGTCGGCACCCCCCGCCACAAGAGGCGTTCAGCGAGCGGAGATAGCCGCCACGCTCCAAGTCCAGGAGCATCTGCTCCAAGAGATCTTGCGTCACGCCCAGGTCGGCGGCCAAGCCGGCCAAGGTCCGCGGACGTCCGTCGGCGAGCCGCTGCAAAAGATCATCCAAGGGAGAAACGCTCATCCCCACACCACCTCACCAGAAAAGGACGGCCAACCGGTAGGCCACCACGCCGCCGAGGAGGGAGAGAGCCAGGAGGGCCAGCACATCCAGGATCACCCATCGCCAGGAACCGGTCTCCTGGCGCAAGGTGGCCACGGTGGCCACGCACGGGATAAAGAGCACCTGGGCCACCAAGAAAGCCAGCCCGGCGGCCGGCGTCAGGCTGGTCGAAAGCACCCGCTGCAGCGCGGCCACATCTTCGCCCACGCCATAGAGCACGCCCAGAGTGGCGATGGCATTCTCCTTGGCCACAAAGCTGGTCAACAGGGCCACCAGGGGCCGCCAGCCCAATCCCATCCAGGCGCCGACGGGGGCCAGGAAGCGGCCCACCGCGGCCAGGTAGCTGCTCTCGATCTCCCCATGGGGCAAGGTGGCCAGGAGCCAGATGATCAGCGAGACCAGCAAGATGATGGTGCCCGCCTTGCGCACAAAGGCCGCCAGCCGCTCCCACACCTGGAGGGCGATGGTCTTCCAATGGGGCAGATGGTAGAGGGGCAGCTCCATGATAAAGGCCGAGCCTTCCCCCTTGAAAGCCACCCGGTTCACCACCAACCCCACCAAGGCCAAGACGACCAAGGGCAACCCCGTGAGCCCCCAAGAGACCCACAGCGCCCGTTGGGGGAAAAACGCAGGCACCAAAACCGCCAACACCCCCAAACGCGCCGTGCAGGGCACCAGCGGAGCCAGCAGGGCCGTGAAGAGACGACTGCGCCGATCTTCGATGATCCGCGTGCCCATGATGGCCGGGACGTTGCAGCCGAAACCGAGGAAGAGGGGTATAAAGCTCTTGCCATGCAGGCCCAGGCTATGCATAAAGCGGTCCATGATATAGGCCGCCCGGGCCATGTAGCCCATATCCTCCAGGATCCCCATCGCCACGAAAAAGATCAACAGGAGGGGGACGAAGGTGAGCACCGTGCCCACGCCGCCCAGAATGCCATCCACCACCAGAGCCTGGAGCCAATCCGGCCCGCCGGCCAAGAGTTGCGTCAGGGCGCGGGCCAGGCCGCCCAGGCCATAAACGGCCAAGAGGTTTTGCAGCGGGGCGCCCACGGCATAGGTGAGGCCAAAGATGACCGCCAACACCGCCGCCAGGGTCACCAAGCCCCAGAAGGGGTGCGTGGCCACCCGGTCCAGGCGCTGGGTGAAGGTGATCCGCTCCGCCCGAGGACGCCGCAGGGCGGCCCGGGTCATGCGGCGGATCCAATCATAGCGCCCGCTGGCCACGGCGACGAAAGCATCCTCGTGCTGCCGCAAAAGCTCGACGATCTCGGCCCAAAGCTCTTGCGGCAGCGCCAAAGAGATCAGCGCCGTGACTTGGGCATCCCCCTCCAAGAGCTTCAGGGCCACCCAATCCGTCGGGTACGGCTCGGGCACGCGCCCCTGCAAAAGTTCCTGCAATCGGGCCAAGACCTGTTGGTGGTCGGCGCGAATCTCCGGGCGGTGCGGCTCGCCGGGGGGACCATGGCGAATCACCTCCATCGCCGCATCCAACAATTCGTGCACGCCTTCGTTGCGCCGCGCCACCATGGGGATGACGGGCACGCCGATGGCCGCAGAGAGCACCTGCGGCTCGATCTCCAGCCCCTCCTGGCGGGCCACATCCATCATATTGAGGCCGATGACCAAAGGCACCGGCAAAGCCAGCAGCTCGGCCACCAGATACAGATTGCGCTCCAACGAGGCCGCGTTGAGGATAACGATGACCAGATCGGGCTTGTTGTGGATGATATAATCCCGGGCGATCACCTCCTCCGGCGAGGCGGCCGTCAGGCAATACGTGCCGGGCAGGTCCACCAGATGGATGCGTAGACCATCGTGCTCCAAGGAGC
>DAOTZU010000144.1:0-3064 GCA_034433995.1 Anaerolineae bacterium
CATCGGACGTGCTCACATTGTCGAAACGAGCGTCCTGGCTCAACGCATGGTTCAAGGCAAAGAGCCGGGCTTCGAGGGAGGCCGTCTGGGGCAATTCTAGCTCGCTCAGCAGGGCTGAGGTCGTCAGCGGGTGTCGCGCCTCATAGATCATGGCCTCGGCCAGGTTCAGATGGCCGATGTGGATCTCGGGCAGCATCTCGCGGAGGAACCAAAGGCCGTTGAAGCAGACAAACTCCTCACGGGCCTTGAGCACAGGCTCGAGCCGCTGGGCTACGGTGTGCTCGAAAAAGCGCACCAGGTCCTCTTCGCCCACCTCTGCTCCGGTGCCGCCCAGCAGCTCCTCGACGGGGCGGTTCAGAGGATGGGGATGGTCGAAGGCGGCCGCGAACTCGCGTTGCTCCCCCCGTTCGGGAAAGGCGACGGTGATCACTTGGAAAGGCTCATACTTGGGATTGTGTCCCGGCCTCACGGCCACCACCCGCCCCACGGCAAAATCCAGAGCGGTAAAGATCAACTCCTGGCCCACCTCATAACGGCCCAGGGGCTGGTAGACCTGTTCCTGCTTGCCCTGGCGCGAAGCGGCCTCCTTTTCACGCTGCGAACGCCGCATGATGATGGCCGAGGCCAAAACGCCCAGCTTCTGAGGCTTGCCGGCTTCGATGAGAATGCCGGTGATCAAGTCCAAGTCTTGTTCCGAGACCTCGTATTCATCGCGCCAGAATGCCTCGGTCTGGGTCTTGAGGGTGCGCACACCGGTCATGCCGTCCTCCTAAGGTAGGGACAAATCCGCTTGCGATGGTCTAGTGGGCGAAACAGGACTCGAACCTGTGGCCCCTTCCTTGTAAGGGAAGTGCTCTCCCAACTGAGCTATTCGCCCAAGGGCAGGGTCCGCACAAACCATAGAACAGTTTACCACAGAGTGGGGAGAGCGTCAAAGTAAGAGGCGATTTTGGCAGCAAAACGCATCTCGGAAGTGAATCTTCCCCCTCATGGGGTCAACGTCTGCGCCAGGGCGATGGCTCCCAGCACCCCGGCGCGAGAACCCAGGCCGGGCAGGACGATATAGTCATCGATTTTGTCCGTAATGGCCGGCACCTGAAGGTACAGGTTGAGCAGCTCTTGCACCTTCCGGCGCACCAGGGGCAGGAGCTGGGTTTGGGCCATCACCCCGCCGCCCAAGATGAGCCGTTGCGGCGAGAGGACACAGATGAGGTTGACCAGACCGTAGGCGAGGTAGCCCGCCTCAAGCTCCCAAGCGGGATGATCGGGGGGCAAGGACTCGCCCGGCCTGCCCCAACGCCCCTCGATGGCCGGGCCTGCAGCCAGCCCCTCCCAGCAATCGCCGTGGTACGGGCAGCAGCCCGGATAGGGATCGGTGCACCAATCGTGGGGCACTCGCATATGGCCCATCTCCGGGTGCATCAGGCCGTGGAGGAGCTTGCCGTTGACCATCCCCCCGCCGCCCAGGCCTGTGCCGATGGTGAGGTAGACAAAGGTATCCAACCCTTGGGCCGCGCCCCAACGGTGCTCGCCGAAGGCGGCCACGTTCACATCGGTATCGAACCCCACCGGCACGCCCAGGGCGCGGCGCACGGCGCCGGCGAAATCGGTATGGGCCCAGCCCGGTTTGGGGGTGGTGGTCACATAGCCGAAGGTGGGCGAGGAGGGATCGGGATCGATGGGGCCGAAGGAGGCGATGCCCACGGCCTCCAGGGGCACCCTTTGCCCGCGGAAAAAGGCGATGGCCTGGCCGATGCTCTCCTCCGGCCGGCCGGTGGGGAAGCGCGTCTCGGCCAAGATGTCCTCAGGGCCGGTGCCCACCGCACAGACGAATTTGGTGCCGCCCGCCTCGATCCCCCCATACCAACGCATCTCCCTTGCCTCCGGTAAAGATAGCCTTCAGCTTTCAGCCATCAGCCAGCCGCCATAAGAGGCACATGCAAGGGTTACGGCAGCAATTGCAGACCGATGGCTGGTAGCTTGCCATGATAGTATCCGACGGGGCCCGGCCCGTCAAATGGCGCATTTTACGCGCTATCTTGTCTTCTCTCTACGTGCTATAATGGGCCCGATGTTGGAAGCTCTCGTGGACCATGCAAGAGGGTTTCCGTGTGTCTTGGCGGTTCCATGTATTTTCGTCGGAGGTGCACCCGTGTCTCAGCAAAAAAGAGCGACCTTTTTCGTCTCGCCGGAGGGCAACGATGCCTGGTCCGGCACGTTGGAGCGGCCCAACGCCACCCACACCGATGGCCCCTTTGCCACGCCGGCCCGGGCGCAAGAGGCCGTCCGCGCTTTGAAGGCCAAGGGATTGGCGGCACCGGTGACGGTGCTCTTGCGCGGCGGCACTTATTTCTTGCCCGAGACCCTGGTCTTTACCCCGGCCGATAGCGGCACCAAGGAATGTCCCATCACCTATGCCGCCTATCCGGGCGAGACACCCATCCTCAGTGGCGGGAAGGTGGTGGGCGGCGGCTGGGAGCCTTACGCCGAGCAGATTCGCGTCTGCCCGCTCCCCCAGGCCAGGGATAAGCGTTGGGTCTTTCGCCAGTTGACGGCCGACGGCGAAAAGTTGACCCGCGCCCGCCTGCCCAAGCACGGCTACTACCGCATCGAGGAGGCGGTGAAGGCGAACGCCTTCCGCTACCGCCCCGGCGATATGCAACGCTGGCACAACCTGGAGGACGTGGAGGTGGTGGTGCTGCATTCCTGGGATGAATCCCGGTTGATCATCGCCACCCTGGACGAGGCCCAACGGCTGGTGACCTTCACCGGCGCGCCGGAGAAGAGCCATCCCTTCGGTTGGCCCGGCGCCCACGGCCCCAACCGCTATTATGTGGAAAACCTCCGCGCGGCCATCACCCAGCCGGGGGATTGGTACCTGGATGCCCGGGCCGGCGCGCTGTACTATTGGCCCAAGGGCGATCTCAGTCGCCAACAGCTGGTGGCGCCGGTGCTGAAGCAACTGGTGCGCTTTGAGGGCGATATCGCGGCGGAAAAGTGGGTGGAGCATCTCCACTTCCGCGGGCTCACCTTCTGCGATGCCGATTGGCCCTTGCCGCCCACG
>DAOTZU010000145.1:0-3048 GCA_034433995.1 Anaerolineae bacterium
ATTGATCAGGAATCCTACGGCGAGATCGCCGAGCTATTCAAATTCAGCAAGATCGAGGATTTCCTCGCCGCCGTGGGCTGTGGGGATATCAGCCCCGCCCAGATCGCCAACAAGATTGACGATGCCGCCACCAAGAGCGAACGCCTCAAACTCAAGGCCATCCCCGAGACGGCCACCTCCAACATCGAGGTGGCGGGCGTGGGCGATCTCTTAACCCGCCTGGCGAGCTGCTGCAACCCCGTCCCTGGCGATCCCATCGTGGGCTATATCACCCGTGGGAAGGGGGTCACCGTTCACCGCCGCGATTGCAGCAACATCGCCAACCTCAAAGACACCGAGCGGCTGATCCAGGTCTCTTGGGGGCGCGCGGTGCAGGCCTACCCGGTGGTCATCCGCATCGAAGCGTTCGACCGTTCCGGCCTGTTGCGCGATATCGCCTCGGTGGTGGCCGATCTGGGCATCAACATGAGCGCGGCCAACGTCACCACCACCCAGGACCACACAGCCACCATCATCGCCACGGTGGGGGTGCAAAGCGTGAGCCAACTCGCCCTCCTGATGAACAAACTGCAGAGCTTGCGCGATGTCTTGGATGTGCGTCGCGAGGTAACCAACTGAGCCGTGCGCAAAAAGGGGGCCACCCTCATGCGGGGCGGCCCCCTTTTTTATGGGATCCGTTCGGCTCAACGCTGGGTCGTCTTGTCCTTGGGGATCATGGTGGAATCCCAAGAGCGCACCACATCGGGTGAGGCTCGGCGGGCAGCGAACCACTCGCTGATCGCCTTGGCCTGGGCATCCTCCAACGCTGTGCCCTCCAAGGGGCGGTTGGCGTCGCGCTCCTCCACCAGGATGAGATGAAACCCGTACGAGGTCTCGACGATCTCGCTCAACTGGCCGGGCTGCAGGGCAAAGGCGGCCTCCTCAAAGGCGGCTTCCATCTGGCCGCGGGGGAACCAGCCCAAATCTCCCCCTTGATCTTTGGTCGCAGTGTCTTGGGAAAGCTCCTGGGCCAAGGCGGCAAAATCCTCGCCGTTCTTGAGCCGCTCCAGCGCCTTCTCGGCCTCCTCGCGGGTCTTGAACAGGATGTGGCGGGCATGGACCTGCTCGGCCGTGGCCGGCACTTCGGCCTTCAGAGCCGCCTCCAGCTTTTCGCGGTAGAGGGAGGTCTCCACCAGCCGACGGAACTCTTGCTCGCTGAAGCCCGTCTGCTCCCGCGCCTGCTGGAAAAAGTTTGTGGAGCGCTGGGTGAACTCTTCGTAGGTCATGGGCGCGAGGGTGGGCGTGGGAGTGACGGTGATGGGCACGGTGGCGGTGATCGCCGTCGGCTCCGGCGTGGACGGGTTGCGCTGGTAGCCGAACTGCTCCTCCAGGCGCGCCTGCACCTCCTCGGCCGTCACGGTGATGCCGCGCCGTTGGCACTCCTGGCGGATGATCTGCTCGTCAATCAGCTCATCCAACACCGACCAAGGCAGGTTCATCAGACCATTCTGCACCTGCTGGATCTGCTGGTCCATGTATTGCACCAAGAAGGCCGCATCCTTATCGGCGGCGAACTGCTGCTTTTGCGCTTCGAGCTGGTTCAGGTAATTGCGATAATCCCAGCGGCGATACTGCACCAAGCGTTGGTACGCATCCAAGCGAATGGGCACGCCGGCCACGGTGGCCACGGGGCGCCGAGGCCGCAGCACGTACTGATCGTACAAGCCCCAGGCGAGGAGCAGGACCACCAGGGCCAGCACCGCCGCGGTGCCGAGGATGAGCTGTTTTTGCGCGCGTGCCTCTTTTTCGCGGCGCGAAAGCTGTTTGCGCGAGAGCGCCTTGGCGGGCGCGGAGACGGACTTCTTGGACATCTTTTTTTCCCTCGCTGGTGATGCGACCGGGCGGTAAAGGAACGGGGGCATAGGAGCGCGCTCCTATACCCCCGAATATGCAGCGGCTCCGAGAAGAGAAGCGCGCCCTCAGTCGCCGAGCCGGATCCAACCCCTAGACGTTCTGCATGCGCACATGTTCAGCGGTATAGGGCAAGAGGGCGATGTGCCGGGCGCGCTTGATCGCCTTGGCCAACATGCGCTGATGCTTGGCGCAGGTGGCCGTCTTGCGTCGCGAATGGATCCTGCCGCGCTCGCTGATGAACTGCCGCAACAGGGCCACGTCTTTGTAATCAATGCGGTTCACCTTGTCCACACAGAACTGACAGGCCTTTCGCCGCACGGGCCCCTGTCTTTGGCCGGGCGCGGCCGCCCGCCGCCCGCCGCGACGATCCTCCTGGCCCTCCCGCTGGGGCCGCTCGGCCGTTTCTCCTGCCTCTACGACCTCACGGTCGTTCTCATGATCTGCCATATGACCTCCCAAATCATCACGATGTTCCCCCGGCGTGCTCCCCTTGCCCACACCTACACAAGGCAGGGCCAACGTCTGCGGGGGCAATGGAGCATGACCTAGTCCTTCTCGTCGAGGCGCACCAACAAATGGCGCAGCACATCTTCGGAGAGCTTGAGGGTGCGCTCTAGCTCAGCCATGGCGGCGCGCTCCAAGTTCGCCTGAACCAACACATAGCTGCCTTCCCGATACTTTTTGATCGGATAGGCCAGCTTGCGCCGCCCCATCTGCTCGACTTTGATGATCTGGCCCTGATTATCGGTGATGACCTGTTGCACGCGGCTCACCAGGGCGTTCAGCGCTTCTTCGTCGAGATTGGGCTGAGCGATAAAGAGTAGCTCGTATGCTGGCACGGTTTTGCCTCCTTTCTCTGGGATTGCCCCTAGACCTCATAGCGGCCGGCCAGGGGCAAACTGGCGACCTGGCTAGGAGCAGAAAGGCAAGGGGAAAAGCTTCTGCCCCAGACCGGGGAGTGGCCTGGGGCGCTCATTCCCCAAAACAACGCCATTATACATGGATTCCCAGGCGACGCAAAAAGCGATGCCAGGAGGGTGCCAAGAGATGCCCCCGTCGGTTAGAAACCGACGTCTGGGGATGATAAGCCCGCAGCGCGGGCTTGACAAGCAGAGCCGTCGGATTCCATCCGACGGCGGGCAAGGCCTCTACGCG
>DAOTZU010000146.1:0-1759 GCA_034433995.1 Anaerolineae bacterium
CAGGCCATCGGCCCCGTGCACCACATAGGCGGCCTCGGCGCCCAGCTCGGCCAGGACGTTGGCCAGGGGGAGGAGCAAGCTGGGCTCGTACACGCCCATGAGCTGCACCGAAGCCCCGGCGGGGTTGGTCAGCGGCCCCAGGATGTTGAACACCGTGCGCACGCCCATCTCGCGCCGGGGGCCGATGGCGTGCTTCATCGCCGGGTGGAGCATAGGGGCGAAGAGGAAGCCAAAGCCCACCTCGTCGATGCAGCGGGCGATCGCCTCCGGCCCCAGGTCCAGCTTGACGCCCAAGGCCCCCAAAACGTCGGCGCTGCCGCAACGACTGGATACCGAGCGGTTGCCGTGTTTGGCCACGGCCACCCCCGCCCCGGCCACCACCAAGGCGGCGGTGGTGGAGATATTGAAGGTGTTGGCCCGATCCCCGCCGGTGCCGCAGGTATCCACCAGGGGACGACGGGTGGGGCGCACGGGCGTCGCGTGTTGGCGCATGGCGCGGGCGAAACCGACGATCTCGGCCACGGTCTCGCCCTTGGCCCGCAGGGCGGCCAAATAGGCGCCGATCTGCGCCGGCGTGGCCTCGCCGGACATGATCCGCGCCATCACCGCCTCGGCCTCGTCGGCGGAGAGATGCTCCCGGGCCAAGGTGCGCTCAAGGGCCAGAGGTAGGTCTAGGATCAGGCCCTCACCCCGACCCTCTCCCAAGTCTGGGCGAGGGAAGTGGCCCTCACCCCGGCTCTCCCCTGATGCCGGGAGAGCTGGTCCCGCTGACTGCTGAAAGCCGACGGCTGATGGCTCTCCTTCACCCTTGGAGAGCGGGCCGTAGCGCAGGGCCAAAAAGTTTTTCAATAACCTCTTGCCGTGGGGCGTGAGGATGGATTCGGGGTGGAATTGTACCCCGAAGGTCAACCCCTGGCGGTGGCGCAGGGCCATGACCTCGCCCTCGGGGGTGCGCGCCAGGACCTCCAACTCATCCGGCAGCGGCTCCTGGACGATGAGCGAGTGGTAGCGCGTGGCCTCAAAGGGCGTGGGGATGCCGGCGAAGAGCGGCCCGCCCTGATGCACGATGCGCGAGACCTTGCCGTGCATCAGCCGCGGCGCCCGGCTCACCCGCCCGCCAAAGACATGGGCGATACATTGGTGCCCCAGGCAGACCCCCAAGATGGGCACCCGACCGTGAAAGTGGCGGATCACCCGGTTGGTGATCCCGGCGTCGTGTTCCGGCGTGCCCGGGCCGGGGGAGATGACGATGTGCGAGGGGCGCATGTTCTCCAGCTCGCCGAGGGTGATGCGGTCGTTGCGAAAGACCCAAGGCTCGGCGCCCAGCTCGCCCAAGTATTGCACCAGGTTGTAGGTAAAGGAATCATAGTTATCGATGACCACGATCATGATCCACCTCCTCCAACGTCATAGCTCGCCGCCCTCGGCCAGGGTCAGGGCCTGGGCGAGCGCGCGCAGCTTGTTCTCGGATTCCTCATACTCCCGGCCGGGGTCGGAATCGGCCACGATCCCCGCGCCGGCCTGCAAGTAAACCCGATCCCCCCGCATGACCAGCGTGCGGATGGTGATGCAGGTATCCATGTTGCCGGAGAAGCCGAAATAGCCCACCGCGCCGGCGTAGGGCCCGCGGCGTTCCGGCTCCAGCTCCTCGATGATCTCCATGGCCCGCACCTTCGGCGCCCCGGAGACGGTTCCCGCCGGGAAACACGCCCGCAACACGTGGAAGGCATCGCGGGAGGGCTCCAGCTCGCCCTGCACC
>DAOTZU010000147.1:0-6120 GCA_034433995.1 Anaerolineae bacterium
TATCGCGTGGGCCATGAGGAGCCGGCGCCCTTTACCGTGGTGCTGGAGACGGCGTTGGCCCTGGGCGCGCCGCTGATTCGCGTCTGGGCGGGCAAACTCGGCTCGGCCCAGGCCGACGCGGCCTATCGCCAGCGGGTGGCCGAGGAATCTCTGCGCATCGCCGAGCTGGCGCAGGAAGCGGAGGTGGCGGTGGCCTACGAGTTCCACGGCGGCACCTTGACCGATACCAACGAATCCGCCCTGGACCTTTTGCAGCGGGCGCAACATCCGGCCCTGGGCAGCTATTGGCAGCCCATCACCGGGGCCCCGGAGGAGTATCGCCTGGCGGGGCTGCGAGGGGTGCTCCCTTGGCTCAAGAACCTCCATGTCTTTTTCTGGCGGCCGGATTATGGCCGCCAACCGCTGGCCTCAGGGGAGACCATTTGGCGAGAGTACCTCCGTCTGGCGGCCGGCACCGGCCGGGAGCATTGGGCGCTGCTGGAGTTCGTCCGCGATGACGCCCCGGCGGCCTTCCTGGAGGACGCGACCACCTTGCGCGCCTGGCTGGAGGCTTTGTGACCCCTGAGGCTGCGCTGGGTTCGCCGCAACGGCCGCTACGCATCATGCCCCTGGGCGATTCCAACACCCTGGGCATGGGCAACCCCGATCTCAGCCGCGATCCCGAGATCCTGGTGGGCTATCGCCAGAAGCTGAAGGAATTGCTCATGGCCGATGGCGTCCATAGCGATTTCGTGGGGGGCCTGAAGACGGGGTATGCCGTCATGGACGATGCCGAGCACGAGGGTTGGGCGGGCCAGGGGATCGCCATGCTCCAGGAGCGGGTGCGCCAAGGGGTTTTGGAGCTGTACCAACCCGATGTGGCGCTGCTCTTGATCGGCAGCAACGATCTGTGGCGTTCGCTAGAGGATCGCCGCCCGGTGGACGACCGCCGGGCCCAGGCCTTGGTGGTCGCTTTGGGCAAGCTGGTGGACGAGATGTTGCGCCACCGACCGGAGCTGTTCCTCGTGGTGGGCCAGCCTTGCACTCCGGCCGATGCTCCGCGGCCGCTGGAGATCTATCGCCGTGGCATCGCCCAGGTGGTGGCCGAACGGCGGGCCAAGGGCGCCGGCCTCGCCCTGATGGATACCCTGGGCGCCGAGCACGACGGCGTGCATTTTACCCCCGCCGGCCATGAGGAGCTGGCCCGACGTTGGCACAGGGCGATCATGGAGTGGTTGAAGGCTCGATGGCCTCGTCACCCCGTACCGCTGAGGTGAGGGCAGCCAACAGGGCGATCACCGCCCCTATGCCGTAAACCATGGGCACCGCCGCCAGCGTGGCCGCCTGAGGGGGTTGGTGGGCCAAGAGGGTGTTATAGATGGCCCCCGCCAGCCCCACCCCCAAGACCATGCCGGTGTTCCGCGCTGTGGCCAGAATGCCGGCCGTCACCCCTTGGCGCTGGCGGGGCGCGGCGCCCATCAAGGTGCTGGTATTGGGCGAGGTAAAGAGGCCGATGCCCAGCCCCGTCACCACCAGCAATGCGGTCACCACCGGGAGTGGCGTCTTGCCGCCCAGCCGGGAGAGGGCGAGCAATCCCACCATGAGCACCAGCATCCCCAGCGTGGCCAAGAGGCGCGAGCCGATGCGATCCGAGAGGGCGCCGCTGATGGGCGCGATGAGGGCCATCACCAGGGGTTGAGCGGTGAGGATCATCCCCGCCTGGGCCGAGTCGAGGCCACGGCCTTGGATGAGGTAAAAGGGCAGGAAGAAGGTGATGGTGTAGGTGCAGATATAGTTCATCACCGCGCTGGCCAGGGCCGCGGAAAAGAGCCGTCGACGGAAGAGGCCCAGGTCCAGCAAGGGGCTCGCCGCGCGGCGCTCCCAGAGCACAAAGAGGGCCAAGAGCGCCATGGCCGCCAGGATCAGCCCGATCACCGCTGCCGAGCCCCAGCCCCAGGCCGAACCCCGGTTCAACCCCAAGAGCAAGGCCACCAACCCTACGATGAACAGTGCCGCGCCGGGAGCGTCGAACCCCTCGCCGCGCCGGGCGGGGATATCGGCCGGGATCACCCGCCAGCCCAAGACGAGGGCGGCCACCCCCAAGGGCACATTCAGGCTAAACACCGCGCGCCAACCGAAGGCGCTGGCCAGCCAGCCGCCCAGGGAGGGGCCCAGGGTCAGACCGAGATAGGTCATGGTGGCCTGCAGGCCCAGAATCCGGCCGCGCTGGGCCGGAGGAAAGTTGCGGGTGAGGATGGCCGGGCCGTTGGCAAAGAGCAGCGCCGCCCCCAGGGCCTGCAGGGCGCGGCTGGTCACCAGCCCCCACACCGATCCAGCCAGCGCGCACAACGCCGAGCCCGAGGCAAAGGCGGCAAACCCCAGGAGACAGAGGCGCTTGTGGCCGCCCAGGTCCCCCAAGCGGCCAAAGGCCAAGAGAAAACCGCTGACCACCAAGAGATATGTGGTGACAACCCACTGGGTGCTGACCAAGGGGCTGCCCAGGGCGCGGGTGATGAGGGGCAGGATGGTGTTGACGATGCTGGTATCCAGGGCGGACATGAAGGTGCCCAGGCCCACGGCGACAAAGATCCATCCCTTGCCAGAACTGATGGGTGCGGAGGGTGTGGAAGACATGGCTACCTCGCGGCAAGGATTCTGCCGCAGATTTTAGTGCGGGAGGGTGTGCGAAGCAAGCTAGATTGCTTGGAGAGTGTCGAGAAATGCGCCCGTCGGTTAGAAACCGACGTCTGGGGATGGTAAGCCCGCGCCGCGGGCTTGGCAAGCAGAGCCGTCGGATTCCATCCGACGGCGGGCAAGGCGTCTACACGCCTTTTTTCAACACCCTTATTGTTTGCGCGGTTAAATTTAGACGGGCCCCGCTACCGCCGCCCAAACGATAGCGAGGCCCGTCCACCAAGGAGGAGAAGAAGCGCTGTCCCTTACGTCGTCTAGGGGACAGCTAGAGCGCCGCAAGCCAAACCCGCTCGCCAACTCTGCCTGCAGTATACCACAAGAGCTTTAGGGCAGAATCCGCCAAAAGGCGCAAATTGCCTCAGCATAAATGCGCAATTTTGGGGCCCGCTGCATGGGCTGGGCCAATTGACATGCGCCCTCGATTGTGGCATAACTCTACCGCTTGGCTAATCCACAAGGAGCGCAAGATGAAACGCATCGCAGTGCTCACCAGCGGGGGCGATGCCCCGGGAATGAACGCGGCCATCCGTGCCGTGGTGCGCACAGGCCAGGAGGCGGGGCTGGATACCTTTGGCGTGCGCCACGGCTATGCCGGGTTGATCGCCAACGAGTTCGTCTACCTCTCCCGTCGCGATGTGGGCGGCATCATGCAGACCGGCGGCACCGTATTGGGCAGCGCCCGCTGTCCCGAGTTCCTCACGGTGGAGGGCCGCCAAAAGGCCTTGGCGCACTTGGCCCAACAGGGGATCGAAGGCCTGGTGGTCATCGGCGGGAACGGCTCCCAAGCCGGCGCCTATGACCTTTGGCAGATGGGCTATCCTGTGGTGGGGGTGGCCTCCACCATTGATAACGATTTGGAGGGGTCGGACGTCACCATCGGCGTGGATACGGCCATCAACGTGGCCCTGGAGGCCATTGATCGCCTCAAAGTGACGGCCGCCTCACATCGGCGGGTGTTCATGGTGGAGGTGATGGGGCGCAAATGCGGCTATGTGGCCTTGATGGCCGGCATGGCCGGCGGGGCCGAAGTGGTGGTGATCCCGGAGCGGGAGATCAGCCCCGATGAGGTGGCGCAGGAGGTGCGCGCCGCCTACGCCCGGGGCAAACAGTATGCCTTGGTGGTGGTGGCCGAGGGCGCGCGGAACAACGCCCAGAAACTGGTGGAATATTTCCTGGCTCACCCGGATACCGCCGGCTTTGACCCCCGCGCCACCATCCTGGGCCATGTGCAGCGGGGCGCCAAGCCCACCGCCGCCGACCGCCTGTTGGCCACCCGCTTGGGCCAAGAGGCGGTGCGGGCGCTCTTGCGCGGGGAGCAGGGCGTTTTGGTGGGTTTGCGCGGTAACCATACCGTCACCACGCCCTTGGCCCAGGTGGTGGGCCGCCAGAAACCCCTGGACCTGGCCCTGTTTGAGTTGGCCCGCATCATGGCCCAGTAAAAATCTCGGGACGAGACACGGTGACCGATTCATCCCTGCCCCAAGTGACGATCTATACCGATGGCGGCTGCGATCCCAACCCCGGTCCCGGCGGGTGGGGGGCCATCTTGGTCTGCGGCATCAAGACCAAAGAGCTCAGCGGCGCCGAGCCGGCCACCACCAACAACCGGATGGAACTCACCGCGGCCATCGAGGCCCTGCGCGCCCTGCGGCAACCCTGCCGGGTGACCCTTTACACCGATTCGCAGTACCTGAAGCGAGGCATCACCGAATGGCTGCCCCAATGGCAGGCCAAGGGGTGGCGCCGGTCCAGGGGCCAACCGGTGGAGAACGCCGACCTTTGGCAGGAGCTGCTGCGCCAAGCCCAGGTCCATCAGATCGAGTGGCAATGGTTGCGCGGCCATCTGGGTCATCCTTTGAACGAACGCGCCGACCGGCTGGCCCACGAGGCCAGAAGGCGCCTGCTGGCCGGCGAGATCCAGCCCACCTCCCGCCTCAAGGCGCGCCCGGATCCCCCGGTGGACCCGATGGAAGGGCCCCAGGTGGCCCTGTATGCCCGTGGGTGTGTCATCGGCAGTGGCAGCGGCCCGGGCGGTTATGCGGCCGTCTTGGTGGAGGACGGCGCCCAACAAGAGATCTCGGGTTCCTGGCCTTTGACCACCAGCAACGTCATGGAGTTGTGGGCGGTCATCGCGGGCTTGCGGGCGCTGCGCCGGGTCAGCCAGGTGACGGTTTACACCACCAGCAAATACGTTTTGGATGGCGCCACCCGCTGGTTGGCCTCCTGGGAACGCAATCATTGGCACACCCCGGAGGGCAAGCCCGTCAAGAACCCCGAGATCTGGGCCGAGCTGAGCCGCGTCTTGGGCGATCACAATGTGGAGTGGCGCTGGCTCTCCAGCCAGGATCGGGATCCCCACAGCCAGCGTGCCGCCGTATTGGCCCGTCAAGAGGCATCTCGCGCCGCCAATAAACCCTCATGAAAGAGGTCTTATGGCCAACCTGATCACCCTTGCGCGCTTTCCCGTCTTGTTGGTCATCGTTTTGCTGCTGTATAGCGTAAACCCCGTGGCCAGGCTGGCCGGCGTGATCTTGATCGGTGTGCTGATTGGGCTGGATTGTGTGGATGGCGTGGTAGCCCGGGCGCGCCACGAGACGTCGCTGATGGGCAGCGTGTTGGATGTGATGGTGGATCGGGCGGTGGAGTTGGTGCTGTGGACGGTCTATGCCCACTTGGGCCTCATCCCAGTGGCCATCCCTATCATCTATATCCTGCGCGGCACCGTGGTGGATTCCTTGCGGGGCATGAAGGTGAGCCAGGGCACGGCCCCCCTCAAGGCCGCCAGCAGCCGTTGGGGCCAGTTCCTGATGCATAGCCCTTGGATGCGCACCCCTTACGCCCTGACCAAGTTGGCCGCCTTCGCCGGCCTGGGCTTGGCCCATGCCTTGGCCGCCTACGCGGCACAGGGGATGGTCACGCCTCAAACGGTGCGCTCCGTCACGCTGACCTTCAATGTGGTCAGTTGGCTCTCGGTGGCCTTTTGCCTGGTGCGGGGCGCGCCGGTGGTTGTTGAGGCGCTCCCCTCCCTTACCGGTTCCGCCGATCCTCGTTGAGGCAAGGATGATGGCATGAAGGCCCAGGATATTCTCGGCAGCCCGCCGTTCATCGTGTTGGGCATGGCCATCGCCCATCTTGTGCCGGCCCGCTGGGGTTATGGCCTCTCGCGGCGCATTGCCCGGAGCATGGCCCGTCGGCGCACCCATCTCTTTTGCACCGTGCGGGCCAACCTGGCCCATGTGTTAGGGGCGGATGCTGACGCGGCCACTCTGGATCGCCTGGCCGAGGAAGCCATCTACCACGCGGGCTGCACCTATTTCGACATGTTCCATGCCTCGGTCAAAGACTATCGTGAAGGGCGCATCACCTTGCGGGTGGACGAGGAAAAATGGCAGCGTGTCTTGGCCACCTTGCGCGATGGCCGGGGCACGGTGCTGGTGGGGCCCCATA
>DAOTZU010000148.1:0-10935 GCA_034433995.1 Anaerolineae bacterium
AGGGCAAAGGCGCGCTTGAGGCCGGCAAAGCTGCCCAGCACGCAGCGCGGCACGCCACCCAGAGGATAAAGTGGAGGATCATCCGGGTGCAGACCGATGTATACCCCCGCTTCCTCGGCCACCGGCACCACCTTGCGGATGAAATAGGCGAAATTATCCCACATCTCCTCCTCGGTATAGACCCGGCCGTGGGTGAGTTCGCCCTGCATCTTGGTGACCCAGTGGCCCGCCGGGTTTTTATCCAACCGCAGGGCGTGATGCATGGCGCCGCCGCGCACCGGTTCGGGCTCGCTACGCCAGACGCCACTGGCCTGGTGGGCATAGGTGGCATAGTGGATCCCCGCCTTGCCCAGGGCCCGGATATAATCCAAATACTCCGCGATGCGCTCATCCCGCCCGGGAAGATTGAGGGTGATCTCGGGAATGTTCAGCGCGCGGTAGTTGAGGATCTTCCACACCTTGAGCCCGTGGGATTCGAATTTCTTCCGCAGGGCGATATAGTTCTCCAGGGTGTTCTCCTCCCGGGTGCGGAGCCAGGTGGCCACCCACTCCACCCCCAATTGTTGGGCAAACTGCATATCCTCTTCAGAGCAATCGGGCGGGAGCTGGATGCCCAGCTGGATGCCGGGCCGCGAGGCATAGTAGCCGGGGACGACGCGCAAAGGATAGCGATCCATCTCTAATCCCTCCAGGGGAGATTTGGCGTCCATTGTACTCCCCCGCCAGCAGCAAGACAAATAAAGGCGCGCCGCCGGGGTGATTATACCAAGTGCAAGAATTCTTGCATTTTGAAAAACGTTTTGCGCTTACCCTGGTTATTGATTCACCATAACATATAACTAGTGGTTGAGCGGGACGAAACCCACTATCCCTAGTGGGACGAAAAACGTTTAGCAAAATTTACGCAGGAACTCTTGCCAAAATCGCAGACTCGGTGTATAATGGGAGCGTGCCAGGAGAAGCAAACCTCTCCGCTCCCCTCTGGCTCGGCCCCCCCGCCCCGGGGCCCCGTTCTCGCGTCGCAGCATCGATAGCAATCACCATATCCAGGGTTTCAAGCCCCTGGTCAGGGCCGACCGGGGGGTTCTTCATCGTCTATAGTCGTTCGTTCACTGCAGAGTATGGAGGCTACGACCATGACCGAATGTCGCATCAAGCTGGTTCGCAAGCGCGATGGGCGCCTGGTGCCCTTTGACCAGGAAAAGATCACCAACGCCATCTTCAAGGCTGCCCAAGCGGTGGGCGGCGACGACCGGGAGCGCGCCGTCTTTATCTCCAACGCTGTGGTCAAGATGTTGGAGGAGCGCTTTGGCGACGCGGTCATCCCCTCGGTGGAGGATATCCAGGACCTGGTGGAGCGCGCCTTGATCAAGCATGGCCACGCCAAGACGGCCAAGGCCTACATCCTCTACCGCGACCTGCACAACAAGCTACGCGACATCCGCGCCTTGGTAGACGCCAACGAGCTGGTGGATGGCTACCTGGAGCACCTGGATTGGCGGGTGAACGAGAACAGCAACATGAGTTTCTCCCTCCAGGGGCTGAACAACCATATCTTTTCCGCCGTCAATAGCGCCTATTGGCTCAACCGACTTTACCCCAAGTCGGTGCGCGACGCCCACCTCAACGGCGATATCCACTTGCACGATCTCTACATCCTGGCCGTCTATTGCTGCGGCTGGGATCTGCACGACCTGTTGGTGCGCGGTTTCGGCGGCGTGCCGGGCAAGATCGCTTGCAAGCCTCCCAAGCACTTTCGCTCCGCCCTGGGGCAGATCGTCAACTTTTTCTACACCATCCAGGGGGAATCCGCCGGGGCGGTGGCCTTTTCCAGCTTTGATACCTACCTCGCCCCCTTTATCCGTTACGACGGGCTGGGGCCCAAGGAGGTGCGCCAGGCGCTGCAAGAGTTTATCTTTAACATGAACGTGCCCACCCGGGTGGGCTTCCAGACGCCTTTTACCAACCTCACCATGGATCTGAAGGTGCCCTCCATCCTGGCCGATGAACCCGTCATCATCGGCGGGCAGCCCCAGGAGGCGACCTATGGCAAGTTCCAGGAGGAGATGGACCTCCTCAACCGCACCTTCGCCGAGTTGATGTTGGAGGGAGATGCCGACGGGCGGGTGTTCACCTTCCCCATCCCCACCTACAACATCACCGCCGATTTCGATTGGGATAACCCCAACCTGGATCCCATCTGGCAGATGACGGCCAAGTATGGCATCCCCTACTTTGCCAACTTTATCAATTCGGACCTGAACCCAGAGGACGTGCGCTCCATGTGTTGCCGGCTGCGCCTCTCCAACAAGGAGCTGCGCCAGCGAGGCGGCGGCCTGTTCGGGGCCAACCCCCTCACCGGCAGCATCGGCGTGGTAACCTTGAACATGGCCCGCATCGGCTACCTGGCCACCAGCGAAGACGATTTCCTGCGCCGCGTGGCCGAGCTGATGGACATCGCCAAGGAGAGCCTGCTCATCAAGCGCCGGGTCATCGAGCGCTTTACCGAGGGCGGCCTTTACCCCTATTCGCGGCACTATCTGGACGGCGTCAAGCAGCGGTTCGGCCAATATTGGGCCAACCATTTCAACACCATCGGCCTCAACGGCATGAACGAGGCCTTGCTCAACTTTATGGGCGTGGACCTGACCGACGCCCGCGGCCGCGCCTTTGCCGAGCAGGTGCTGGATTTCATGCGCGAGCGCCTCATCCGTTACCAAGAGGAGACGGGGCAGCTCTTTAACCTGGAAGCGACGCCCGCCGAGGGCACCAGCTACCGCTTTGCCCTGCTGGATAAAGCCCGCTACCCCGATATCATCACCGCCAACCACGACACCCCGGAGGCGGAGCCGTTCTACACCAACTCTACCCAGCTCCCGGTGAACGCCACCGATGACCTTTTCCAGGCGCTGGATTGGCAAGATTCTTTACAGACCAAATATACCGGCGGCACCGTGATGCACATCTTTTTGGGCGAGCGCTTGCCCTCCATCAAGGCCACCAAGGAGCTGGTGCGCCGGGTGGCGAGCCATTACCGGCTGCCCTATTTCACCCTCACGCCCACCTTCAGCGTCTGCCCCAGCCACGGATACCTGGCGGGCGAGCATTTCACCTGCCCCAAGTGTCCCACGGAGCAGCCCTGCGAGGTTTATTCGCGGGTGGTGGGCTATCTGCGGCCGGTGCAGCAATGGAACAAGGGGAAAAAGGCCGAATATCGCCTGCGCAAGACCTTCTCTGTGGAACCGGTGCCGCAGAGGCTGGACATCGCCGCATCATGAAGATCGCCGGCTTGCAGAAGCTGAGCCTGATCGACTTTCCCGAGCGTCTGGCGGCCACCGTATTCCTGGCCGGCTGCAACCTCAATTGTAGCTACTGCTACAACCGCTGGATGTTGGATGCCGGCCGGGTGACCGCGGCGCTCTCGGTGGAGGAGCTGCTGCGCTTTTTGCGGCAACGGGCGGGGCTGTTGGATGGGGTCTGCCTCAGCGGCGGCGAGCCGACGCTCCACGAGGAATTGGCGGAACTCCTGCGGGCGATCAAATCCTTAGGCTATGCCACCAAGCTGGATACCAACGGCACCCTGCCGGAGCGCCTGGAGCCCCTCTTGCACCAAGGCTTGGTGGATTATGTCGCCATGGACCTGAAAGCGCCCTTGGATGCGCGTTACGCGGAGGTAGCGCGCCGCCCGGTGGACCTGGCCGCCCTGCGGCGCAGCATGGAGCTCATTCGCGCCTGGGGCGGGGCCTATGAATGGCGCACCACCATCATCCCCACGCTGGACGAGGCAGCCCTCCGGGATATAGCCGCCGTGGTGCGCCCGGAGGAGCGCTGGTACTGGCAGCGCTTTGTGCCCACCGAGGGAGTGGCGCCAGAGCTTGCCGCCCTGCCCGCCCTGGATGAAGATGGGCTGCTGGCCCTGGCCCGGCGCCTGCAGGATGTGGCGCCGGGCGTGCGGGTGCGGGGCAGAGAGGAGCACAGCTAGGGCGGGCGATGCCGAGACCTCGCTCCTGGCAGGCCTTCCTGAAGCCGTCGGTTTGCAACCGACGGCTTGTTCTATGAGGGGACCTAATCATCATAGAGCAGTGTCACCGGGCCCAATAAGCCGGAGGGGATGCGCTCCTCCACCGGGGCCACCAGGCCCAGCTGCACCACCTGCTGCCACTCCTCCGGACGCAGGCCCGGCAACGGTGAGACTCCCTGCCGTTGGCGGATCCCCTGGATGCGGTTGTAGAGGAGGTTGGTCACCACTACACGCACCCGGTTCACCCCCGGTTGCAGCCAGGGTGTCAATTCAAAGCGGTAAGGCGCCCAAATCCTCGCCCCCACCGACCGTTCTCCGATAAACACCTCGGCCACATGCTCCACCGTGCCTAAATCCAGGAGCACGCGCTTGGCCCCCGTGGGCACGTCCAAGGTGAGGTAATAGTTTAGGGAACCGGCAAAATCGCGCAGCTCGGGGAGGGCGCGCCAATCCACAAAAGCCTGGTTGGGGCATAGCCGGCCATCGGGAAGTTGCAGGTCACAAGAAGGAATGGGCAGGCGATGCCTCGGCTCGACCGGTGGCGGCGCTGGCGGACATTCCCCCGGCGGCGAAACCACGATAATATAAGACTCGTGAGCGCCGAAATGCAACTGCAGCGGCCCTTCGGCGCAGCCCCAACGTGTTCCCGTCTCCGGGTCCCAGATCTCCTTATCCCCTTGAGCCCTGAGCTGGAGCTGCAACACGACGGGCTCCACCTCCTGACGCGCCAGGCCGTGGTGATAGGGCAAGGGATACCGCAAGCGGTCTGCCTGGGGATGGGCAATAAAGTAAATTTCCACAGGGCCCATCCGACGATGTGCCCACCAAGGAAGGCGCTGGGATCCATCACCGAGGAGCTGTAGATCGGGGACGAGCCCGCTGAGGGCACGGAATGCCTCCAGCGAGGTGACCGTGCGCGGTTGCGCCAAGAGCTGTCGCCAGACCTTGGCCAGCTCGTCATCGTCTACTCGGCCTCGGAGGCCGGGCACACGGGGCGACTGAGGATCTAGCACGATCAAAGTGGCCCCATCTTGGGCCAGGGCCAACAAACGTTGCGCCGCATCCAGCGGCAGCCAGCGCAGAGGAGGGAGGACCATGGCCGCATAGTCCTGCTCTCCGATGCGCAGGCTCCCCTCTACCACGGAAGCCCCCAGCAAGGCGTGATCGTTCACCCAATCCCAGGTGTACCCGGCAACCTCCTGGGGCGGCTCGGGCTGTATCCTGGCCCCCGCCCATTGAAAGGATTCCGAGTTGGTCTCGCGCAGCAGATAGGGCTGGGCATACCACAGGTCATACAATGGCAGGTAGAGGGCAAAATCCGTGGCAGCCTGGCCCTGCTGTAAAAGAAAACTGATGCGTGCCACATAGTCGATGAACTTGCCTAAATACCGAAACCAGGTGATGTTATGGTTGAAATGGCAGGTGGCATAGCAGGTCCAGCCGGGCGCGTCACCAGCCTCTGGGGGAGACGAGGGATAGCCATGAAATAATACCCGGTTGATGCCACAGGCAAACTGGGCATCGGCCAAAAGCTTGAGATCGTCGGGACGTTCGGCGAATTGTTTGACATTGGGCCACCCGTAGAGGCAGGTAAAGGACTCGCTGGAGATGATCGGCCGGTTGTAAAGGTGGCCCGCGGAGGCCGCCAGCCGTAGCGCCTCCAGGGGATAGAGCAGCATCTCGCCTTCGGGTATATCCGCTGTGCCGTAGGCCCGCAGCACATCGCCCGGCATGCCATGAGCTTGCACCCGCGAGCGCAGCCCATGCGCATGGCACCAGCGGGTGTACGGCTCGTAAAAGTTTTCGATGATCAGCTCCGAGAGCACGCGGTTATAGTCGCAGCGCACATGGCGCAAGAGGGCCAAGGCATCCGGATCGTCCACAGCCCAGACGCCGAGCAGGGCGGGCAGGTAGGGCCGGAGGTCATAGCCACGGCGGCGCGCAAATTCTTCAGAGAACGCGGGCGACCAGTACGGCCCCAGCACCTCCCAACTATCGCAGAACAAGGCGCCAAGGCCTTGGCCAATGCGGTGCCCCAGGTGGCGGACGATCTGCGTGCCCAAACCGCTCAGATGGGCCTCTGTGCCCACAGCGCTCAGATGGTCATGCACCCAACCCTCGCCGCCGGGGGCGCAACGATTCACCCGCTGCCCCGTAAAGGAACGCAGCAGGAGGCAGATGCGCCATTCTCCTGGGGGAACATCCCACACAATCTGGGTGGCCCCGGGCTCCACATCAAGTTCGCGCTGGCTCTGCAGGATCGCCTTCTGGCCTGCACAGGGCACGGCGAAAGCCCCGATGATCCTCTCGCCCTCAGCCAAGGGGGGCAGCTCCAGGCGCGCCTCCCTGGCAGGGCCGGAGATAACCCAGGTGTGGGCGCGCAGGGTGCCCGCCCGCGCCTCCCCCTGAATGTGGGGACCACCGAAAGGCCAGCCGCTGCCGAAAGTGAGATCGAAACCGAGCCCCAACCGGGCTGCCTCGGCGATGGCCTCATCCACCAAGGCGAACCACTCGGCGCTGGCAAAAGCGGGCCCCGGCGGAGATCCGGGCTGGGGATAAACCACCGCCAGCTCCACGCCGCCCCAGCCAGCCTGGGCCATCAAAGATAGCTCGCGGCGAATCTCCTCCGGCGTGATGCTATTGGCGAACCACCACCAGCGCACCCAAGGACGGGCAGAGGTGGGAGGATGGAGAAAGCCGGCCTGAAGTTGCTGTTTTGATGGGACCATGGCCTGTGTCTCAGTAGAGATGGCAAGCTGCCCAATGGCCCTGTTCCAGCTCCCTCAATGCCGGCTCCACTTCACGACAGATGGCCATCACCTGGGGACAGCGGGTGTTGAAGCGACATCCCTTGGGAGGGTTGACCGGGCTGGGCACGTCACCCTCCAAGATGATGCGCCGGCGTCCCTCTTCAATCACCGGATCGGGAATCGGTACCGCAGACCAGAGCGCTTGGGTGTAGGGGTGCAAAGGATGGTTACAGACCATGTTGCTGATCCCCAATTCGACGATTTTGCCCAAATACATCACCGCCATGCGGTTGCTGATATAACGCACCATGCGCAGATCGTGGGAGATGAACAGGTAGGTCAGTTTGAGCTCGCGCTGCAACCGTTTGAGCAGATTGACGATCTGCGATTGGATGGAGACATCCAACGAAGAGATCGGCTCATCACAGATGACAAAAGAAGGGTTGACGCTCAAGGCCCGGGCGATGCCGATGCGTTGGCGCTGTCCGCCGGAGAACTCGCTGGGGAAGCGGTTGACAAAGTAGGGGTTGAGCCCCACCATCTGCAGCAGATGGGCAGCGCGCTCCTCGGCCTCTTTGCCCTTGGCGATGCCGTGGACGATCATGGGCTCCATGAGCATGCGGCCCACTGTCATCCGCGGATTAAGGGAAGAATAGGGATTTTGAAAGATGATCTGCATTTGAGTGCGCATGCGGCGCAGCTCTTCACCTTTGAGGGCCACCAAATTGCGCCCCTGAAAGTACACCGCTCCTGCCGTCGGACGCTGCAATTGCAAGATCACCCGGGCTGTGGTCGTCTTGCCACAACCGCTCTCTCCCACCAAGCCCAGCGTCTCGCCGCGATAGATTTCAAAAGAGATATCATCTACCGCCTTGACATAGCCCACAACATGCTGGATCAACCCTCTTTTAACGGGAAAATACTTTTGCAGATGTTCCACGCGGACCAGGGTTTCCTGTTCGGGCATGGCTAAACCCTCTCTTCTTGTGGCGCGGCAACCTTGCGCAAGCGCACCTCTTCCACATGCCAACACGCCACCTGATGATCCGGGAAAACCTCCCGCAGCTCTGGCCTCGCGGCCAGGCATTGCTCCGTCCGGTACAAGCACCGGAGCGCGAAAGGACAGCCCGGCGGCAACCTGATCATATCGGGAGGGAATCCATCAATATATTGCAGTTCCTGATCTTCGCACGTGTCCATCCGAGGCACAGAACCGAGCAGACCGATGGTGTACGGGTGTTGAGGATTGGCAAAGAGCAGCTTGATGGGCGCCGTTTCGATGATATAGCCCGCGTACATCACATTGATTCGCTTGGCCAACCTCGCCACCACGCCCAAATCATGGGTGATCCAAATCACCGCCATGTTGAGCTCCGCTTGCAAGCGTTTCACCAGGTCCACAATCTGCGCCTGGACGGTCACATCCAGGGCGGTGGTTGGCTCATCGGCGATCAACAGCTTGGGACGGCAAGAGATGGCCATGGCGATCATGACCCGTTGGCGCATCCCTCCCGAGAATTGGTGGGGATAATCGCCCAAGCGCTCCGAAGCGTTGGGAATGCCCACAGCAGTGAGCACCTCGACGGCGCGCTCACGGGCCTCTCGTGGCCCCGCGCCCAGGTTCACCCGCACAGCCTCGGCGATCTGATCGCCGATGGTCATCACCGGGTTCAGAGAGGTCATGGGGTCCTGAAAGATCATGGCCACCTTGCTGCCCCGCACCTCATGCATGCGCGATACGGGCAAGCGGAGGATATCCTGTCCTTCCAACAGGACCTGGCCGCCCATGATCTTGGCTGGCGGCTCGGGCAGCAAGCGCAACATGGCCAGCACGCTCACGCTTTTGCCACAGCCGCTCTCGCCCACAATGCCGAGGGTATCCCCTTGATCCAAAGTATAGGAGATGCCATTCACCGCCCTCACCACGCCGTCTTTGGTGAAAAAGGCAACCTGCAAATCTCGCACTTCCAGCAGTGGAGCCATCTTGCCCCCTTGCTAAATGTTGACGTTGACGTTCGTCGCTTCCCGCAAACCGTCGGCCAAGCCTTGGAAAGCCAGGACCGAGAGAGTGATCATCAGCGAGGGAAAGACGAACAAGTGGGGTTTGTACATCCACCACATGCCTGCTTCGCCCAGCATTTGGCCCCAGCTAGGTTGCGGCGGGCGCACACCCATGCCCAAGAAGCTCAGCCCTGCCTCTGCAAAGACGGCCACGGGGATCCCCGCAGCGAACCCCCAGAGCAGCAACGGCGCCGCTTGGGGAAAGATATGGCGGGTGAGGAGCTGCCACGTGGGGATGCCCAGGGCGCGCGCTGCCTCGATATAATCCTGCTCGCGCACCGAGAAGGTTAATCCACGCACCAGGCGACACGAGCCTAACCAACTGGTGATGGTCATGGCCAGAATGAGATTCTGCAAACTGGGCTTTAACACCATGACCAGGTAGAGGACCAAGAGATACCAAGGCAAGGCAGAAAAGAGATCGATCAGCCGGGTCACGAACCAATCCAAGATGCCGCCGGCGTATCCCGCAATGATCCCCAGGGGCACTCCGATCAAGAGGCCGGCCAGCTGGGTCAGAATCCCCACCAGCAGCATCGGCCGAGAGGCGTAGATGATCCGCGAGAGCACATCGCGGCCGAGCTGGTCCGTCCCCATGAGGTGTTCCCGCGAAGGCCCCTCCAACCCGCGCACGGGATTGATCTTGTCGTAAGGATAAGGGGCCAGGACGGGGGCCAAGATGGCCACAAAAAGAACCAGGATGACAAAGACAAGGCCGAACATGGCCAGCTTGTTCCGCCGAAAACGCCGCCAGGCGCCTGCCCAAAAGCCGGCGTAACGGATCTGTTCCGACATACCGGTCGCCGCTGCAGCCACAGTTGTTGAGGTCATGAGGACTTCTCCAACAAACGCACCCGAGGGTCAATGATCCCGTACAGGATATCGGTGAGGAAATAGGTGAGACTGATGAGAATGGCCCAGAACATGGTGATGCCCAAGACCAAAGGATAGTCGCGGTTGGTGCTGGACATCACAAAATACTGTCCCAAGCCGGGGATTCCGAAGGTTCTTTCGATAAAAATGGAGCCGGTCATCATCCCCGGAAACATGGGGAGGAAGCTGGTGATCATGGGGATCAGGGCGTTGCGCAACACATGGCGGCTCATCACGCCCGCCTGGCGCAGGCCCTTGGCATAGGCCGTCCGCACATAATCGGCCGACATGGCCTCCACCACGCACTGGCGGGTCCACCGGGCAACTCCGCCCGTGCTGGGCAAAGCGTAGGCCACCACCGGCAAGGTCAAGGTTTTGAAATTCGCCCCGCCCCAGCCACCGGCCGGAAACCAGCGCAATTTGGCCGCAAAAAAGTACACCAGAACAAAACCCATCACAAAACTTGGAATGGTACTGATACCTACGGCATAGACGGTGACAAGATTATCGATCCAGGAGTTCTGTTTCGCTGCCGCGATCATCCCCAGAATGATACCCAGGCCCACGGCCAGCGTGGCCGCCAGACCGCCCACCAAGGCGCTGTAGGGCAACTGTTTAAAGATCAGTTGCGTCACCGTCAACTCGGGAGCAGTGAAGGGGATGCCAAAATCCAAAGTTAACGCATTGCGCAGCCATACCAGGTATTGCTGCCAAAGGGGCTTATCCAAACCGTATTTCGCCTTGAACGCCGCAATCTGTTCCGGCGATTGAGGGATCTCCACCCCTTGCATCCAGGGTCCGCCCGGGACTGTGCGTGAGAGGACGAAGGTGAAAAAAGACAAAAGAAGCAGCACGAGCAAGATCCCGCTCAAGCGCCGAAGGGTATAGCTGATCATTCCGCTTGCCCTTTCCTTTGCCCAACGCGCATTAATATGCCACCGACAAACGCAAGGGGCAAGCCGCAGGAGAGCCTTGCTTCTTGCCCCTTGGATCCTGACCCTGCGAGCTCGGCCGAGGGGCGGCGAGCTCGCAGGGCGCGGATACCCCGCGCCCTGCCTCCAGAGAGCGCCGCGCGCAAAACCTACTTCAGGCCCTCGCGACACTTGGAATTGGACCAGTACATCATCTCATACCAATGCGGGCAGCCCACGCCACCACCGATGTTGAACTGGTAGCCATACTTGTTGGGCTTCATCCCCTCGCCGGCCAGGTTGCAAGGCCACAGGTTGA
>DAOTZU010000149.1:0-10502 GCA_034433995.1 Anaerolineae bacterium
TTTTCTTCAAGGCCGGGAGGCAAAGAGGACGCCGGCTGTGGTGGGCCGGCGTCCTGGCAAGCACATTGGGAGATTCAGCTGTGGATGGCCTGGGCCACCTGGCGGCCCAAAGCGCGACAGGCGGCCAAATCTGCCGAGGTGGGCTGCCACTTGGCCTTGACCCCCTGGGCCACCACGGGGATGCCAGCGCGTTGGAGATGCTCCTCGATCACCTTGATGGACTCGCCGCTCCAGCCGTAGGAGCCAAAGGCCGCGCCGATCTTGTTCTTGAACTCTAGCCCGCGCAGATCCTCCAGGATGGGAGCGATGGTGGGCAAGACGCCCCGGTTCAACGTGGGCGAGCCGATGAGGATCGCCTTGGCCTGGAAGATCTCAGTGATGACGTCGTTGCGGTCCGAGACGGCCATGTGGAACAGTTTGTAGGGCACGCCCTCGGCGGCCAGCCCTTCGCCGATGGCCTCGGCCATGTGGCGGGTCGCCTCCCACATGGTGTCATAAAGGATGACGGCGCTCTTTTGGGGCACCTGAGCTGCCCATTCCTGATATTTCTTGACGATCTGCAGCGGGTCCTTGCGCCAGATGACGCCATGGCTGGGGGCGATCATCTCCACCGGCAACCCCAGCCCCACCACCTCCTCGATCTTTTTCAGCACCCGGGCGCTAAAGGGCGTGAGGATATTGGCATAGTATTTGAGGGCCTCCTCGTACAGCTCCTCTTGGTCCACCTGGTCGTTGAAGCGAAAGGCCGTGGCGTAGTGCTGGCCGAAAGCATCGTTGGGCATGAGGATGTGCTGGCCCGTGAGGTAGGTGAACATGCTATCCGGCCAATGGAGCATGGGGGCCTCGATAAAGACCAGATCGTTGGCGCCGATATTAATCCGATCCCCCGTCTGCACGGGGCGGAACTTCCAGGCCTGGTGGTAATGTCCCTCGATGCTCTCGGCGCCGCGCTTGGAGACGACGAGGGTGGCCTGGGGCGCGTGGCGCATCACCGCCGGTAGGCCCCCAGAATGATCCACCTCGGCGTGGTTGGCCACCACCAGGTCAATCTTGGCGGGGTCCCCCACCTCACGGATGTTGCCGATCAACTCCTCGGCAAAAGGCCCCCAGACCGTATCCACCAGGACGATCTTTTCATCCACGATGAGATAGGCGTTGTAGGTGGATCCCCGATGGGTGGAGAGCTCGTGCCCGTGGAAGCGCCGCAGCCCCCAATCCACCACGCCCACCCAATAGACGTTCTTGGCCAGTTCGACGATCATCTTCCCGTTCCCCCCTTTGCAGAGTTAACACCTCGATTTCATCCTCATTGTCCTCAAGGCGGCAAGTTTGTCAAGGAGGAGGGTGTTGAAAAAAGGCGTGTAGAGGCCTTGGCCGCCGTCGGATGGGATCCGACGGCTCTGCTTGCCAAGCCCGCGCCGCGGGCTTACTATCCCAGACGTCGGTTTCTAACCGACGAGGGCATTTCTCGACGCCCTCTCAAGGAGCGGGGCGAGGCCCTGACCAGCGCAAGGGCATGAGCCACTGGACAAACCCGATGCCTTGGGGCATAATAGCCTCGGGCAGCGAAATCACCGTGAGATAAGGAGGCAAGATGACAACTCTGGGCATTATCGTGGGCAACCGGGGCTTTTTCCCGGCGGAACTGTGCAAGAGCGGGCGCGCCACCATCCTCAAGGTGCTCCAAGAGGAGGGGTTCGGCGCCGTGGCTCTGGATCCCCAGGCCACCAAGTATGGCTCGGTGGAGACGTATGAAGATGCCAAAAAGTGCGCGGAGCTTTTCAAGGCGCACCGCGAAGAGATCGATGGTATCCTCGTCACCCTGCCCAACTTTGGGGATGAGCGCGGCGTGGCCGATACCATCCGCCTGGCCGGGCTGAACGTGCCCGTCCTGGTCCACGCCTTCCCCGACGAGACGGACAAGATGAGCATCCGCTATCGCCGCGATAGCTTCTGTGGCAAGATGTCCGTCTGCAATAACCTCACCCAATACGGCATCCCCTATAGCCTGACCACCCTGCACACGGTGGATCCTGAATCGGCCAGTTTCCGCGCCGACCTGCGCAAATTCGGCGCCGTCTGCCGCGTGGTGAAGGGGTTGCGCAAGGCCCGTTTCGGCCAAGTGGGGGCGCGGCCGGCGGCATTCATCACCGTCCGCTACAGCGAAAAGATCCTGGAACGCTACGGCATCGCCGTGGAGAGCATTGACCTTTCCGAGATCTTTGGCCGGGCCTGGAAGCTGGCTGACAACGATCCGCACGTGGTGGCCCAGCTGCAAGAGATCAAGAGCTACATCAAAACCGAGGGCATCGCGCCCCAGGCCCTCATCAAGATGGCCAAGTTTGCCGTGGTGCTGCGCGCCTTTATCGCCGAGCACGAATTGGCGGGCACAGCGGTGCAATGTTGGACCTCCATGGAAGAGTATTACGGCGTCGTGCCCTGCGCGGTGATGAGTATGCTTTCCAACAGCCTCCAGCCCAGCGCCTGCGAGACGGATATCACCGGCCTCATCGGCATGTACGCCATGGCCCTGGCCTCGGGCCGCCCCAGCGCCCTTTTGGATTGGAACAACAACTATGGCACCGACCCCGACAAGGCCGTCGTCTTTCATTGCAGTAACCTGCCCCAGGATATCTTTGGCCACACGGCCAAGATGGATTACCAAGAGATCATCGCCGGCACGGTGGGCAAGGAGAATGCCTACGGCACGGTGGTGGGCAAGATCAAGCCCACCAAGCTGACCTATTGCCGGGTCTCCACCGATGATTATCGGGGCAAGGTGCGGGTCTACCTGGGCGAGGCCGAGATCACCGATGACCCCATCGACACCTTTGGGGGCTATGGCGTCATCCGTGTGCCCGGCTTGCAGCGGCTGCTCCAGTATATCTGCGCCAACGGCTTTGAGCACCATGTGGCCGCGAACCCCAGCCAGGTGGCCGATGCCCTCTATGAGGCCATGACCACCTATTTGGGCTGGGAGGTTTACTACCACAAAGGCTGAGAGGCCTCATCGCCAAGACAAAGGGCCATCCCCTGATTGGGGATGGCCCTTTTCTATAGGGGGTGCGCCGGCGCCTTTGCCGGGGTACTGGCGATTAGAAGCCAAAGAGGGCGATCTTGGCGATCAGCGGGCCAAAGACGGTGGCCACCAGCGACATCACCGTGATCAAGGTGTTCAGCGAGGGGCCGGCGGTATCCTTGAAGGGATCGCCCACGGTATCGCCCACCACGGCGGCCTTGTGGGCCTCGGAGCCGGGGCCGCCATGGGCGCCGTCCTCGATGAACTTTTTGGCGTTATCCCACAGGCCGCCGGCGTTGGCCATAAACAGGGCAAAGATGATACCGGTGATGATGGAGCCCCCCAGGAAGCCGCCCAGGGCGTATTTGCCCAGGATCAGCCCCACCAAGAGCGGCACGATCAAGGCCAGGGCGCCGGGGAGGACCAGCTCGCGCAGGGCGCCGCGGGTGGCGATATCCACGCAACGCTTGCTATCCGGCTTGACCTTGCCCTCCACCAGGCCGGGGACCTCACGGAACTGGCGACGGATCTCTTCCACCATCTTGAAGGCGTTGCGCCCCACGGAAAGGATGGTGAGGGCGGAGAAGAGGGGCGGCATCATGCCTCCCAGGAAGAGGCCCACGATCACGCCGGGATCGCGCAGGTCGAGGATATCCACGCCCACCGTCTCGGCATAGGCGGCAAAGAGGGCCAGCACGGTCAGCGCCGCCGCGCCGATGGCGAACCCCTTGGTGATGGCCTTGGCCGTGTTCCCCGCCGCATCCAGGCGGTCGCAGACGCGGATGGTCTCCTCATCCTCGTGGCCGGCCTCGGCGCAACCCTTGGCGTTATCCACGATGGGGCCGTAGGCATCGGCGGAGATGATCATGCCGGTGATGGCCAGCATCCCCACCGCCGCCACCGAGACGCCGTAGGTTCCCGCCACCCCAAAGTGCTGGGCCAAGAAGTAGGCTGCCACCGTCGCCGCGCAGATGCCGATGATCGAGGGGACGATGCTGAGCAGACCGTAGGAAAAGCCCTGCAAGATGACGATGGCCGGGCCGGTCTTGGCCGCGTTGGCGGTATTTTGCACAGATTTCTGGTCAATATCGGTGAAATAGTCGGTGGTAAAGCCGATGATGATCCCCGCCAAGAGGCCGGCGATGGTGGGCCAAAAGACGCCCCAAGGCTTATCCAGATCCAGCGCAAAGACGACGCCTAAGGTCAACAGGGCAAAAAAGATCGTGGTGGCGATGGTGCCCGTGTTCAGGGCGCCGCCGGGGTCGTTGCCCTCGCCGGTGCGCACAAAGAGCATGCCCAGGAACGAGGAGAACATGCCGGCAGCACAGAGCAGCAGGGGATAGATCACGTAGGCGGTGTTGTTCTGGTACAGCTCATAGCCCAGGATCATCACCGCTACCACTGAGGCCACGTACGAGTCGAAAATATCGGCGCCCATGCCGGCCACATCGCCCACGTTATCGCCCACGTTATCGGCGATGACGGCTGGGTTGCGCGGGTCATCCTCGGCCAAAGAGAACTCGACCTTGCCCACCAGGTCGGCGCCGATATCGGCCGTCTTGGTGTAGATGCCGCCGCCGGCCTTGGCCAGGAGCGCCAAGGAGCTGGCCCCGAAGCTAAAGCCCAGGACGATGTTGGGATCACGGAAGATGATGTACAGGATGGTCATGCCGATGAGGGCCAGGCCCACCACGGAAAAGCCCATCACCGCGCCGGCGTAAAAACCGACGGGGAAGGCTTTTTTGAGGCCGCTGCGGGCCGCCCAGGCCACCCGGGCGTTGGCGCGGGTGGAGACGTACATCCCCGCGTAACCCGCCAGGGCCGAGCAAGTGGAGCCGATGATATAGGCCAAGGCGGTGCGCCAGCCGAGGGTGACGAGCAGGATGATGGTGATAACCGCTGCCAGGAGACCTAACGCCTGAAACAGCCTTCGCAAGTAGGCCGCCGCCCCCTCTTGGATGGCGGAGGAGAACTCGGCCATCGTCTTGTTCTCGTTCACCTGGGCCATCACCCACTTGTACAGGTAGGCAGCCAAGGCAACCGAGACCACGCCGGAGATAAGTGCAACAAGTTCTTGCCAAGCCATAAATGCCTCCCATGAAAATGGCTCTCGGCGATCGGGTTCAGCCGCCCGCCGATTGTGGCGACCGAATCATCCGGAGGCGCAGAGTGGGCGTGAAAAAGCTCTGGCCCTCGTGGTATCCCGCCCCAGTTTGCTTCAGGGCAAGCAAAAACGTTGGCCGGACAAGTTGTCCCTCTGGTTCCAAGGCCTCCTTGCCCTTGCCAACGTGAATCAGCCAAACGGCAGCTATCATACTCCAAGGGGGCTGCGCTGTCAAAAGTTGAGCGCGGGATGGTGTCGAGAAAGCCGTCGGTTGCAACCCGACGGCTGCGGGTATCAAGCCCGCCAAGCGGGCTTGGCAAGCGGAGCCGTCGGATTCAATCCGACGGCGGGCGAGGCCCACATGCCTTTTGAACACCCTCGAGCGCGGGAGGCCCTGCGCGTTTTGGGCGCCTGGGAGCCGTCTGGGATGCTGGATAAACCCGTTGGCGCGGGGCAGGCTAATACGTCCCCAAGCCCAGCATGGCCCGCAATTGGTCCGTGGTCGGCTCCGTGGCGCGCAAGGTGATATCCAAGGTGGGCACGGAGAGGAATCCCTTGTTCCACTCTTGCACCCTCTTGGCCGCCTCGCGGTCCCGCTCGATATCGATGGCCTCAAAGGGGATGCGCCGCTCCTTCAACCAGGCCATGGTGCGGCGGGAGTGGGCGCACCAGCTGGTGATGTACACGCGGCATTCCATGAGCTGGGCTTGGCTGGCCACCAACAGGGCCTCCAGGTCCGGCGGGAAAGGCTCGGTGACGATGAGACGCACCACCACGGTGGGCACCGAGCGATAACCCCGGTTCCACGCCTCTACCTGTTGGGCGGCGGCCTCGTCGGCCTCGATATCCACGGCCTCAAAGGGGATCTGGGCCTGCTGCAAAAAGGCCTTCACACGGCGCGAATGGGCGCACCAATTGGTCAGGTACACCGTCACCCAGCGGTGACGGATCGCTTCGATGGCGGACAAGGTTACCCCCTCCTCCTGAGGCCGGTAGGCCTTCTCCGGATTGTACCGATCCCCCACAAAGAGCACACATTTGCAATAGCCCTGCTCGCGGATCTCCCGGTGGTGCCATTGGCACGGGCAGATGTTGGCCCGGTCCTTCTCCGGATCCCCGGTGAGGTCGCGACAGGGGCAATAGGGGTAGCCGGTGCGCATCACGCTGCGCACCAGAGCCTGCACGATCCCCTCGACGACGACGGGATCGGGGTTAAGGTGATAGCCGCTCACCTCAGGCCAACGCTGCACCATTTTGCGCAAACGCGCCTCCACTTGGGGGCGCTCTTCGGGTTTGGGGATGGGAAGACGACCGGGCATGGCAAGCTCCTTTCGGCCTAGGCCGGGCTCACGTGTGTTTGTCTGCGGAAGAGCGCTGGACCGTTGCGCGCTCCATCTGGGCCAGGGTCTCGGCCACCTGCTCGATGGCGATGCGCTGTTTGCGGTAAAAGTCGGACTCGCTCATGGCCAGGCGATGGGCAATATCGCGGATGCGCTGTCCTTGGATGAACTTGAGCTCCAAGATGTTATAGACCGTCCACTCGCTGGCCGTCATGCTGCGTTCGCCGCTGGGCCTGAGCCGCTCGATGGCCTCACGCAAGACGGCGCGCACGGCCTTGGCTGGAACATTATCATACTCGTCCAGTTTCTCGCGCACCACCTGCAGGCTCAGGAGAGGGCTCTGGCTCAGTTTCGGGCCGCCCCAGAAGTGGCCCAAGGCGTCCTTCACCGCCTGCACCAGGCTGAGGGAATGGAGGGCGGTAGCATCCCAACGCTGTAGCGTGCTCTCGCCCACGTACTGGGGGGTGGAGCGCCACTCTTGCAGCTGATCCCATTGGCTGCCCAAGCCTTGGAGCAGGGCAAAGATCTGGCGCTGAAGGCGCATATCCTCCAGGGCCAATTCGGCGCGCACCACCCAGCCATAGAGGGCCCCTAGCTCCTCCTCGGTGAAACTCGGCCCTTGGGCGGCGCCGCCCAGGCCGAGGATGCCCAAAGGGCTCCCATCGCGGCGGCTGCGCAAAGGCAACAACCAATGGCCGTCGGCCGGGACGAAATCTTGATTGTGGATCAGATCCTCCGGGCGGCTGTTCTGCAACGCCTGCAACAGGTTGGGCAATGACGTCTTGGCCAAGAAGTGCATCGCCGCCTCTTTGGGGCCACAAAAGACCTGCACCGAGAGGGCAGAGCCTTGCATGGTCAAGATAAAGCCCGAAGGCACCCGCAAAAGATCGCACACGGCAATGAGGGTGTTCTCCAGCAACTGCTCCAAGTCGGTGGAGGTGAGCAGGCGGCGATCCAGGCTTTGGATCCAGGTGACCTCGTCCCGGTCGGCGCGGTAGATCAAACGGTCAATGGCCGGCTTGGCCAGATTGATCAACACCTGCAAGACCACCACCATCCCGGCCACCGCCACCACCAGGACAGCATCGCGGGGCAGCCCTAAAATGGGCTCCACCTTGGGGATGGCCAACATGACGACGATGACCAGGATGGCCACCAGCGGCCCTCGCAGGAGGTAATGGATCAGGCTGTGCTTGATCACCCGGTCGGGGAGGAGGACGCCCTGGTAGGCCACAATGTAGGCGATGACGATGGTCATCAGGGCGATGCCCAGGTTGGCACAAAGGTTCAGCGCCGAGATCATGTTAGGGGAAAGATACGTGGCCGTGCTGGGCACCACCAAATAGGGGAAGGCGCCGATCCCCGGCGCCGCAAAGGCGATCATCAGGTAGGACATGCGCCGACGCGAGGTGGAGTTCAGGCAACGGGCGCGGGCGCGGCGGATGTTGAACCACCCGCTGACGCTGGTGAGGACATAATACAGGGCAAAGATCCAGAAATAGGGCCCCGCCAGCAAATGGGCAAAGTGCTCTTGGTGGTTGAGGCCATCCACCAGGAGATCGGTGGAGAGGGCCAGGATAAAAAAGGCCGCTCCCAAAAGATATGTCGCCACCACGCCCACGCGACGCAGCCGGGAGGTGGCTCCTGTGGTGCGCAGCAGGGCATCGGAAAAATGAAAATAGGCGGCGGGGACAAAGGCGATGCCGAACCATTGCAGACGCAGCCAGAGGGTCACCGCCACGGGCGTCTCGATATTGGCGACGCCGATATCCACCAGGTAGACGACGGTCACAAAAGCCATCAGGGCGCAGAAGGCTTGGGCCACCGCGCTACGAAAGTTGTGGGCCAGGATGTAGGCAAAGAGGGAGAAGCCAATGATCACATTGGCCGCGGAAAGGATTTGGTTGCCAAAGGCCAAGAGGGAGGAGACCCAATCAGCGCTCATCTGCCGCCGCGCTCCGGCTCGCTCTGGGCATCCGTCATCAACCCACAATCAACGCCAAATAGTATACGATGGGAAAAACAAAGAGCAAACTATCAATGCGATCCAACATGCCGCCGTGGCCGGGGATCAACTGGCCCGAATCCTTGACCCCCACCTGGCGCTTGATCACCGATTCGGCCAGATCGCCAAAGGTGGCCCCCAAGACCAGGGCCAACCCTATCACTGCGCCCCAGCCCACGCTCAACCCCAAGAGACCCCACCCCAAGAGGATCACAGCGACCATGCCGGAGACCAGCCCGCCGAGGGCGCCTTCCCAGGTCTTTTTGGGGCTGATGGCGGGGAAAAAGCGCCGCCTGCCCCATTTGCTGCCCACGAAATACGCGCCGGTATCGCAGATCCAGGTCCCTATGATGGCCAGGATCGTCCACTGCAGGCCGTCATCCAGGGCGCGGAGCTTGAGGGCATGTCCCAGAAAAAAGCCGATGTAAAGCCCACCGGCCAGGGTGAGGGCCCAGCGCGGCAGCGATCCGGGGGCGTTGCCGCGAAAGACTTCGTGGGTCATCGAGAGGATGATCACCAGGGCCAGCCCCCAGCCGGCCAGGCGGAGCTGGGGCCATTGGGCGTCAGCGATGAGGAGCAGGATCAATAACAGCCCCCACAACAAGGCAGGGGTGATCTGCAAGGCCCGCAGCAAGCGCAGATACTCGTAGCCGGCCAGCAACCCAACGATGACGATTAACCCAAAAAGGCCCCACCCGCCCACATAGACGGCCAGGGCCACAATGGGTATGAGCACAACGGCGCTCAGCACGCGCTTGGCTAACATGACGGGCCTCCACGAGATGCTGTGTGGGGCAGTCCAGGTTCAGCGACTCTCAGGATGCACACGCCCGAAGCGCCGCTCGCGCTGTTGGTAGGCCAGGAGGGCCTTGTAAAGCTCGGCGCGGTCGAAATCGGGCCAATAGGTCGGTGTGCTATAAAACTCGGCATAGGCCGCCTGCCAGATGAGGAAATTGCTCAGCCGCATCTCGCCGGCGGTGCGGATAATTAGATCCGGATCGGGGCAATCAGGGGCATACAGGTAACGGCTGATGGTCTCCTCGGTGATCTGCTCGGCAGGGATACCCTCTTGCACCAAGCGGCGCACGGCGTCCACGATCTCGGCGCGGCCGCCATAGTTAAAGGCCACATTGAACTGGAGCCGCGTGTTATGCTGGGTTAGTTCCTCAGCCTGGCGGATCTTGGCCACCAAACTGGGGGCAAGGCCCTCGGTGCGGCCCAGATGGCGGACTTGGACGCCGTGGGCGTGCAGCTTGGCCACCTCCGTCTCCAGGGCTTGCTCCGAGATGGAAAGCAGGGTCTGCACTTCCATATATGGCCGCGCCCAGTTCTCGGTGGAAAAGGCGTACACGGTGACGATCTCGATGCCAAAATCCACCGCCGCCTCTAGAATGGGGCGCAAGTTCTCCGTGCCGGCCTTGTGTCCCGCCGTGCGCGGCAACCCTCGGGCTTGGGCCCAACGGCCGTTGCCATCCATGATGATGGCCACATGCCGAGGTATTTTGACGAGCCGGGTCTCGCCTGCGGGCGAGACCGTTGGGCTAGAGCGTGTCATCACACTTCCATAATCTCGGCTTGCTTCTGCTCGCCCACACTATCCACTTTTTTGATATAATCATCGGTGAGCTTTTGCAGATCCTCTTTGGCCTTGAAAAGCTCATCCTCCGAGATCTCTTTGTTCTTTTCCAGATCACCCAGCTCTTTGAGGCCATCACGCCGCACGTTGCGAATGGCCACCCGGGCCTCCTCCACGCGCTTGTTCACCAGCTTGGCCAGGTCGCGCCGACGCTCGTCGGTCAAGGGGGGGATGGAGAGGCGGATGATCTTGCCGTCGTTATTGGGGGTCAGCCCCAAGTCCGATTTCAAGATGGCCTTTTCGATGGCCCCGATGACGCTCACATCCCAGGGACGGATGGTCAACAGGCGCGGCTCCGGCACGGCGATGGTGGCCACCTGGTTCAGGGGGACCACGCCACCATAGGCCTCCACACGCAGCTTTTCCACCAACGCGGGGGAGGCACGCCCTGTGCGGAT
>DAOTZU010000150.1:0-4840 GCA_034433995.1 Anaerolineae bacterium
TTCTTTTGCGCAACCTGCCAGAGGCCACCCTCATTGTGGGAGGCAGTTCCGTTGGGGTGCTCTACGGTGTTTATAGTCTGCTAGAACGCGAATTGGGCGTGCGCTGGTTCTACCCCGACCCACGGGATGAGATCGTCTCCCGGCTCCCAACCGCCGAGGTTTTGCGGCTCCTGGCCGCGCCTTTGGAGCGGCAAGAAAGGCCCGCCTTTGCGCTACGCATGATGACTCTGGGCAGCTTCTCCCTTGACCAAGCAGGCTCGCCCATCGAACCAGATGCCCTCATCTCCTGGGCCGGTAGACAGAGACTGAACGCTCTCCAGCTCGGCTGGAACGATGCAGACGAGGTCACCATGCAAAGCCTCAGCCCCAGCCTACGCCGGCGGGGGATCAGGCTGGTCGTCGGCGACCACCACACGTATCTAAAGTTCTTGCCGCCACAAAAGTACTTGGCCGAGCATCCCGATTGGTTCGCCTTGGTGAACGGCGAGCGCAGAGCTCCCGATCGTTGGTGGGGGGCGCAGCAGTTCTGCACCACGAATCCCGCCGCCCGGGAGACTTATTGCGCCAATATCATCGATTTTCTCCGCAAGAACCCTGGCGTGGATGCCATCTACATGTGGCCCAACGACTATGGCGCGTGGTGCGCCTGTCCCACCTGCAGCCAACGCTCTGTAGCGGATAATCTTCTCGATCTGGATAACGCCACGGCGCGGGCCATCCGCGAGGCCGGCCTGTCGGTGGAGGTCATCCATCCGGCCTATGGTAACCACGTTGCCCCGCCCGAACGGGAACGGCCACAGGGGGTCAGCCTCTCCTTTTGTGGCTGGGGCCGAGATTTTCGCTATCCCTGGAACGATCCGCATACCAACCCCGAACACCGCGCTTTCCTGCAGCGGTGGCTGGAGATCGGCCGGGAAAGCGGCGTCCCCGTCTATCTCCATTCCAAGTTGATGCGTTTACGGGGGATTGGCTATCACCTCCTGCCCCTTGCTGTGGCGGCCCAAGACATGCGGCATTACCACGAGATCGGCCTAGCGGGCCTTGATTTTCATATCGCCCATGTCGGCTGGTGGACCAAGGGGTTGAACACCTATTTTGTCTCCAAGCTGGCCTGGAACCCTCAGGAAAGCGAGGAGGAGGTGTTGGAGGATTACTTTCAGCATTACTGGGGCGCTAGCCAGGGGGTGGTGCGGGACTTTTACCAGCAAGTGGAGCGGATCTTCTTTCACCGCCAGTATTACCGTCCCAAACAGAATTTCAATCTCGCTCATGCCAAACTTGAGGAGGCTGATCCGACCTTCTTCAACCCCCAGGAAGCGGGGGTGCCCCCTGAACTGGGTGATTACAACGCGCGTGTGCTCAGGCTGCTTCAGGCGGCTGACGCGACCTTGGCCTCGGCCGAACGCCAGGCACGATCTCTGCAAACCCGGATGCGTCTGGCCAAGCTGCGTTTCTCCTTTGACTTTGTATGGGGAGAACAAGAATCAATCAAGTGGCTCGTGCAATTGGTAGCACGGCTGGCCCAGGCCGATGCGCTGCCCGCCGGCCCGGCCCGCAACGTGGCCCTGAACGAGGCTGAGGCCGCCTTGGCAGAGATCGCTCGGATTGAGGCGCACTTGGCTGAGATGATTGCCCAGGATGCGGCTCAGAAATCAGGATTGATCTGGGATCCCACCCATCACCTGGGGAGGCTGGGCGTCTGGCGTGAAGCATTGGCGCAGCGTCGCCGGGAAGGGCGGGATGTCCAATGAAAGTGCTCACCTTGCGCGGCTCTGCCTTCGAACGCGGGTGTGCTCTGGGCGCGGCCTATGCCGAGTTGATCGCCCAGCGCGCCCAAACTTGGGCTGAACCGCTGACGCGCTTTCGCGGCTGGGATCGCCAGCGCTTGGAGCAGGTGGCAGGGAACATGCTGCGTTATATGTTGGAGCACACGCCAGAGTTGATGGAGGAGATGCGTGGCGTGGCCGAGGCGACCGGTCTAGGCCTCGAAGAGATCTTTTATCTCAATTGCGAGCCAGCCATCACCTTTGTGGGCCGAGGCCCGGAGGGAGGGGGTTCTTGCTCCAACTGGGTGGCACTCACCAGCGACTGCGGCCCCATGTTGGGCAAGACGGAGGACATGGGCTTTTACCCAGGGATTAACGTTGATCGCGTCTTTGCCATCCATCAGGTCGCTCCCACAGCGGGGCTGCGGTATGTCGTTGCTGCGCGCCCAGGTTTCACTTGGGCGTCGGCCGGGATCAACGAGGCCGGCCTGGCCATCGGGCAATCCTCCGGCCCATGGGGGCCAGGGCAAGACGGTAGGGGCGTATCCTATTGCCATTTGGTCAAGCATCTGCTCCAATTCTGCGCCACGACCGGCGATGCGGTGCCAGAATTGTTCCGACTGGCCAGCGCGGGCAAAGGGTACACCTTTATGTTGGCCGACCTTTTGGGGGCGTTCTCCTGTGTGGAAAAATGGGGCGAGAAGACGGCGGTTCGGCGGCCCGAGGACGGCCGACTTTTCTGCTCCAACCTCTTTATGCATCCGACCATGCAATTTCTCCCGCCCCGCTATGACGCCGAGAACGCCCAGGCGCGCTACCATCACCTGGCCGCGCTCTATCGTGCGGCCCAAGGCCGTTACTCCGAGGCGTTCATGAAACAAGTGCTGACCTATCACGCCGACGTCGGCTCCATCTGCCGCCATGGCACGGATACCCCCGCCGATTTCGGCGGCTATTCTTTCGGCTTTCTCTTCTATTGCCGGGAGCGGGCGCTGGTCGTCTACGAAGGGCCGCCATGCAGCAGTGCAGCCCGGCGTTTTACGGTGAATTTCTGAGGGGGAACCGGGTGCGCGAGGAGGTACGCAAGTGAGGGTGATTCGGCGCGCCGCGCTGCTGTACAACGTCCGCGAGCCAGATCAGATTGTCGAGATCTTGGCCGAAATCAAACATAAAGATTACCACGAGGTGGGTTTCTATGCTCTCCAGGACGATCAGGACGAGGCCTGCCTGCCCCGGGGCGCTGAGGGGGGCTACACCCTGGCCGAACTGGAACCGATCTGCACAGAGGCAATGCGTCAAGGGTTGGACGTGATTCTGTTCTCCCAATACATGAAGCGCAACCTCAACTACCTGCGCGAGCATCCGGAGCAGGCTCTGGTACTGCTCAGGATGCCCGGCTGGGTCACTGCTCGGCTTGGCGCTTGGGAGACGGGCGAGGCTAAGCCCCAGGATACTCTATCAGGGGGCTTGGTCACCTGGGAAGGGCGCGGTTGCATCTTTCACCCCCAGTTCAAGGCCAGGTACAGCGCCTTTCTACGCCGGCTGGCCCTCTTGCCGGGAGTGCGTCTCATCGAGATCAACGACGAGGCCCGTTTGGGCGCGCCCGGTTGGGCCATCGGCTGCTATTGCGCCGAGTGCGCCCGCGCGTATCGTCAGGATTCGGGAAAAGACTTGCCCACGACCTTTGATTGGCACGACCCTGCCTGGCGTGCGTGGATCGCCTGGCGGTTTGCCCGCTGGAATGACCTCACAGCAGAGCTATGCACCGCCGTGCGCTGGGCCAATCCGCAGGTAGCAGTTGGCTTCCAATGTACCCCTCTGGCTGATGGTTGGGGTTCCTCGGCTTGGGTCAGCGGGGTGGACTTGGCGGGGATGATGAATCATCTGGATGAGCTCTCGATGAATGTTTACCACGCCGCCCATGCGGCGATTATGCCCACCCAGTTCCACCCGCCGGCCGTGAGTTTGGGCGAAGTGGGGCGGCTGTGCGTGGCTGCGGCGCGGGATAAGGGCACTACATTAATTGTCCAGGGGTTCAATCCTCCCACTTTCCCCACGCAGACCTTGGAACGGGATGGCTGGTGGATGGGAGTAATCCCTCATGCTGTGGGCGTGAACCGCACCTGGCCCTTTTTCTATGAAAGCCATCGCGCCAACCCTTCCGGCAGCACCTTCGAGGCCAGCTTTCGGCTGGATCAGGAGCTTGCCGCCCATCGCCCGCTGGACTATGTGGCGGTGGTCCATGGCACGGCTAGCGAAAGCTTCCGCGACGCTCTCCCTGAGAGCGGTCCTCAGCATTATCATGAGCGTTGGCTCTTTGCCGCTAGCGAGCCGCTGCGCCATTGCGGCGTGCCCTTTGCCTATTTGCTGGACCGACATATTGCTCTGGCGGACTTGCAGCGTTATCGGGCTATCGTCTTACCCCAGGTAAGCGCCCTGGATGATACGGCGTTGGAGGCCATCATCGCTTATGCCCAAGCAGGAGGAGGCGTGGTCGCCTGTGGTGAAGTGGGGGCGTGCACCCCTCGTGGTGACCCGCGCCTCGATCCCAGCGGCTTCCTAGAGCGGCTCTTTGGCGTGCGCCTTGGAGAGCCGTCCGAAGCGACAACGATCTCTCTGGCTTGCGACCATGAGACGGCGCAGAATCTCCGCCGGGGATACCTCGATGTGGAGCAAGGAACCACCCGCCTGGCGCTCAAGGATGGACGGATCATCAGCAGTGTAGCGCCCGATGCGACAATATTGGCGCGTTATGTCTCCGGCGACCAGGGAGCGGCTGTTGTCCTCCGGGAGTTCGGCCGGGGGCGTTGTGTCTATTGGGCCGGCCCGCCCGCGCTGCGGGCTGCCGCGCCCTGGAGCGGCACGGCGGGGTTCGGCGATAGCCCTAGCTTCGCGCCCGTTTTGTGGGCGAACACCGTCGTCTGGGCGGCGGACGGGCCGGCGCCGGTTTGGGTGGAGGGGCTGCCGGCCGTCAGTGACTATGCTCGCTGCCGTCCTTATGATAGCCGCATCGTGCCCACCCACGAGTTTTTCCCTTTGGTGGGGGAGAGGGGTTATCTGCTGGTGTTGGCCTC
>DAOTZU010000151.1:0-3675 GCA_034433995.1 Anaerolineae bacterium
CTGGAACGCCACCTTCTACGACGCCACGCCGGGCTGGGTCTATGACCGCATCGGCGGCCGGCCCGTGGTGCAGGGCAAGAAGGTGGGCTATGTCCTCACCGGGTGCAACGGCATGCAGGCCGTCATGCCCATGTACGATAGCCCCGTCTGGCGCGAGGCCTATTACGACATGGTCCGCGCCTTTGGCGCGCGCTACGCCGACCATCCCCAGGTGGCCGCGGTGGTGATCAACACCGGTCTGGATGGCGAGACCCAGCCCATCAAAGACCAAGGCTGCCAGTGGAACACCATCATGGACCAGCAGGCCGGCGGGGTGCGGTACAATTTCAACCAATTCGTCAACGAGACCATGGCCGTCTATCGCCAGGCCTTTCCGCGCACGCCCATTTTCATCAACAACGCGCCCGGCGGCAGCGGCATGCGCAAGGCCACCTCCGACTATGCGGCCACCTTCGACCCGCCCATCGGCCTGAAGCATTCGGGGATGTGGGTGGATCTGGATAGCCATCAAGGCTACGGCACCTTCGTGGGCTCTTGGGACATGATCCGCGCCTATTCCATGACCCTGCCCATCTGGCTGGAATCGCCCTTTGGCCTGGGAAACGCCGAGCATCGCTACTGGTCCCTCATCGCCGGCCTGCATTACCATCCCGATGCCATTGACGTGCATCCAGAGTACCTCACCCAATCCGACCCGGCATGGCTGCGTTTCGTCGTGGCCCATTTGGGCGTGGACCTCAACAACACCCCCGACGTCTGGACCGTGCTGCGCGATGCCGAATACCCCCTGCAAAGCTGGGGGACCGGAGGCGTCTCGGGACACATGGGGGATTGGTGTTTCTGGCTCTACCGCCAAGATGCCGCTCCCCAGAGCGAGACGGAGCGGGTGTGGCGACAGGATATGCCCGCCGCCCGCGACCACGTGTACTCGCGGCAGACTCGGCGCACCCAGCAGGCCAAGAACCAGATCTATATGTCCTTCAACATTGACGATGGCTACCCTTACGTTAACCAAAAACCCATCGATGTGCCGGGGGGCAACGTCTATTACCAGGTGCATGTGACCCTGCTCAATATGGGCACAGATACCTTTGCCCTGCAATATCGCAATTGGGCGGGGGATATCGTCAGCCAGGTGAAACGCAAAGGGCCCCAGCTTGGACCGGTGGACGATTGGGTGACGGTGACCTTTCTCGTGCGCGATGGCTATTTCAACAACAACATGCCCGGCGAGGGGGATTTCCGCATCTCTTGCGAGCGTGACGGCGACGAGTACATTCACATGGTGCGGGTGGAAGGGAGGTGGGGCGTGCCGCCCACGGCCACGCCCACGGCCCTCGTGACGCCAACGCCCCGCCCCACGGCGACGGCCACGCCCGCACCTTCGCCCACGGCCACACCGCGGCCCCCCACCCCGACCTCCTCGCCCCTCGCTCCCACGCCCACCCGGACCCTCGCCACCACGCCCACCATGCCCCCCTCCGCCACGCCCGTGGTCACGTCCACCCCTGTGGCCACCTGGACCCCATCCCCCGGCACGGCGCGGGTGATCTTGCGCGAAGTGGATAACTATCGTGGCGTTGCGGATACCTTCCTGGACGCCTGGAACGCCAACAAGAACTTTCAAGACGCCATCAGAATGTCTGCCCGCCAGGGCGCCATCCGCGCGCCCCTCCTGCGCTTCGATCTCAGCCCGATCCCGGCCAACGTCTCCATCAAGCGGGCCACCCTGTACCTCTATCTTGTGGGCCGCAGCAACGCCGGGAGCTTGCAGCTCAGCGTGGCCAAGTTGCGCCGGCCCTGGGATCTTGCCGCCGTCACCTGGAACCAGGCCACCGCCTCCGAGGCCTGGGGGCAGCCCGGCGCCCGCGACGTGGGCACGGATCGCGCGGATACGGTGTACGCTTCGCGCCTCGTGGAGGAGGAACGGGGCTGGAGCAGTTGGGATATCACAACCCTGGTGCAAGAATGGGTGAGCGAGCCGGCGGGGAATTATGGCCTGCTCTTGGTGGGAGAGGGTGGCGTCTCGGTGCAGTACGATTTCACCACCTCCCGCTGGACGGTGCCCGAGTTTCGGCCCTATTTAGAGATCGAGTACGTCTCCGCCAGTCCTTCGCCCACGTTGCCCCCCAAGGATACCCCCACGCCCACGCCCTCTCCCGCGCCCACAGCGACGCCCACCCCCACCCCTCTCCCGCCCAGCGGCAGCTTTACCTTCCAGCAGGGGTTGGAGGGGTATCAGGGGGCGGTGGATACCTACATTGACCGCTGGAACGCCCAAACCAACAACGCCGCCAACCGCAAGCTGATCGTGCGCCAAGGGGACGTGCGCTCGGCCCTTTTGGCCTTTGATCTGCAATCCATCCCCGCCCACAGCTATGTCACAGAGGCTTGGCTCTATCTCTATATCGTGGCCCGTAGCGGCCCCTCGCCCTTGCCCGTGCGGGTGGTGGCCCTCTCACGCCCTTGGGATGTGCAGGAGGTCTCCTTCCAGCGGGCCAGCAAAGAAGCCGCCTGGAATGTGGAGGGGGTCAACAAGACGAGCGTGGACCTGGCCCCTCAGGCCAGCGCACTGGGGATCTTGGATGGCGAAGGGCGCTGGGTGGCCTTTGAGCTGACGGCCCTGGTGCAGGAATGGCTGGATCGGCCGGAGCGCAATTACGGCTTGATCATCAAGGCCGATGGTACCACCTCGGTGCAGTACGAGTTCGCCAGCGCCGAATGGGATCGAGACCCCACCTTGCGGCCCAAGTTGGTGGTATCCTGGAAGCCACCCATCACGCCGGTGACACCCACCCCCACCATCATGGCCCCCACGGCCACGCCCTCACCGACGGCCACGCGGACCCTCACCCCTTCGCCCACGCGGCCCAAGGGCAACCTGGTGCTGCAGCAGGGCCTGGGAGAGTACCAGGGCGCCGCCGATACCCAATTGGATGCCTGGCAGCAAGAGGCCAACCTCGGGCAGAACGCCACCTTTGGCGTGCGCCAGAACGATATCCGCCTGGGCTTGGTGCGCTTTGAGCTCAGCGGCGTGCCGGCCAAGGCCATCATCACCTCGGCCAGCTTGGATCTGTGGATCTCTTATGCCAGCAACCCCGGCAAACTCACCCTGCAAGCCTATCTTGTGCGCCGCCCCTGGAACGAGAACACGGCCACTTGGCTTGAGGCCGATACGGCCATCCCGTGGGGCGGGCCGGGCGCATCCGATCCGCTAAGGGATCGCTATGCCACGCCCGTCGGCGAGGTGTTGCTCTCGGGCGGGGAACAGCGGTGGGTGACGGTGGATGTGACCTCCGCCGTGCGCCACTGGCTGGAACACCCCGAGGAGAACTATGGCCTGCTCCTGCGGGGCGAGGGGACGACCAGCGTGGAGTATCAGTTCGCCAGCTCTCAATGGCGGCAGGGGCAGCAGCGCCCCAAGCTCTCCCTGAGCTACGAGCTAGAGACCGGCGCCGCGGGGGTCACACCAGGCAGGGGATGGCGCTGGCTGGTGGGGGCTCTGGTCCTGGCCGCGTTGTTGGTCCTGCTCCTGGGCCGGCGCCGGCGGCGGCCGGAGGACGAAAAGACGACGGTGAGCTAGCCGCGCTGCAACTTGGCGAAACTGGCCATCAGCCGTTTGACGCCCCGCCCCTCAAAGGCCACGGTAACCTGCTCGTCATTTTCCACCATTTC
>DAOTZU010000152.1:0-37760 GCA_034433995.1 Anaerolineae bacterium
CGGCCCGGTGCCTCCACGGCGCAGATGTGGGTGCACGATCCGCTGGGGCGCATGGCTGACGGCCTGTTCATCGGCTTGCAGCACCAGACCCTCAGCGCCGCGCAGCGCACCACCACCTTTGATTTCCAGATCGACTTTTACGCCTATGAGGATTGGAGCTGGCTGCAGACCGATCGGCAGACGATCCACATCCCCGCCCGCAGCTCGGTAGTGTTCACCGCCACCCTCACCATCCCTGAGGGGACGCCGGAGGGCGGTTATGAGGGTGCGATCTTGGTGGAGGATCCCGGCACGGAGCGCCCCTTTGTGTTGCGCCTGCCGCTGATCATGAACATGGGCAGCGTGGAGGCCACCCGCTGGACCCCACCGCAGCCCGTCACCCCTGGCGTGGGCGGCTATCCGGCCCATACCTCGGTGATCCCGGTGTATGTCAGCGTGGCCAAGGCGTGGGATGCCTCCGGCAGCTTTAGCCTTGCCGGCGCGAGGGCTAACGATCCCCAGGCCCTTTACAACAACGGCACCGTGATGGGCCAGTACGATTGGACCTGGCGCGCCGAATCGGGCGATTGGCGCTTCTTCTTTGTGGATGTGAACGCCGAGCCGGCGGCCGGCACAAAGCTCATCGTGCGTTCCGTGTGGGACGACGTGGCCCCGCCCACCGACCTGGACACGGTGATCCTGGGGCCCAGCCTCGACCGCTTCACCGATCCCAACGATCGGTACTATGATCCGGTCTACTATGGCCCCTACACTCTGGACGTGGTGGGCAAGAGCCCCAATACGTTGATGCACGACGGCGTCTGGCGGTTCAGCACCGCCTCCGGAGGCGCGGAGGAATGGGTGACGGCGTCGCTCTCCGAGGGGCTGCATGAGCTGTTGGTGCACAATGTGCTCTACTCCGGGGCCAAGTTCCATGTGCCCTTTACCCTCACCGTGAGCACGGTGTCGGTCAACCCCAGCGCGGTGCAGATCAACACCAACAAGAATACCGGCACCATCGCCATCACCTTCAAATCCGGTATGCCGCTGAACGACCTGGTGGCGGAGGCCTTTGGCTTGAGCGCGCCGGTGGTCTATGCGGGCCAGACGGTGACCCAATCTCCCACCCAGAACCCCGCCAGCCATCCGCTGGACGAGACCAAGGGCTGGAAGGTGTTCCCCTTCACCCTGAGCCACTGCTCTTCGGTGCGGATCACCACGGGCAATGCCACCACCAACGACATTGACCTGTACGTGCTCTATGACGCCAACGGCGATGGGGTGTTCAGCTATCCCAGCGAGGTGGTGGGTTCCTCCGGTTCCCCCACCTCGGACGAGGTCGTGACCCTCTTCCTGCCGCCGGATGGCCAATACGTGGCCGGCGTGTTCGGCTACGACGTCACCGGCGGTGGCACGTACGACCTGACCATCGCCGCTGCCCAGGGCAACGACATCACAGTGACGGGTCTGCCGGCCGGGCCGGTGGCGCCTGGCGTGCCCGTCGTCTTGACCCTGAATTATGCCAAGACGATGACCCCCGGCACCACCTACCTTGGGGCCTTGATGTTGGGGCCCTCGGTGGCGCCCGGCGCCATTGTGGTGCCCATCGAGATCACCAGGCAATAGCCGGGATGCATGGGCGCGGGGAGGGGCGATCGCCCCTCCCCGCGTTTCTTTTGCGCCGTTCAGCCGCCGATGAGGCGCGCCAGATCTGCCAACGGCTTGGGATAAAGCCCCAAGAGCAGCAACCCCAGGGCCACGCTCCCCGCCACAAGGTGCAGTCGCCATGACCGGGGGACCTTGGCTTGGCGCGGCGCCGGATCGTGGAGCACCATCACCACCAGGCGGAGATAGAGCCAGCCGCAGAGGATGCTGCCGGCCACCCCCGCAATAAAGGGCCATACCTCGCCGCCCCGGCGCAGGATCCCCAGGGCAGCGGCCCGCGCTCCATACCCGAGAAGCGCCGGCAGCCCGGCGAGGGAGAGGAGCTGGATCGCCAACGGCGCGGCCAGACCGGGCGCGTGGCGCGCCAGGCCGCTCAGAGGCTCGTAGGGCGTTGGGGCCTCCTGCCACCCGTAAACGTGACAGAGGACCAGGCCCAGCCCGGTCTGGGCCAAGCCATACGCGGTGAGGGAGGCGAGCGCGGCGTACAAGCCTTGGGGATGGTGGGCCCAGGCAAGGGCCAGCAGGATAAAACCCTGTTGGGCGATGGCCAGTTGGCCCAACTGGCGGCGGGCATCCGGGGCCAAGAGCGCCTCCCTCAGTCCCCAGAGGAGGGCCAGCAGGGCGCAGGCCAGCAACACCCAGGGCCAGAGCCAGGCCAGGGCGCCGAAACTGCCCACGCCAAGGCGCAGCATGAGGCCGCCACCGAGAAGCGCCGGCAGCGCCTCGCGGCCCTGCCCCGGCAGGTCGTAGGGGGGCAAGAGATGGGTGGCCAGGGCGATGCCGGCCAGGGAGAGCAACGCGCCCAACGCCGCCAGCTCGGCCTGCAGGCCGCCCCGGGCCCACAGGCGCCGGCCCAAAAGGGCCAGGTCGAAGGTGCCCTCGGCGAGATACAGTAGGACCAGCCCCAAGAGCAACAGCGCCACCCCCAAAGCTTCCGGCGCGAGGGCGTCGGCGGCTTGGCTGCGCCCGTCCTGGGTGAGCTCCGCCACGGCGTACACGCCCAAGCCCACCCAGAGGAGTAGAGCATTCCCGCCGGTGAGGGCCAGCAGCCCTCCCCAGACCTCCAGAAGGTAGAGGGCCCAAGCGGAGGGCGCGGCGCGGCCGGCCGCCATCCAGAGGCCCCAAGCTGCCAAGTAGAGGGCGGCCAGGACGCGCCCCAAGGGATCCGGGGGCAGCATCTCGGCCCAGAGGAGCTGCCCTTCGGCGGAGGTGAGCACGCCAAAGGCCACCGCCACCGTGGCCAGGGCCACATCCGGCAGGAGCTTGGGCGCCAGGCGCGGCCGGCGGCGGGCCCACAAACCGAGGCCTGATCCTGCCAGCCCCAAGAGGGCCAGGGCGAGAAGGGGGCCGGCCATCACGCATTCTCCGCGGCCCGGCGCCACAGCGCCAGGCCCAGGGCCCAGCCCCCGGCGATGACCAATAAGCCGGCGACGTGACCCTCGATAGTGGGAGAGGCAAAGATGAGGAGCAGCCAGGATGCCTGCAAGAGCAGGCCCAGGCAAAGGAGCCGTCGCGCCGGCGAGGACTTGTGGAGGAGGAGGCCCGTCAACCCCAGGGCGAAATGGGCCCCGCCCACCAACAACCAGAGGAGCTGGCCCATCACTTCTCCCCCTTTCTGTGGCCGAGGCACGCCGCCAGGGCCATCAATGCCACACCCACGGCGCCCAAACCGTAGCGGGAGAGGAGCTCCGCCAAGAGGTCAGCGGAGCGGGCTGTGGCGCTCGCCGCCTCCGGCGCGCCGGTGGGCAGATTCGCCCCGCCCCAGATGCGCCACAGCGTCACCATCCAGAGGAGGAAGAAGGTTGCTCCGCCGGCCGGGGCGGCCCAACGATGCGGAGGCGCTGTGGTCGCGGGAGACGCGGGGAGGCCACGCCGTTCCAGGGCCAAAAGGCCGCTCCCCAGCCCCACGGCGGCCAGGGTGACCCCGGCCAGCGGCCCGGAGAGCAGCCAAGCGAGGATGGTCAACGAGAGGAGGTCCACTCCCCAGGCCAGGGCCACATGGAGGGGGCGTCGCGCCCAGACCATCACAGCGGCCGCGATCAAATTCAGGAGGCAGAGCACGCACACGGCCACCATCAGTTCAGGCTCTCCACCACAGCAACAGGCCGGTGAGGATCGTGTTCACCAGCGCCAGGGACATGAGCAGAGGCCACAGACGGCGCCCCAGCTCTTGCTGCCGTCGCGCCCACCAGCGTCGGCGCAGCCAGAGCGCCAAGGCCGCGAGGCCCAGGGTCTCGCTGGCCAAGACCAGGGGGCCAAGGGGCCAAGGGCCGCGTGCGCCCCCCAGGTACACCGTGGCAACAAGGGCGCAGGCTAAAAGCAGATGGAGATATTCGGCCCAGTGGAACACCGCCATAGGGGCGCCAGCGTGTTGGAGATGAAAATCGCCGAGGAGCGCATCGCCGCCTCCGGGCAAGGCATACGGCAGGCGCCGCCCTCCGGAGAGCAGGGATAACAGCACCACCGACGCGCCCAAAGGTTGGTAGATGAGATAGGGCCACCGCTGCCACTGGGCGCGGGCGATCGCCCCCAGGTCCACCGAGCCGGCCAACCACACTGCCCCGCCCAGCGCCACCAACGCGGGCAGCGTGTAAGCGAGGCCCTGCCACGCCGTGCCCAGGCCCTGGCGCTGCATGTACGCCGGCCCGGCCGCCCAGGCGCTCAGGGCCACGCCCAAGAGCCCCGCCCCATCCAAAAGGATGAGGAGCAGCACATTCCGGGGCAGGCCGGCCAAGGGCGCCGGGAGGTGGGCCCAGCCGGGGGCGGCGCCCCAAGGGAGCAGCGCCCACGCCGCCAAGGCACAACACAGCGCCAACCCCGCGCCCAGCCAATGGAGCGCCGGCCGTCGGTGATGCGAGACACAGGGCCCTTTGAGCAGGGCGCGGGCGGCCCCGTGCAAAGGTTCCCAGAGGCCTCGGCCGCCGCGCACATTGGCGGGCCAGCGCCCCAACCAGCGCCGCTCGTAGGCCACCAAGTAGGCATATGCCAGAAACAAGCCCAGCACCAGGGCAAAGGTCGTCGCGACGAGATAAACCACGTGGCCCCCTGGAGATAACTCTGCGATCAGCCCGTTGATCGGCCGTCGCGGCTTGCCGCAAGGCAGAGCACGCTGGCCCATACGATGATGCCCAAAGCGATGCATGCGGCCAGATGGGCCGGCTCCCGGCGGGATTGCTCCGCTCCGGCGGCGACGAACCAGAGACACAGGGGCAACAAAAGCGCCAGCGCCCATGGCGGAGGCAGCTGCACTTCCTTGGAATCGTGCTGGTTGGCCCAATCTTGGGCTGGCGGCAGGGCGGATCGATGGGGGCGCCCGACCTTGAGCCACAGTGCCCCCAGCAAAAGCGCGCCCCAACCCATCATCAGGAGCGGTGCCATCTGGCCATCCCTTGGTCAGGCGATGTTGCGCTGGATGATAAACTCGGCGATGGAGAATGTCAATTTGCGCGCCCAGACCGCTCAGACCTGACAGGTCTTCCGAGACCTGTCAGGTCTGGGGATTGACAAGGAGAGCGAGACCGTCTAGAATGTTTGTTGTGGCGCTGGGGCCATCTCCCGCCATAGAACGATCTATCGGCCTTTATATCATAGTAGAAAAGGAGAAAAAATCATGGCAAATGTAAAGGACCTTAAAGTGGTTGCGCCGCATCAGCGTTTGCGGGGCATCCTGCCCAAGGTCGGCATTCGGCCCACCATCGACGGCCGGCGGAAGGGCGTCCGCGAATCCTTGGAAACGCAGACGATGAACATGGCCAAGGCGGCGGCCCGCCTGATCAGCGAGAACCTGCGCCATGCCAACGGGCTGCCCGTGGAGTGCGTCATCGCCGATACCTGCATCGGCGGCGTGGCCGAGGCGGCCATGGCGGCGGAAAAGTTTGCCCGGGAGGGCGTGGGCGTCTCCCTCACGGTCACCCCGTGCTGGTGCTATGGCACGGAGACCATGGATATGGACCCCTTCATCCCCAAGGCCATTTGGGGCTTTAACGGCACCGAGCGGCCGGGGGCAGTCTATCTCGCCGCCGTCCTGGCCGGCCACAACCAAAAGGGGCTGCCGGCCTTTGGCATCTACGGTCACGATGTGCAAGATGCCACCGACACAACCATCCCGCAGGATGTGAAGGAAAAGATTTTAAAGTTTGTCAAGGCCGGCTTGGCCGTGGCCGAGATGCGGGGGAAATCCTATCTATCCATGGGCTCTGTCTCCATGGGCATCGCCGGCTCCATCGTGGATGAGCGCCTCTTCCAGGATTACCTGGGGATGCGCAACGAGTATGTGGACATGTCCGAGTTCGTCCGCCGTTTTGACGAGGGGATTTACGATCCGGACGAGTTCCAGCGGGCGCTCAAGTGGGTCAAGGAGAATTGCAAGGAAGGCCCCGATACCAACCGTCCCGAGATTCAGACCTCCCGGGCCAAGAAGGATGCCGATTGGGAGACGGTGATCAAGATGACCATGATCGCCCGCGACCTGATGATCGGCAACCCCCGCCTGGCCGAGTTGGGCTTTGGCGAGGAGGCCCTGGGGCATAATGCCATCTTGGCCGGCTTCCAGGGGCAGCGGCAATGGACGGACCACTTCCCCAACGGCGATTTCCTGGAGGCGATACTCAACTCCTCCTTCGACTGGAACGGCATCCGCGAGCCCTTTATCGTGGCCACGGAGAACGACAGCCTCAACGGCGTGGCCATGCTCTTTGGCCACCTGCTGACCGATACGGCCCAGATCTTTGCCGATGTGCGCACCTATTGGAGCCCCGAGGCCGTCAAACGGGTGACGGGCAAAAAGCTGACGGGTTTGGCGGAGCACGGCATCATCCACCTAATCAACTCTGGCCCGGCCGCTCTGGATGGCACCGGCCAAGAGGAGATTGACGGCAAGCCGGCCATCAAGCCCTTCTGGCAGATCACCCCGGAAGAGGTTGGACGGTGCCTCGATGCCACTTCCTGGCAACCGGCGGAGGTGGAGTATTTCCGTGGCGGCGGTTTCTCCTCCTGCTTCTTGACCCGTGGCGGGATGCCGGTGACCATGTCGCGGCTGAACATCATCAAGGGCCTTGGGCCGGTGCTGCAGATCGCCGAAGGGTACACCGTGGACCTGCCGCCCGAGGTACACAAGATTTTGAACCAGCGCACCAGCCCCACCTGGCCCACCACCTGGTTCGTGCCCATCCTCACGGGGAAGGGCGCCTTCAAGGATGTGTACTCGGTGATGAACAACTGGGGGGCCAACCACGGCTCCATCAGCTATGGGCACATCGGTGACGCCCTCATCACCTTGGCCTCCATGTTGCGCATCCCGGTGAACATGCATAATGTGGCCGAGGAGCGCATCTTCCGGCCCAGCGCCTGGAGCGCCTTTGGCACCAACGACCTGGAAGGCGCCGATTTCCGGGCCTGCGCCAACTTTGGCCCGCTCTACGGCCGCAAATAGAATAGGATAGGATAGACCTGACAGGTCTTCAAGACCTGTCAGGTCTATTGTTGTTTTTTTGCATAGCCCTTGACAAAAAGGGCGAGATCGGCGATAATGGAGTTGCTTGCGGTTCGCCGGCGCGGGCTGCAAGCGTTGACCATGCTATCCTAACATAAGGAGGTGATGTGCATGGACCAAAGCAGTAAGCGCAGTGCCCTAGCATCACCTCCGGGTGAGCGCTAGGGCAGCAAAAGGCCGGATCTCTCCGCGAGGAGGGTCCGGCCTTTTGGGTTCTCATGGGTGCGCGGACAGAGGCAACGCGAGGAAGAAGGTGGAGCCGCGGCCCACCTGGCTTTCGGCCCAGATGCGCCCGCCCAGCAGCTCGGCCATCTCCCGTGCCACGGATAGCCCCAGGCCGATGCCTTCGTGGGTGCGCCGCAGAGAATCCTCCACCTGATAAAACCGCTCAAAGATGCGCTCCAACTCCTCGGCGGGGATGCCCACGCCGGTATCGGCGACGGAGAGGAGCAGTTGTTGCTCGGCCAGCTCGGCGCTCAGGCGGATCGTCCCGCCCTCCGGGGTGAATTTGATGGCGTTGGAGAGCAGATTATTGAGGATGATGCGGAGCAATTGCCGATCGGTTTGCAGGCTGGGCAGATCCGATGGCACTGTGACCCGCACCTGCTGCTGCTTCCGCTCGGCCAAGAGGCGCAGATCCTCCACCACCGTACCCACCACCTGGGCCACGTCCACCGAGGCGACCTGCACGGGGATATTGCCGGTGTCGATCTGCCGCAGGCTCACCATCTGGTCCACGATCCGCTTGAGCTGCGTGGCCGCTTGCACGATGTGTTGCAGATGCTCCCGCATGGGGCCTTCGGCCTCTTCCTCCAAGAGAGTGGCATAGGAGAGGACCACCGCCAAGGGGGAGCGCAGCTCGTGGGCGGCGATGCTGATGAATTCGCTTTTCAGGTAATCCAGTTCGGCCAGGCGCTGATAGGCCGCCTGGATCTCGCCAAAGAGATGGGCATTCGCGATGGCCACGGCGGCCTGGCTGCCCAAGATGGAGAGGAACTCCAGATCGCCCTCGTCAAAGGGCGGGCTCTCTCGCATCTTGGTGACGTTCAACACCCCCAGAACCTTCTCCTGATAGATCAAGGGTAGCGAGATGGCGCTGGTGATGTGCGTCGCCTCGTAAAAGAGACGGAAGCGCGGATCGTCGCGCACGTTTCCTTGTAATACCAGCGGCTCCCGATGGGTGACCACATAGCCGGCGATCCCTTGGTCCAGCGGCTGACGGGCGCCCTCTGGCACCTCGTCCGCCAAACCCTCCGCCGCCTGGATGACCAGCTCCTGCCGCTCGTTCAACAGCATGAGGGAGGCGCTATCGGCGTGCATCTCTTGGCGCGCCGTGTGCACGATCTTTTGGGTCAACGTCTTGAGATCCACCGAGCTCATAAAGACACGGCTGAGGTCAAAGAGGGGCACCAGGGCCTGAAGGCGCGCGTTCTCCCGCTCCAGGCGGGCCCTGGCCAGGGCGCGAGAGACGATGGAGGCCAATTCGTCGGGGCGAAAGGGTTTGAGGATAAACTCCGAGACCCCCAATTGCAGGGCCTCGATGGCCGTTTGCATGGTGCCGAAGCCGGTCATGACCACGGCGGTGATGGAGGGCCGCAAGGAGCGAATGAGGCGATAGGCCTCCAGGCCGTTCATTTGGGGCATCTTGACATCGGTCAAGAAAAGGTCAAAGGAATCCTCGCGGGCGCGCTCCACCGCCTGCTGGCCGTCGGCCACCCCCACTGCCTCGTAGCCTGCCAACTCCAGGACCCGCACGCACATTTCGCGCAGATCGGTTTCGTCCTCAGCAACCAGAATCTTGTCCTTTGGCATGAGTGACCAAACCTTTCCCGGAAGCACGTGGCCCAGGTCAGTTGTTGCTGGGAATCATATAGCCCCGGCGCAGGACGTTCTTGATATAAATGGGCGCCCGGGGGTTGGGCTCGATCTTGTCGCGAATGTTCTTCACGTGCACCCGCACCAGGTCAGGGATGCCCGTGCCGGGCGGATAACCCCACACCAGCTGGAGCAGTTGGTCGGCGGAATAGACCTTATCGGGGTTGCTCATGAGAAACTGAACCAGCTCAAACTCCACCGGGGTGAGGAGCACGGTGCGGGTAGGCGTGCTGATCTCAAAGGTGCGACAGTTCAAGACCAAGCTCCCCACCTCGATGCGATCGTTGAGCCTTTCCGAGCTCTGAGACGAGCGGCGCAACAAGGCTTTGACCCGCAGCTCCAGCTCGCGCAGATCGAAGGGCTTGGTCAGATAGTCGTCGGCGCCTGCCTCAAACCCTTCGATCTTGTCGCCGATCTCTCCTTTGGCGGTGAGAAAGAGGATGGGGGTCTGGGCCAGGTCAGGGTTGGCGCGCATATGGCGGCAGACCTCGATGCCCGTCATCCCAGGCATGAGAATATCCAGCACGACGAGATCAGGGTGTCGCGTCCGGGCGATCTGTAGCGCGTCCGCGCCGCGATAAGCCACCGCCACCTCATAGCCAGCCCGCCGCAAGGAGCGGTCAATGGTCTCGGCCACGTCCTCGTTATCATCCACGACCAGGATTAGCTGGCTCATCGTCTCCCCTCCTCTGCCCCACAGGCCTTTTCTGCCCTAAAAAGCGTTCATTGCCTCCCATTATAGCCCCAGAAATCCTGGCGCACAACCAAGTTGACGGTTCGCTCGAGAAAGGGTAACATCAACGCCAGAGGTGCAAGATGACGGCAGGTCCTTCACGCTCCATCACCGTAGCCCAGGTTGTGGCCATCTTGGCTTCCACCGCGGTGCTCTTTTTCTTGATCGCCTTTGCCACCAAAACCCTGGATGCCCACCGCCTCAGGGTTTGGCGCGATCGCCTGCGGAGCGAGATCGCAGCGATGGAGCAGGAACGCCGAGTGTTGGAGGCAGAGCTTGCCCGACGGCGTTCCCCTGCCTGGCTTGAGGAGGCCCTGCGGGATGCCGGTCTGGTGGGCGAAAAGATGGTGGGCGTGGTGCTGGTCACCACCACGCCTCCCCCGCAGGTGGGCGCCACCCCGGCCCCTGTGGCGACACCCCTGCCCGCAACCGCCCCCCAGGGCGCCCTCTTTGCCAACCCGTATTGGAGGGCCTGGATGCAGCTCCTCTGGGGGCGCCCCACAGACGCCGCAGCGCCCTAGACCGCCGGCTTTTCCGCTGCTTTTTGTGCCCGCTCGATGGCCTCGCGCCCTTTGCGAGAGATGCGGTTCCACAACCCGGCCAAACCCATGGCCTTGCGCATCAGGAGCACCGTTTCCTCGCCCTCTTTGCTGGCCCGCAAGGTGCCCTCATAGATCACCCGCTCCACCAGACCGCTTTGGGCCTCATAGTGGGCGCGGCGCTCGCGCAAGGGATCCAGGAAGCGGTTCAGGGCGAGGGCGAGCTTCTCCTTAACCTCCACATCCCCCACCTTCCCCTGGCGGTAGCGGGCCTTGAGGTCCTCCACCTCGGCCTTGTTGGGGTTAAAGATATCGTGGTAGATAAAGACGGGGTTCCCCTCCACCGTGCCAGGGATATCGGCCCGGATGCGGTTGGGATCGGTGTACATGGCAAAGACCTTCTTTTCCACCGTCTTGGGGTCATCGGAAAGATAGATGGCGTTGCCCAAGCTCTTGGACATCTTGGCCTGGCCGTCGGTGCCCACCAAAGTGGGCACATCGCCCACCATCACCTCAGGGATGGGAAAGACCTCGCCATAAAGATAATTGAAGCGCTTGGCGATCTCGCGGGTGATCTCGACATGGGCCTCGTTATCCTTGCCCACCGGCACCAGATGGGCGCGGGGCATGAGGATATCCGCCGCTTGAAGGACCGGATAGCCCACCAGCCCAAAGGGCAGGGTCTCGTCGCTGAGGTTGGCCGCCCGGGCCATGTCCTTGATGCTGGGCAGCCGCTGCAGGCGGGGCAGGGTGACCAGCATCTCAAAGAGCAAGTTCATCTCATACACCGCCGGCACGGCCGATTGCAGATAGATGACGCTTTTGGCCGGGTCGATCCCCGCGGCGAGATAATCCAGCACCACGTCGTAGACGTTCTGGCGTAGCTCTTCGATGTGTTCCTTCTCCGGCCGCGTGGTCAGCGTATGCAGGTCGGCGACGATGAAAAAGCATTCGTACTCATCCTGCAGCCGCACGCGGTTGGCCAGGCTGCCCACGTAATGCCCCAGATGGAGCTTGCCCGTGGGCCGATCGCCGGTCAAAATGCGCTTTTTGGTCATGCTGCTTCCTCCTCCCTTTCGCGAACGAGTTGATTCAAGTGCTGCATCATGGGCCAAATAAAAACGCCCCGCTGCGCTTTCTAGCCAGCAGGGACGAGAAAAACTCCCGTGGTGCCACCCTGATTAAGCGGCCCGTGCCAGGGGCGCTTCACTCTTGGGATACGGATTTTCGCCGCTACCCCTTGGTCGTGCTAACGGGACCCCCCTCCGGCGCGGACTACTGGACTGGCGTTCGCCCGCGCAGCTCGCCGGCCCATTCGCGCTCTGCAGGGCGCACCCCCTTCGCAGCCGGCGGGGGCTCTCTGGGCGCCGCCTGAGCGTTACTCTTCCGGGTCAACGCTTTTCGTGGCTCTATGATAACACAGGCGGCAACCATTGTCAAAGGAAGCGCGCAAGAAACTGGGGTGTTGAGAAAAGGCGTGTAGGCCTTGCCCGCCGTCGGATGAAATCCGACGGCTCTGCTTGCCAAGCCCGCGGCGCGGGCTTACCATCCCCAGACGTCGGTTTCCAACCGACGGGGACATTTCTCAACACCTGCGCAGAAACAGGCCTGGGACGGGGATGAGCCATGCTTTGGCCCCAGGCGTTACTTGAAGATGTAGATGCCCCCCTCGATGGGCCAGCGGGCGGCGCAGTTGGGGCAGTGCAACGCCTGTTCCCCTTGCTCCAACGGCTCGGCGCCGCAGGTGGGGCAGCGAAAGAGCCGGTTCCGCTCCGCCGGCGGGCGCTCCGCCGCTTTCTGGGCGCGGGAGCGCAGGAAAATGCTGGGCGAAAGGGCCAAGGGGGCGCTGACCCTTTGCAAGGCGCCATCCGCCGCGATGAGTAACTTGGTGGGCACGAGGCGTTTGCAGAGCGCTGCGCGGAAAAAAGAGACCGCGAGCCGCTGCTCCACCTTGAACCCGGCGGCGCCGAGCTGCTGGCGCACCCAGCGGGGGTGAAAATCGTAATGCAGGGGGGCGAACTCGTACGGGAGGGGGTCGAAAGGGTTCATCCCACGGCGCAACAGGTAACGCAAAATGTTCTTGGCGTGGCGCTTGTTGGCGAATTCCAGGATGAAGGTGCCCTGGGCGGCCAAGACGCGATGGATCTGGCCCAGGGCCAAGGGAACATCGGCCAGGTGGTGCAAGACGCGCACCATCACCGTGGTATCCACCGCGTCGCTGGCCAGGGGCAGGCGATAGAGGTCGGCGGCCACGTAGATAAAGCGCCCATCGCCCAGCCTTTGGCGGGCATATTCCAATTGGGAGCGGGAGTAATCCAGCAGGATCACTTCATCGTACCCTGCATAGAGGGGCGCGAGGCGGCCAAAGCCCGCGCCCACATCCAGCAGGCGCCGGCCGGTGGGAGGCAGGAGTCGCCGCAGGGCGATCCTCTCGGCGCCGTCCTCGTATTCGCGGCCTCGGCCCTCCCAAAAGTCGGTGCGGTAGGTGCTGCCTTCATAATCGCAGATGGGCAACGCTGGCGGGGTGGTGTTGGCGGACAAGGGCATCTCCTCGGTCATGTTTCACGTGAAACGTCCCTGGCGTTTTCCTCCCCCATTCTAGGAGTGTCCTTCATCCTGTCAAAGGGACGCCGCAATTGGACAGAAACGGGCAAGATGTGTATAATCGTCTCTGCTTTGGGAGACGTGTAGTGTTCATGCAGGAGGAATAAGTTGGCTAACACCAAATCAGCGATCAAGCGCATCCGTCAGAACGAGAAACGCCGCTTGCGCAACCGTAGCGTGCGCTCGCGGACGCGGACCTTCGCCAAAAAAGCCGAAGCGTTGATCGCCGGCGGCAACCCCGCCGAGGCGATGGAGGCTGTGCGTGCCGCCGTCAGCGAGCTGGACAAGGCAGCGCGCAAGGGCGTCATTCATCCCAATAACGCCGCTCGGCACAAGTCGCGCTTGATGAAACGGCTCAATAGCCTCATCCAGGCCCAGAGCTGACCCTCGAACATAGCACAGAATTTTGGGACATCGCCGCGTGCTCGGCGATGTCCTTTGCTGTTTCTCTCCTTTGTCCCTTCCTCAACGGGGCAGGCGATAGAGCCTTATCTCCTCTTGGGCATAAACCGGCTGCAGAAACGTCTCGTACCAAGCCACCCTGGCCGTGTCGAGGCCATAATGCTTGCGCTCATACGGGCCGATGAAGAGGTGGGTCGCCTGGTAGGCGCGCAAAGTGGCCAGGATCCTTTCTGCGGAAGGATCAGTGTAGATCGTCGCCAACGCCTCGATGCGCCGGCGCACCTCCGCATCGCCGCCGCGCCATTGCACCTCGTGGCCCGGCCAACCCAAGATGGTGGGCACCCCGCTCCAGGCGGAGAGGCGGTTGTGGGCCGGATGGTAATCTTCCCCCGGCGCCTCCGCGATGATGTCTTGGCCGGTGGCATGCTCTTCCAGCCAGCGCCAGGCGCCGTATTCTGCGGGCGAGACGCGCCGTAAATACTCGGTGCCGTCCAAGGTGGGCGCGCCGCCGTAGCCCTCGGCCACGGTGTAGGTGGCGGCCAGGGGATAATACAGCGTGGCCAGCAAGAGCGCGGCGCTGCCCCATGCCGCCAGACGCTGCCACCCGCCCGCCTCCATAAACTGGGCCAAGGTCGCCAGCGCGGCGCTGCCCAGGAGCACCCACGCTTGGTAGTAGAGCTTGAACACCGTGTTCATGCGCGTGGCAAAGAAATCGCCCAGGTAGAGGAATTCGCACCCGTAGGTGAGGGCCAGGCCCAACAGGGCAAAGGCCGGGGCCAAAATCTGGGCGGGGCGGTGAGGCGCCTCCGCGCGCAGCGAGAGGATCACGGCGTCGCAGGCCAGGGCCAGGAGGGCGCTCTGCACAAGGAGCGTCCACGGCCCGCTGCGCGCCAGGGCCACCAAGCTCCAGAGGGTGCGCCCCCAGCCGCCCAGGAGGAGGGTGATCAGCCACGGCGAGAGGACGATGCCCAGCCACAGCCGGACCAGGGTGCGGGCCGGGAGCGCGGCTTGGGGGCGTCGGCGCCGTTCGACCAGGTGGGCGATGGCTGCCCAAAAGAGGGGCACCAGCCAGGGGCCGAAGCAGAGCATATAATGCCGCAGGGGCGTCTTGGCGTAATATGCCAGGCCGATCCCCTGCGCTTGGGAGCTCAGCCCGCGATAAAAGGGCAAAAAATAGGCCACGCTACCCAGGACCAGCCAAAGGATCAACGTGCCCGCGGAGCGCGGCCAAGCGCGCCACGAGAGTCCCCGCCGCCAAAGGCCCAGGCACAGTGCCAACAGGTTCGCCACCAAGAAGGTGGGGAGGTCCCAACTGTTGATCATGCCCAGGCTGCCGAGAAACAGGGGCAGGAGCCAGAACCGCGCCTGGCGCCACCAGGCGCGCACCTCGCCTTCTTGGCCCGCATGGTAGAGCTCCAACGCCAGGCTCAGCGCTAGGAGCACGTAGGGAAGGGCCATGACGTGGGGATGCAGGTCGCCCAGGATGAAACTAAAGGCGGGGAACTCGGTGATCACCGTGGGTGTCCTGCCCAGGGGATTGGCATCCTGGAAGACGCGGCTGGCGCGCCACCACCACGTCCCCGCCGGGAGCCATGCTCCGGTCGGCCGCGCCTCGGCCAGGCCGGGCACGGCCAGCCAGCGGTAGAAAGCATCCGTGCCCCAACCCCGCGCCCGCAGCGCCTCGCAAAGGCCCTCCCAATTGCCGGCCAGCATGAGGGCCAAGCCCCCCGCGATGCCCCAGGCCGTGGCCCGCGTTTGGCGCTCACCTTGGCGGAGGACCAGAGCGTGGATCAGCCCGTAGCCGCCCACCACGCCGAGGGCCAATGTGTGGGCCAGGCCCAAGTTGTAGGCTATGCCCGCGGGCAGGCCCGTCAGCCGGGCGAGGATGGCCACTGTGAGATGGCCGAAATAATAGTAGCTGATGGGGAACCCCGCCAGCCAGGGATCGTTGGGGGGCAGGCGCGGGCTGCGCAAGAGGGCGTTCAGGAAGGCGAAATCCATGGGTTGTTCGGTGTGGGCGATGGCGGGGTCGTAGGCGCGGTGGGCGGCGTAAAGCAGCAAGGTCGCGGCAAAGAGGATCTCCACAGCCAGGAGTTGGCGCCATGCGTTGCGCAGCGTCTGGACAAGTTCGCCGCCCTGGCGCGCCCACATGCTCAGCCCCATCACGGCCAGGGCCGCGGTCACGGCCCACAGCGCCTCGGCGCGGTTGGGCACCAGGCCGGCGATGCCTAATAACCAGTAAACATAACCAAGGGTCACCAGCCCCACCGGCCGGGCGTAAACATATCCCCGCCCGGGTGTGTGGCGCCCAAGCTGCGCCGCCAGCGGCCAGGCCAGCCAACCGATGAGGGTGTGGGCCAGCCACCACGACCCCACGGCCCTCCAAAAGTCCATGGCAATCCTCCCGCCCCCATTCTAGCCGAGGCCGGGCCGGCGGCCAAACAAAAAAAGAGGGGGAGCGAGCTCCCCCTCTTCATGCTATAAGACTAGCGCTTGACGCGAAAGGCCTTCATGCCGGGGAAGTAGGCTGTATCGCCCAGCTCCTCCTCGATGCGCAGGAGCTGGTTATACTTGAGGACGCGCTCGCTGCGGCAGGGGGCGCCGGTCTTGATCTGCCCCATGTTCAGGCCGACGGCGATATCGGCGATGGTGCTATCCTCGGTCTCGCCGGAGCGATGGGAGACGACGCAGGCCCAGCCGGCGCGATGGGCCAGATCCACAGCGGCGATGGCCTCCGTCAGCGAGCCGATCTGGTTCACCTTGCAGAGCAGGGCCGTGGCCGCCTTGCGCTCGATGGCCTTTTGCACCCGCTCCACGTTGGTCACCAGCAGGTCATCGCCCACGATCTGCACCTTGTCGCCGATGGCCTGCACCAGCTTCACCCAGCCATCCCAATCGTCCTCGGCCATGCCATCTTCCAAGGAGATGATGGGATATTTGTTGACCCAATCCACGTAAAAGGCCACCATCTCCTCGCTGGAGAGGACGCGCCCTTCCCGCTTGAGGTGATATTTGCCGTCCTCATAGATCTCGCTGGCGGCCGGATCCAAGGCGATCCAGACGTCCTCGCCGGGGCGATAGCCGGCCTTTTCGATGGCCTCCAGGATCACCTCGATGGCCATGGCGTTGGAGCTGAGGGAGGGGGCGAAGCCGCCCTCGTCGCCCACATTGGTGTTGAGGCCTTTGCTGGCCAGGACCTTTTTCAGCGCGGCATAGATCTCGGCCCCCCAGCGCAGGCATTCGGCAAAGGAGGACGCGCCCGTGGGCATGATCAGGAACTCTTGCAGGTCGGTGCTGTTGGCCGCGTGCTTGCCGCCGTTGAGGATGTTCATCATCGGCACGGGCAAGGTGCGAGCGCTGACGCCGCCCAGATAGCGGTACAGCGGCAGGCCCAGCGCCTCGGCAGCGGCCTTGGCCACCGCCAGCGACACGCCGAGGATGGCGTTGGCCCCCAGGTTCCCCTTGTTGGGCGTGCCATCCAGGCCGATCATCAGGTTGTCAATGGCGACCTGCTCCAGGGCGTCCATCCCCACCACTTGGGGGGCGATGACATTGTTGACGCTCTCCACCGCCTTGAGCACGCCCTTGCCGCCGTAGCGCTTGGGGTCGCCATCGCGCAGTTCGACGGCCTCATGGGCGCCGGTGGAGGCCCCGGAGGGCACCGCCGCGCGGCCGAACGCGCCGCAGGCCAGCTCCACGTCCACCTCGATGGTCGGGTTGCCGCGAGAATCCAGGATCTCCCGGGCATGAATATCGGTGATGGTGGTCATTTTCACTACTCCTTACTAAGAATGAGGCGCATATCCACAGCTACGGCGCCTTTGCCCTTTTCGCGCACCAAAAGCGGGTTGATATCCAGCTCGGCGATTTCGGGGAAATCGGTGACGAGCTGGGCCACGCGCAGGATCGTCTCGGTGATGGCCTCGATATCGGCCGGGGCCTGGCCCCGCACGCCGGCCAAAAGCTTGTAGGAGCGGATGGCCTGGATCATCTGCTGGGCCTGCAGGCGCGACATCGGCGCGACGCGGAAGGTCACATCCTTGAGCACCTCGACATAAATGCCGCCCAGACCGAACATCACCAAGGGGCCGAACTGGGGATCGCGGTTCATGCCGATGATCACCTCCCGGGCGTTGGTGACCATCTCTTGGATCTGTGCGCCCCAGATGACGGCGTCGGGCTTGTGGGCCTTGGCCCGCTGGATGAGGGTATCAAAGGCCTGGCGGGCCTCCTGGTCATTCTTGACCCCCACGATGATACCCCCGACATCCGATTTGTGCAAAATATCGGGCGAGGCGATTTTCATCACCACGGGGTAACCGATCTCGCGGCAATAGGCCACAGCCGCGTCGGGGGTCGCCGCCACGGTGGAGCGAGGCGTAGCGATCCCGTAGGCCTTTAGAATCTCCTGGGCCTCGGCATCGCCGATGGCGTTGCGCCCTTCACGGCGCACGTTGGCCAGGAGCTTGGCCACGGCTGCCTTGTCCACCGCAAAACTCTCGATGGTGACCTCAGGCTGCTGGCGCCAGGTATGATATTTGAACATCGCCCCCAAGGCGGCGACGGCGCGCTCGGGGAAGGGATAATTGGGGATGCGGTTCTGGGCGAGCAGCTTGGTGCCGGCGCTGACCTCCTTCTGGCCCATGAAGCAGGCCATGACGGGCTTGCCGGCTTGGGTGTTGGTGCGGATGAGGGCCTCCGCGGTGCCCACGATCTCGGTGGAGGTCTGCGGGGTGAGGATCACCACCACGCCATCCACCCCCGGATCCTTCAGCACCACCTCCAGCGCCACGGCGTAACGATCGGCCCGCGCATCGCCCAGCACGTCCACGGGGTTATGGATGTTGGCGGCCGGGGGCAGGGCCTGCTTGAGCACGGCCTCGGTCTCGGGCTGCAACGTAGCCAGGACGAGGTTATTGCGCTCCAGGGCGTCGGTGGCCATCACGCCGGGGCCGCCGGCGTTGGTGACGATGGCGATGCGGTTCCCCTTGAGGAGGGGTTGATAGGCAAAGGCGGTGGAATAATCGAACAGCTCCTGCACCGATTCGGCGCGCAACACCCCCGCCTGGCCAAAGGCGGCATCGTAGGCCGCGTCGGAGCCGGCCAGGCTGCCGGTGTGGGAGGAGACGGCCTTGGAGCCCGAGGCGGTGCGCCCCGATTTCACCGCGATGATGGGCTTGTGGCGGGCGGCCTCGCGCGCCGTGCGGATGAACGCCGCGCCATCGCGAATGCCCTCGATATAGGCGATGATGACGTTGGTGCGCGGATCGGTGCCCCAATCTTGGAGCAGGGCCACTTCATCCACATCGGCCTTGTTGCCCAGGCTGACAAAATGCGAGAAGCCGATGTGTTCGGCCAGGGCATAATCCAAGATGGCCGTGCAGAGCGCCCCCGATTGCGACATAAAGGCGATGGAACCCGCCTCCGGCGTGCCGGCGGCAAAGGAGGCGTTCATGGGCACAAAGGTGTCAATGACGCCCAGGCAGTTGGGGCCGATGATGCGCATGTTGTAGCGCCGGGCGATCTCCAGGAGCTCTTGCTCCATGCGGATCCCCTCACCGCCCGCCTCGCGAAAGCCGGCGGTGATGATGATGGCCCCTTTAGCCCCTTTCTTGCCCGATTCTTCCAATACCGAGGCCACGAACTTGTTGGGGACGACGATGGTCACCAAATCCAGGGGACCGGGGATATCCAACACCGAGGGGTAACAGGTTAGCCCCAAAATCTCGCTCGCTTTGGGGTTGATGGGATAGATTTGCCCCTTGAAACCGCTCTGCACCAGGTTGGCCAACACCTGATAACCGAGCTTTTGGGGATTTTCGGAAGCGCCGATGACGGCTACGGCCTGTGGAGCAAAGAACATGTCGAGCATAATAGCGATCTCCCTTGATGCCAGAATTTACTCGCGCAATGTTACAACAAAGGGGAATAAAAGGCAAATCCATTCGTGCCATCTGTAACAAAGTCCGCCTTGACTTGTGGCGCAAAGCGCGCTACTCTAGAAATAATCCATTCGCCAAGCGCGTTCGCCGCCGAAAGGAGCTCTCATGAGCGCGAGCAAATATCCGCCCACCCTCTTTATTCTGGGCACCGATCGCAATATCGGCAAGACGGTGACCTGCATCGGCATCATCGCCAAACTCCTCTCCCCCGAACACGGCTATAAAGTCGAGGACATTGGCTACATCAAGCCGGTGGGGCAGGAGACATTACAAGTGCTGGATGGTCGGGGCGTGCCCATCCAGGTGGATAAGGACGCCGTGCTGGTGACCTCGCTTCTGGGCATCGAATGCTGCGGCTATGACAAAATGAGCCCCGTGGTCTGGCGCGATGGCCTCACCTCGGCCTACATCGAGGAGGCGGCCAAGGGCGATCCCCTGGTCGGGCGCGAGAATTTTCTGCAACAGATCCGCGAGGCGTACGAGTGCATCTGCCAGGGCAAACGCATCGTCATCGTCGAGGGGACGGGACAGCCGGGAGTGGGCTCGGTGGCGGGGATCTCGAACGCCGATGTGATCAACGCCTTGCGCGAGATGGGCGTCCAGCTTTTCGCCATCATGGTGACCAGGGGGGGCATCGGCAGCACCATTGACCAGGTGTTCCCCTATTTGATGGCCCTGGATCATATGGGCACGCGCATCAATGGGGTCATCATCAATGGGGTCATCCCCGGCAAGGCGGAGAAGGTGCGCCATTATTTGGAAACCTATTATCAACGTGTTTTTGGTTCGCTCTATGGCCCGCGCCTGCAGGTGCAAACCGCGCCGCCGATCCTGGGCTTTGTGCCCATCATTCCCGAGCTCAAATTGCCGACCATGCGGCTCATCGCCGACCACTTCGCGGGAGAGCCGGATAGCGCCCTGGAGATCATCGCGCCGGCCGATTTTGAACAGCGCGCCTGCCAACTGGTGCGCAAGCTCAAAGTCATCACCCTGGAGTTTGGCTACGAGCCCTTCCTGGAGCCCGGCGATGCTGTGGTGGTGGGGGTGAATGCCAACGACGTGATCCTGGCCCTGCTCCTGCTCCACGAGCGCATGGTGCGCAAACACGGCCGGGGACTCTCCGGCCTCATCCTCTCGTGCAAGCATGTGGGCGGCCTGGCGGAGCAGATCCGCGATCTGATCCTCTCCGGCGACCTGCCCGCCATCAGCCTGGGCTACGATACGGCGGACATCATCCAGCGCATCGAGGGGATGACCATCAAGATCCAGCCCTACGACGAGGACAAGAAACGCCTCATCGCCCGCGCCTACGAGGAGAGCATCACCCTCTGGCCTGAGCTCCACATGCCCTGATGCGCGGGGCTGACGGATCTTGTTTGCTCCCGTCGGATTCTAACCGACGGGAGCATTTCTCGACACCCGGCAAAATGGGAGGGTGTTGAGAAAAGGCGTGTAGAGGCCTTGCCCGCCGTCGGATGGAATCCGACGGCTCTGCTTGCCAAGCCCGCGGCGCGGGCTTACCATCCCCAGACGTCGGTTTCTAACCGACGGGGGCATTTCTCGACACCCGGAAAATGGCCACTTTGACAGGCTGGCGCCTCTGTGCTATCATAATCCCGACTTTTTGGTAGGAATTGAGCATCCATGAAGATCTCGGCCAAAGAGCGCGCCGGCTTGCGGGCGATGGTGGAGTTTGCCCGGCATTACGGCAAGGGGCCCATCTCTCTGCGCCAGGTGGCCCAGGCGGAGGCTTTGCCTTTGCCCTACCTGGAGCAGATCGTGCTGGACCTGCGCCGCGCCGGCCTCCTGACCAGCGTGCGCGGCCCCCGGGGCGGCTACCTCTTGGCCCGCGACCCCGCTACCCTCAGCGTGGGGGATATCTTTCGCGCCGTGGAGGGAGAGCTGATGTCTGTGAACTGTACCCGCACAGACGGCTCTCCTTGTGCCAGAGAGTCGTTCTGTGCTACCCGCAGCATCTGGCAGACTGTCTTTTTGCGCGTCACCGAAACCCTTGATCGCACTTTCCTGGCCGATCTCCTACGCGATGCAGAGCCGGCCATCCCGACGAAAGGATGCTAACCGATGTTCGCTAGATTGCGCGAAGATATCCAAACGGTTTTTGCCAAAGATCCCGCCGCCCGCTCGTGGTGGGAGGTGATCACCTGCTATCCGGGCCTCCATGCCATTTGGATGCATCGTCTGGCCCATGCCCTTTGGCGGCGACGGCTGTACTGGTTGGCCCGGTTCCTCTCCCACATCAACCGCTTTTTGACGGGGATCGAGATCCATCCGGGCGCCCGCATCGGGCGGCGCTTTTTCATTGACCACGGCATGGGCATCGTCATCGGCGAGACGGCCGAGATCGGTGACGATGTGTTGATGTACAAGGGCGCCGTCTTGGGCGGTACCTCGCTGAACAAGGGCAAGCGCCATCCCACCATCGGCAACGGCGTGGTCATCGGCAGCAATGCTGTGGTCTTGGGGCCCATCACCATCGGCGATAACGCCCGCATCGGCTCGGGGGCGGTGGTGGTCAAGCCGGTGCCGGCCGATTCGACGGCGGTGGGCGTGCCGGCCAAGGTCGTCCGCGGGCCTCACCTCCCGCCTGTGCCCAGCGTGGCGCTGCAGCACGGCCAACTGCCCGATCCCGTGGCGGAGGTGTGCCGCAATTTGGAGGCGCGGGTGCGCGAGCTGGAGCGCGAGCTCCTTGGGCTGAAAAAGCTCGTCCAGGATAGGGCGGGCCAGCAGCCCCAGCCCATGCCTTTGGTGGAGGAATGAGATGGGAGGACGGTTGATTTACCTGGATCACGCGGCCACCACGGCGGTGGATCCTCGCGTCGTGGAGGCCATGTTGCCCTATTTTAGCCAGCATTACGGCAACCCCTCCAGCGTGTACCGCATGGCCGAGGCCTCGCGGCTGGCTCTGGCGGAGGCCCGCGATACCGTGGCCGAGATCCTGCATGCCAGGCCGACGGAGATCCTCTTTACCAGCTGTGGCACCGAGAGCGACAACCTGGCCCTGCGCGGCGTGGCCTGGGCCCAAAGGCAGCGCGGCCGGCACATCATCACCACGGCCATCGAACACCACGCCGTGGGGAATACCTGTGCCCAATTGGAGCGCGAGTTCGGCTTCCGGGTGACGTACCTCCCTGTGGACCGTTGGGGTGTGGTGGATCCTGATGCCGTCGGGCGGGCCATCACCCCGGAGACGATCTTGATCTCGGTGATGTACGCCAATAACGAGGTGGGCACCATCGAACCCATCGCCGAGATCGGCCGCATCGCCCGCGCCAAGGGCATCCCCTTCCACACCGACGCCGTGCAGGCGGCGGGCCAGCTGGACCTGGATGTGGAGCGCCTGAATGTGGATCTCCTTTCCCTTTCGGGGCACAAGTTTTACGCCCCTAAAGGGGTGGGCGTGCTCTATGTGCGCCAGGGCACGCCCCTGCTCCCCATGCAGACGGGCGGGGGCCAGGAACGAGGACGCCGGGCCGGCACGGAGAATGTGCCTTACATCGTGGGCTTGGCCACGGCCCTGGAATTGGCCTATGAGCACTTGGATGCCGAGTCTCGCCGGCTGGTGGCCTTGCGCGACCGGCTGATCCAGGGCATTGTGCAACACATCCCCGATGCGTATCTCACCGGCCATCCCACGCAGCGGCTGGCCAACCACGCCAGTTTCGTCTTCCAGGGGGTGGAGGGAGAGGCGATCCTGCTCCATCTGGACGCCGCTGGCATCGCTGCCAGCAGCGGTTCGGCCTGCTCCGCGGGCGAGGAGGGTCCCTCCCATGTGTTGACGGCCATGGGGTTGGATCCTGCCTTGGCCCGGGGCAGCCTGCGCCTGACTTTGGGCCGGGAGAACACCGCCCAGGATGTGGAAGAAGTGCTGGCCGTGCTGCCCGAGATCGTCCAACGCCTGCGCGCCATCTCGCCCCTCTATGCGGCGCAGAGGACAAGGCCGGGCGCCTAGGGTCTCTGGCGAGGTTATTCCAGCATCAGGAGAAGGGCATGTATAGCCAGTTGGTGATCGAACATTTTACCAACCCCCGCAACGTGGGCACCATCGAGAACCCGGATGGGTTCGCCCAAGTGGGCAGCCCCGTCTGTGGGGATATGATGGAGCTCTATATCAAGGTGGAGGACGGCAGGATCGCCGAGATCAAATATCGCACCTTCGGTTGTGCGGCGGCCATCGCCTCTAGCTCCATCGCCACGGAGATGGTCAAAGGCAAGACCCTGGCCGAGGCCGCCGAGTTGACCGATGAACAGGTGGCCGAGGCCCTGGGGGGGCTGCCCTCGGCCAAGATGCACTGCTCCAACCTCGCGGCCAGCGCCTTGCACGCGGCTTTGGAGGATTATTACGCCAAGCACCCCGAAGCGCGCCCCCGGGTCCCCTCCCAAGCCTAAGCCCTGCCGGTGAACAGGATGGCAGAGCCGCGACGGGTTCTGGTGGCCATGAGCGGCGGCGTGGATAGTGGGATGGCGGCGGCCCTCTTGGTGGAGCGCGGCTACCACGTCGCCGGGATCACCCTGCGCCTCTGGCGCGAGCCCTCCACGCCCGATGAGGCGGAGGCAGAGCCGGATGCCATCGCCTCCGCGCGGGCCATCTGTGCCCATCTGGGCATCCCTCACGAGGTCCTGGACGTGCGCCAGGTCTTTCAGCGCGAGGTGGTGGCCTATTTTGGCCAGGAGTATCTCCGGGGGCGCACGCCCAACCCCTGTCTGCGCTGCAATCGGTGGCTCAAATTCGGCCTCTTGTTGGACGAGGCGCTGCGCCGGGGATATGATTTCCTGGCCACCGGCCATTATGTGCGCCTGCGTCGCCAGGGGGAGCTCTATCAGCTCTGGTGCGGTGTGGATGAGGCCAAAGATCAATCGTACGTCTTGTATGCCCTGCGCCAGGAACACTTGCGCCATCTCCTCTTTCCTTTGGGAGAATACACCAAGGATCAGGTGCGCGCCCTGGCCCGGGCGCGAGGGTTGCCCGCCGCCGAGCGGCCGGAGAGCCAGGATATTTGCTTCTTGCGCGATAACGACTATCGCCGTTTCTTGCGCGAGCGGTGGCCCGCCGCCGGCACCCCCGGCCCCATTGTGGATCGCCAGGGGCGTTATTTGGGGGAACACAAGGGGCTGGCTTTTTACACCGTGGGCCAGCGCGAGGGCTTGGGCATCGCCGCGCCGAGGCCCTTGTACGTCTTGGCGCTGGACGTGGCGCGCAATGCCTTGGTGGTGGGGCACGCCGAAGCATTGGGCCGAGATACATTCTTGGTTGAAGAGGTATCCTACATCTCTGGGGAGCCCCCAGACCCCGGCACGGCTGTGGAGGTCAAGATCCGTTACCGCGCCCCACGGGTGCCGGCCCGGGTGGAGACCTTGCCGGGCCAGCGGGCGCGGGTGATCTTGGCGCGCCCCTTGCGCGACATCACCCCCGGCCAAGCGGCGGTGTTCTACGAGGGCGAGCAGCTGCTGGGGGGCGGGATCATCGCCCAGGTCGCCGATCTCAGCCAAGGGCAGGAGGAGGGCGCATGGTGACCTCGCCGATTTTCCTGGTCGGCTCGCTGGTGGCCACGTTTTGGGCTGCCTTGTTTCATTTCCTCCTGGGCAAGAGACTGACCGATCTCATCCTGTATTGGTTCATCGCCCTCATCGGGTTCGCCGTAGGCCAGGCCATGGCCGAGATTCTGGGCCTGCGCTGGCTGCTCCTCGGCCAGGTCCACCTCTTGGAGGGCACCCTGGCCTGTTGGATCGCCATGTTGGTTGCGCGCTGGTTGAAAACGTGATACAATGGCTGTGTAACGTGAACGGCGGGCCTGAGTTGGCATCCAGTTCAGGAGGCGGCATCTATGTGGCTTGCAGGTGTTCGAGATATTGCCATCGTGCTCTTGGCCTTGGAATCCGTGGTGATCGGCATCCTGCTGGCCGTGATGTTGGTGCAGTTGCGCAAGCTCATCCGCATGTTGCGGGAAGAGATCGCGCCACTCTTGGATTCGGCCCAAGAGACTTTGCAGACCGTCAAGGGGACGACGTCCTTTGTGAGCCAGAACGTGGTGCATCCCCTGATCAAAGTGAGCAGCTATTCGGCGGGGGCGTTGGAGACGTTGCGCAACCTGGTGTTCATCGGGCGGAGGTTGCGGGGGCGTCCCCCGTCCGCTTAGGGGGCCGAGGCCGGCGCGTTATCTGACCGCACGGAAAATTGAATGCTGAAGGAGGTGCAAGATGGGTAGTGAGGGGAGCTCGGGCGATTTCCTGGCGGGTTTTCTGGTTGGGGCTTTTGTGGGGGCGGCCATGGCGCTGCTTTTTGCCCCCGCTTCGGGCGAGGAGATGCGCAATCAGATCAAGGAAAAGAGCATTGAGCTCAAGGGCCGGGCCGAGGATCTCTCGCTGGAGGCGAGCAAGAAGGCGGAGGAACTGAAGGCCAAAGGGCAGGCCCTGGTGCAGGAGCAAAAGGCGCGTTTCCAAGAGGCTATCGAGGAGGGCAAGCAGGTGGCCGCGCGCAAGAAGGAGGAGCTCCTGGCGCAGCTTGAGGCGGCCAAATCCGAGGGCGCGGCCAAGCCCCAAGGGAACGCCTAGAGCGCGCTAGAGGCTATGCGGGGCAACGGCCCAGAGCGCGGCCGTTGCTTTTGGTGAGGGAACAGACGGGACCAAGCTTCTCCTCGCGAATGATGGGGAGGAGGAGCGTGGTCTCGTCTGTTTTAGGGCGCCAGCGCTTGGCAGGCTTGGGGCAACAGGGCCCCCAGCTCGTGGGCCAAGAGGCCGCGGGGGCCATGCTGCTTGCGCCAGAGCTCTCCGGCCAGGCCGTGGAGGTAGGCGCCGCAGATTGCCGCGCGGTGCGGCGCCAGCCCTTGGGCCAAAAGACCCACCATGGCCCCCGCCAGCACGTCCCCCGTGCCCGCCGTGGCCAGGGCGGGGTTGGCGAAGGGGATGACCGTCGTTTGCCCTGCCGGCGAGGCCACCACGGTAAAGGCCCCCTTGAGCACCACCACGCAGCCCCACTCTTGGGCGGCCTGGCGGGCGATGTTCCAACGGTCGGCCTCGATCTCGGCCACCGGGCGCCCCAACAGCCGCGCCATCTCTCCGGGGTGGGGCGTCAAAATGGTGTGTGGGGGCAGCAGCTCCCACCAGCGGGGGATCTCGGCCAGGAGGTTCAGGCCGTCGGCATCCAGCACCAAGGGGGGCAAGGTGAAAGAAGGGGACGGATCCTGCGCCGGCACGGCGAAACCGATGGGCCTGGTCACCGATCCTTCGCGGCCCCGCAAGAGGGCTTGGAGGAATTCGCCGGTGGCCTTTTCGCGGCCCAACCCGGGCCCCACCAGGACAGCGTTGTACTGGCCCAGATGCCGAGCGAGCACGCGCAGCGCGTCGGGCACCAGGGCGCCCAGATCATCCGGCAGCACCAAGAAGGTGGCCTCGCTGATCTTGCTCGCCACCACAGGGTGGATGGCCTGGCCCACGGCCAGGGTCACCAAGCCGGCGCCGACGCGATAGGCGGCCTCGGCGGCCAGACAGGGCGCGCCGATATAGTTGGCCGAGCCGGCGATGATGAGGGCCTTGCCGAAGGTGCCCTTGTGAGCCTGGAGGGGCCGGGGCGGCAACCAGGCGGCCACCTCTTGGGCCGTGGTCACCTCCAACACCTCCGGCGCTTCTCCGGGCGCCAAGCCGATATCGGCCACCATCAGCTCGCCCACATACGCGGCGCCGGGGAAGAGAAACAGCCCCCGTTTGGGGTAGGCCAAGGTGATGGTAAGATCGGCGGGAAGAGCGCCGGGGTCGATCTCGCCCGTGTCGGCGTTCAGCCCGCTGGGCAGATCCACGGCCAACACCTTCGGCGGGGGGCGATGGCCGGGGCGAGGCCCGGTGGAGCTTTGGCGGATGGCCCTCGTCTCCAAATGCTGCGGCGCCAGCGCGCCTTTGACCGTGCTCAGCAGAGCGCGCAGATCCTCGCGCAGGGGGCCGCTGGCTCCCGTGCCCAGAAGCGCATCCACGATGAGGTCGGCCTCCCCGGTGAGACGGGCCAGCTCGCGCCCCTCATCATCCTGGCCGGCCCACAAGATGGGCACGCCCTCTTGCTGCAGCCGAGCGAGGTTGGCATCCTCGGCCACGTTCCGCCGCCAGATATAAACCGTCACTCCGTGGCCCCAAACGTGCAAATAATGCGCTGCCACCAAGCCGTCGCCGCCGTTGTTCCCTGGCCCCACCAACACAAGGACCTTTCCAGGCGGCGCGGCTACATACTCTTGGGCAACCTGCGCCACGGCGCGGCCGGCGCGCTCCATCATCATGGCGTAGGTGAGCCCGGCCGCGTTGGCCGCCTGTTCCTCTTGGCGCATCTCCTCGGCCGTGACCAATCTCATCGTCCTTCCCTCCCAGGCAAGCAATCCTCGACGCATGATTTTAGGGGCGGGCCAAGAAGGTGTCAATTCGTGCCGATTGCTCGGTGTGAGCCAAGATGGTACAATCATCCCGGCTTGCCGAAGGGAACTCGGTGATACACATATTGGGGGGAGGCGAGAGATTATGGTCCAAGATACCCGGCGCCTGCGGGTGGCAGCGGCGCAGATCCCCATCGGCGCGCAGCTTGAAGAGAATCTGGGGCGCATCCTGGCCACCATGCGCTCCTGCGCGGAGCAAGGGGTGGAGCTGGTGGCCTTTCCCGAAACCGCGCTGACGGGCTACAGCCCCACCATCGGCCACGGGCGGTCGCCGGAGGAATGGCCGCAGATCGAGGCGGGGCTGGCGGCCATCGGCCGCTTGGCGCAAGAGCTGCGCCTCGCCGTGGCCGTGGGCAGCGAGGCCTGGGAGGGCGATGCCTGGGTCAACCGCTACTATGCGTACGACGCTTCCGGCGCCTTGGTGGGTTTTTATGATAAAGTGCACCTCACCAACGACGACACGCGTTACTACCGCCCGGGCAAGGGCGCCACAGTGATAGAGTTGGCCGGAGTGCGGGTCGGCCTGCAGATCTGTTACGATGCGCGCTTCCCCGAAGGGTATCGCGCCCTGTTGCACCAGGGGGTGGAGGTGATCGTGCAGGGGTTTTACGGCGCGGGCACCGGCACCTGGAAGGTGCCCGTGCTGGCCGCCCATCTGCGCTCCCGCGCCGCCGAGAGCGGCTGTTTCGTGGTGGCCAGCAACGTCTCTGGGCCGCTACAGATCGTGGTCTCGCAGATCGTGGATCCCTTGGGCCTCGTCTTGGCCCAGGCCAACCAGGATTGCGAGGAGGTCATCAGCGCCGAGTTGGTCTTGAACCGCATCGCCGCCAGCGAGATCCGGCGGGATTATCTCTCTCGGTTTTCTTCCCCTGAGGCCAGGTGACGCCGTATCCTTTGCCTCCCTTGGGCCGTCGTTAATCTTGACCTTTCTTGCGAGGATCTCGCAAGCAAGGTATAATCCTGTTTGCGCCGGTGGCGTCAGGTTGATACCCCATACCGCTGTCTGTGCGGCTAGAGGAGTATCCATGCGGATCTTGGCTGTGGATGACGACCGGAACAACCTGAAGATGTTGGCCTTTCTCCTCAAAGAGGAGGGCTATGAGGTTCTGACGGCAGATAACGGCAAGTTGGCGTTGGAACTGGTGGAGACCAAGCACCCCGATCTGGTGATCCTGGATGTGATGATGCCCCAATTGGATGGCTTGGAGGTCTGCCGGCGCATTCGCCAGACCATGGACGTGCCCATCATCATCCTTTCGGCCAAAGGCGAGACGAGCGACAAGGTGTTGGGGCTGGAGCTGGGCGCGGACGACTACCTGCCCAAACCCTTTGAGCCTTCGGAGCTTTTGGCCCGGGTCAAGGCCGTTTTGCGGCGCAGCGAGCTCGCCACCTTTGACGATACCAACGTCGCTGTGGCCGTGGGCGGCTTGCGCCTGGACCCGGTGAGCAATCGGGTGTTCCTGGAAGATGGGCGGGCGGTGGATCTCACCCCCATCGAGTTTCGCCTGCTGCACTGTCTCATGCGCAATGCGGGGCGGATCTTGAGCCACGATTTTCTCTTGAGCCATGCCTGGGGCTACGAGTACGAGGGTTACAGCAACCAGATCGCCGTGTACATCCGGCGGTTGCGCAGTAAATTGGAACCTGACCCGGCGAACCCCATCTATATCACGACGGTGCGCGGCCTGGGCTATCGTTTCGAGAAACCCTGAGCCGTCCCCCTGTGTTCCTGTAAAGGCGTGTAAGCGATGCATGATCCGACCATTTCGTCTCCCGTTTCCCGGCCTCGGCTGCTGAGCATCTTCCTATCCCTTGCCCTCGGCCTGTTGGCCCTGGCGCTGTTCTTGGGCGCGGGGCGAGGCGCGCCCCTGGCGGGGAAAGCGCTGGCCGATGAGGAGCCTGCGGCGACGAACTGGACCCTTGTCTCCCCCTTGGGGTGGACGGGCCGCCCCACCGTGATCCGGGTGATGGCCACCGATCCCATCGGCCTGCAAGAGGCCAGCGCCCAATATCGCTTTTCCACCGACGCCGGCTCCTCGTGGAGCCCCTGGTCAGCAGATGGGGCCTTGCAGCGCAGCGCGCCCAACCCCACCACCGTTTACCTTACCCTGACCCTGAATGCATTGGTCGAATCTGCCACCCTCAACCGGGTGCAGTTCGCTCTGCTCGATCAGAACAGCATCACCCAGACCTCATCCATTTACACCATCCAGGTGGATGCCACCGCCCCCCTCTCGCCCATCAACCTGAGCGCGAACCCATCCGGGTGGACGGCGATCAACAATTTCACCCTCACCTGGACCAACCCGCCCCAAAGCGACGCCGCGCCCATCAGCAAGGCGTACTTCAAGTTCGATACCCCGCCCTCCGGCCCGGGCGATAGCAGCGGTTTCCGTTCGGGGATCAACATCTTTCAGATCACCGGCCTGACGGTGCCTCACAATGGCCAGGTGCCCTGCTATCTGTGGATCGAGGACCAGGCGGGCAACAGCGATTACCGGAATTATGCCCTGGTGACGCTCTATTACAGTGGTGGCGTGGCCCCCGATCGCCCCGGGTTTATGCAGATCTCGCCCTCGGGGTGGACGAACGCCTGCCAGTTCACGGTGAGCTGGGTGAACCCCTCCACGCCATCAGGCATCCGCGCGGCCTGGTACAAATGGGATAGCCCCCCCACCGCCAACGGCGACGGCACCCGGGTGCCGGGGTTGGATATCAACCGCCTGGAGAACCTGACCCCGCCCGGCGGGCCGGGCGTCCACACCATCTATGTCTGGCTGGAGGACGGGGCCGGCTCCCAGGATTACACCCGTAACAGCCACATCGAGGCCCGCTGCGATACCACCCCGCCCACCACGAACCATACCCTCGCCCCGCTGCCGGCCGGGGGCTGGTTCAGCACTACGGTGACGGTGAACCTCGTGGCCGTGGATGATCTCTCCGGCGTCTGCCAGACGCGCTATCGGCGCCAGGGGCTGCTCTGGCGGGATTACACCGGGCCGTTCACCGTCACCGAGACGTCCATGTACGAGTATTACGCGGTGGATTGCGCCGGCAACCGGGAGCTCACCAAGACCCTGACCATCCAGCTAGACCGCGAGCCGCCCACCAGCACAGCCACCCCCTCGGCGCCCGTGCCGCCCAGTGGCTGGTACACCCAAGCGGTGACCATCGCCATCGCCGCCACGGACGCGGGTTCGGGCTGGGCCGGCCAGAGTGAGTATCGCCTGAACGGGGGCGCCGTTTTCCAGGGCACCAACGTCGTCATCTCCCAAGACGGTTGTCACACCCTGGAATACCGTTCCCGCGATGTGGTGGGCAATTGGGAGGCTTGGAAGACCGCCACGTACTGCCTCGACCGCGCCGCGCCCACGGTAGCGCCCACGGTGACGGCGGCCAGGGTGAGCCAGGACGGCCAATGGTACAAGCCACCGGTCACCATCACGTTGCAGGCTGAAGATCCCGCGCCCGGCTCGGGCGTGCAGGTGGTGCAATATCGTCGCCAGGGGACCGTCCCTTGGCTAGAGGGCAGCGTGATTCGCGAGAACGGCTCCCAGGGCGATGGCCCCTACACCTACGAGTACCGCGCCCGCGATATGGCGGGGAACGTCTCGACGGTCCAGACCATCACCGTGCAGATTGACGATTCGGCGCCCGGCCAGCCCGGCAACGTGGCGGTATCGCCCACGGCCTGGGTCAACACCGATGGTCTCTTTCGCGTGGATTGGACGAACCCGGCCGATCTTTCGGGCATTTGGGGGGCGTGTTACCAGCTCGACCTGGACCCATGTTCCCAGGGCACGGCGGCGGCCCGCTGTGTCGCGGGGCAGGGGATCCAAAGCGTCAGCAACATCAGCGTCGGGAGCGCCGGCGCCCACAAGGTCTATGTCTGGCTGAGGGATGGCGTGGGCAATAGCGACCCCTGCATGCGGGGCACCCCGGTCACCTTTACCTTGCGCTACGACAACGTCCCCCCCACTTACGACCCGCCCACGATCCAGGGACCGAAAAAGAACGATTCCGAATGGTACACCGGCCCTGTCACCATCACCTTGGCGGGCCGCGATGCCCATAGCGGCGTGGCGGCGCTGTGCTACCAGGTGGAGGGGGGCGAGGTGGTGTGCCTCAACGTGCCCCGGCAGGCCAACGGCATTGACGGCCCCCTGACGGCGGAACGTTCCTTCAGCCTCTCTTACGAGGGCGCCCGCAAGACGGTGGAATATTGGACCCGAGACGTGGCCGGAAACGAAAGCGCCCGTGGCCGGCTCACCCTCTATTTCGATGCCTTGGCCCCTGCCAGCCCCACGGGCGTCACGGCCAACCCGGCGGGTTGGAGCAACAGCAACAACTTTACCCTCTGCTGGACGAACCCAGAGGATTACTCGGGCATCGCCGCCGTCTGGTACAAGAAGGGGAGCGCGCCGACCCACGCGGCCGATGGGCAACGTTTGGCCCTGGCGGTGGGGCAGCAGTGCCTCCCTGGCCTCACCGTGGCCGAGGGAACCACGTCCGTTTACCTCTGGCTGGAGGACCGCGCCGGCAACGCGGATTATCGCCGTGCCGTGAGCGTCCCCCTGTATTACGATGCCACCCCGCCCCACACCGAGCTGGTGATCGTCTCGGGCAACAAAGGGTGCAACGACTATTATGTGACCCCTGTGACCTTGCGCTTCACCGCCAGCGACCAACATGCCGGCGTCGCGCGCACGCTGTATCGCATCAACGAGAGCGCGTGGCAGGTCTGGGATGGTAACCCCATCACCTTGGCCCAGGAGGGCACCTTCCGGGTGGATTATTACTCCCTGGATCACGCCGCGAACCAGGAAGTGGAGCACCGCTCGCCCTCGTTCAAGCTCGACCTGGTGGCGCCCGTCGCCGTGCTGCGCCCCCAGGCCGATTATTCCGCCAGCGGCTCGGTGTATTTGACCTGGCAAGGCTATGATTCGGCCAACGGCTCCGGGGTGGCCAGTTATACCATCGAATATCGCCGTGGCGGTTGCAGCGCGTGGTTGCCCTGGTTGACCGAGACAGCCAGCACCGGCGGGACGTTTGCCAACATGTCCTTCAATAGTTTTTACTATTTCCGCATCAAAGCGACCGACAAGGCTTGCAACGTCTCCACCCGTTGGTGGCCCTCGGAGCGTGGCGTGGCGGTGTATGTGGAGGGTTTGGTCAATGGCGCCTTTGACACCGGCAGGTTGGATCCGTGGATTTCCTCAGGCACTTTGACCACCCAGGCCGTCTATTCCACCACGCGCAGCGGCGGCTGGAGCCATATGGCCCAGCTCAGCAAGCGCTGGCCGCTCGACGGCGTGCCGGTCAATGGCGAGGCGGCCCTGTATCAACTGGTGACGCTGCCCTCGCGGGATTGCGATCAGGGGCTAACCCTCTCCTTCTGGTATCATATCTTGAGTTACGATCTGGCCTGGGGCAAACCTTACGGCTCGGAGACGCCCACTTGGCTCGACACCTTCGAGGTCTGGGTGCAGGATCGGAATGGTGTGGATCTGGCGCGTTTGTTGCTGGATGGTAATTTCTATCCCGGCCCCATCAACACCCAAAACCCGGCCCTCTTTGATCTGGGTTGGAAGCACTTTAGCGCGGATTTGACCCCCTGGGCCGGCCAACAGGTGCGGCTGGTGTTCAAGGTGTTCAACCGCTGGGACAAATGGTATCCCACATGGGTCTATCTGGATGACGTGCGGCTGTTGCCTGCGCCGGGGCGCAGCGTGTTCTTGCCCTTGATCCGGGGTAGCGGCGAGGCCGGGCCTGGAACTGCCGCGCCGGCGCAGAGCCTGCCCGCCCCTGAAGAATTGAGGGGCCCTGCACAGCCACCGCGCCGCGCATAATGCCTGGGGAAACGGGAGCTGCATGATGGCGCAAAACGCTCAAGACCCCCGCCGCGATCCCATCGAAGCGGCGGGACCAGAGGTCGCCGGGATCGAGGAGCCGCTGAACCTCGATCCCGATGCCCTGTACAACCAGGGCCTGGCCTACTATCGTAGCCGCCGCTGGCGCGAGGCCAAGCTTTGCTTCGAGCGCTTGAACCAACTCCAGCCCAGCCGCCGTGGGGTGGAGGGGCTGCTCAGAGAACTGGACATCTTTTTGCAGCTGGAATCGGTGGAGGCCGAGGCGGCCGCTGTGCCGCCGGAGTTACCTCCTGAGGCTGAGGAGGAAGAGCCCCCGGCCGCTGCCGCCGAGGGCCCCCGGCCGGCGGGGCGGCGTTGGGGTCTCATCGTGCTGGGCTTTATCCTGGCTGCCCTGGCTGTGGTCCTGGTGTTTGCCTGGCGGCGGGGATGGCTTCCCCTCGGCGGCACCCAGAATGTGCAAGCGTTGCGCAATGTGGCCAATGCCTATGCCGTCGCCCAACAATGGTGCAAGGCCTTGGACGCTTATCAGCGCTTGCTGGCCCAGGTCCCCGGCGATCCCGAAGCCGAGGCGGGGGTGAAAAAGAGCAAGGACAAGCTCTGCGCCGAGGCCCTCACCCAGATCAAGGCGGGCAATCGGGCCAAGGCCCTGGAGAATTTGGAATGCCTCAGCAAATATGATGCCAACTATGCTTGCGACGGCAAGAATGTCGTCGTCTTGCGCAACGAGCTGCTGCAGGAGCAAGAGTTGGACAAGCTTTACCAGCAGGCCAGAAGCTACCTGAACAGCGGCGTGTGTAGCGACGACGATGTGGTCAAGGTGCTCCTCAAGCTGCGCGCCACCCGCCCCGATTACAAGCCCGGCACCATCAGCGATGACCTGTACGAGGCCTACATCTGCCAGGCCAACCGCTGGCTCGATCTGGTGGCCGCCGCTTTGCAGCCGGTGCCCACGGCCTCGCCTGCTGGGCCACGCTACAATGTCACCACGGACCTTTTGGGCAATATTAATCGCGCCATCAAGGCGTACGATAATGCCCTGAAGGAGAGGCCGACCAGCGATGCGGCCCTCCAGGCCAAGTCTCTGGCCGAGAGCCTTGCTACGGCGCTAGAGCGCTATAGCAACAAGGCCTGGCTGGAGAGCCTGACGGCGCTTTTGGCCATCTATCGCGTCGAGCCGACCTATCTGGGGGGCAAGCTCGTGGGGCTCCTGTGCGATGTGCGCTTGCACCTGGGCGATGCTTACTTGCAGAACAAGGATTACCGGGCGGCCTTGGAGGAATATCAGGCCATGCTGGGGCTGGCCGGGTGCGATGTTCCCTTGGCCCAAACCCGCGCCCACGAGGCCGGCCTGCCGCTCACGCCCACGGCCACGCCCACGCCCACTTTGACCTTCACACCCACCTTGACGCCGACCAACACGCCCCGCCCCACGGCGACCAATACGCCCGCGCCCACCTATACGCCGCTACCCACCTTCACTCCCACGGCGCCTCCCCCTCCGCAACCCACCAAACCACCGCCCCCGCCCACAGCTACGGAGGCCCCGCCGCCGCGACGCTAGTCCAAGGACGAGGAGCGCCAGCATGTCACCCAAGGTGCAGGCCTTCGCTTGGCTCCGCCCGCAGCGGGAGCGCGCTTGCCAAATCTGCGCTCTATTCCTGTGTTTTGCCCTACCCCTCTGGGTGCTGCGGTTGGCGCGGCCCGCTACGGGCACGCTGCTCTGGCAGCCCTTGCGGGGATATCCCGGCGATTCCACCGTGCAACAGGTGCTGATCGGCCAGGGTGATGGCTTACCGGTCTATTACGCCGTGGGCGCGCGCGGGGGCATTTATGTGAGCGTGGATGACGGCCAACGCTGGGCCAGGGCCGTCCAAGGCCTGCCCAAAGGTCCCTGGGGCGAGGTCAAGATCGTGGATCTGGCCCTGGTCCCCGCTGATCCCACCGTGGCCTATGCCGCCGTCGCCTCGCCGGGCGCCGTGCTCCGGCCGATGCTCTACTGGACGGCCGATCTGGGCGCCACCTGGAAGCCACGGGCTAGCCTGGCCCAGGAGAGGCTCCAGGCCCTGGCTTTTGGGCCGGGGGGCGAAGTGCTCTATGCGGTTACAAACTATGCCGTGTTGCGGGGAGCGGAGGCGGACGAGAGTCTCACGCCCCAGGAGCGTTTCCAGCGGGGGCTGGATAATCTGCGTTGGGTAACCCTTTATGTTTTTGAACCTGCTGACCGTTCTGCCTCTTTGTTGGTCAGTGAGGGAGCGGTGTTGTCTTGGCCGGGGGCAGTCCGCGGCCCGGTGTACACCCTTTATCTTGGCACCAGGCGGGGTCTGCATATTTTGATGGATGGCCGTGAGGCGCAACCGGTGGTGGTGCCGGCCGGCGGGGATGCCGAGACGCGCTATGTGCGCCAAGAGGCCGAGATCCGCGCCCTGGCGCGCGCTGCGCAGGACACGGCCAGGCTGTATGTGGCCACAGAGCGGGGCATTTTCGCCACCTCCGATGGCGGCCTGCATTGGCAGGCGCTGGCCCATCCCTTCCGCGGGGAGGATGTGCGGGCCCTCTTGACCGATCCGCAGCAAAAGGATACCCTCTATGTGGGCTTGGCGGGCCAGGGGGTTTTTCTGAGCCAAGATGCCGGCGCCACCTGGCGGCCCTTGGGCCAAGGCCTGGAAAGGGTCAGCGTCCTCTCCTTGGCCCTCGGCCCAGGGATGCCCCGGGTGCTTTTGGCCGGCACCACCGCTGGCCTGTGGCGCTTGGAGCTGCCGGACGCGGGCATGCCGCCCCCTGCCAGCCACGGGTGAGGATGCAGATGGCCATAAAACCCATGCCCAACCGCACACAAGCTTACGCGCCCGGTCCGGAGCGGATCTTGCGCCTGGAGTGGCAATATGGGAACCTGGCCAAGTGGGGGCTCCTCTTGGCAAGCCTTTTGGCCTGGTCCACGGCCCACGGGGTAGGTTTCTTGGCCCGGCCGGGAAGGGTGGAGGCCCACGCCGCCCTGGTCTATGGGGCGCTTAACCTGCTGTTCAGTGTGGTCTTTATCCCGCCCCGCCGCTTGGCCCGCTGGCATCTGCCCATCCTCCCCTTGGCCGTGCGGCGGGCATTCCTCATCTGCTCCTATGTGGTCGATCATCTCTATATCAGCGTGCTTATCGCCACGACGGGCGGCTTTCAGAGCGATTTTTACCTTTTGTTTGCCCTTTTGGCGCTCAAGGCCGCTGTCTATTATCCCCAGTTCAAAGAACCGATCCTGCTCTCTTTTCTCTCCGGCGCTTTCTTGATCCTCGCCTCCTACATCTCTGCGGGGAGCTTTTACTTTCTCACGGATCGGGTTTTCTTCTTCCGCTATGGCATTCTCTTTAGCTTTATCTTGTGCTGCCTTGGCGTGGGCTGGTTGATGGAGCGCCGCCAACGCTCCATCACCACCCTGGACGCCAACCTCTCCCGCCAGAGCCAGGACCTGGAGGCCCAGGCTCACCTCTTGCAGCGCACCGCCGGCGACCTGGCCAACCGCCTCTTGGAGCTGCGGTCCCTCCAAGAGGGCTTTAAGGCGATCAACTCGGCCCTGACCCTGGATGAGCTCCTGCAGCGCATCGTCGAAAATGCCACCCAGGTGTTGCGCGGCGCCCGCTGCACCATCGGTTTGTGCGATGAGGAGCGGCAAAACGTCGTCATCGCGGCGGCGGCAGGGATTCCCAAAGACCGCCTGTGGGGCACCGCCTTCCGCAAGGGAGAAGGGGTGGCCGGCTGGGTGTTGGAGCATCGCCAACCCGCGTTGATCCACGCCGTCGGCGAGGATCCCCGTTTCCGGCGGCTGGGGGAATGGCCCATCGCGTCCATGGTCTGCGTGCCCCTCTTCTCCGAGGGGCAGATCATCGGCGTGCTCACCGCCACCAGTCCTCAACCCCGCGCCTTCTCCGAGGCGGACGTGAACCTCCTGGATGCCTTTGGCGACCAGGTGGCCGTGGCCGTGAAAAACGCGCGCCTCTATGAGCAATTACGCCGCGAGGAGCAAGAGACCGCCCGGCTTTACCGGAGCGTGCTGGAAAAGAGCAACGAGCTGGAGGCGATCTTGCGCGGCATCGGCGATGGCGTGATCGTGATCGACCCCCAACAGCGGCTGCTCATGATGAATCCCATCGCCGCCAAGATGTTCCGCATCCACCAGGCACCCCAGCCGGGCGTGCGCCTGCCGGAGATCATCTCACACGAGGGGTTGTTGGCCCTAGCCCAGGAG
>DAOTZU010000153.1:0-12233 GCA_034433995.1 Anaerolineae bacterium
GCTGGGGATGCCCACCACTACCCGAGGGCTGGGAGCAAAGAGTCGGCGCCGCTCATGGACTTTGTGGATGAAATAATGTAACATCTTCTCGGTCATGTCGAAATCCGAGATGACGCCATCGCGCAAAGGACGCACGGCCACGATGTTGGCCGGCGTGCGGCCCACCATCTCCTTGGCCTCGGCGCCGATGGCCAAGACGCGCTTGGTGCGCTTGTCCACCGCAACAACCGACGGCTCGTTGATGACGATGCCCTGGCCGCTCACGGCCACAAGGGTGGTGGCGGTGCCCAGATCGATGCCGATATCGCGCGAGAATGCACCCAACAGGAGATTGAGAGGATTGAACACAGGGTGGTCCCTTCCTGACAAGTCTTGGTGGCATTATACCACAGTTTCAAGCAAGGCCAAAGGGATTTGCCCATGAAGTCACGAGGGCGTGTGGGCCGAGCTCTGGGATTGCTGTTGCGTCTGCTGATTTTGGCGGTCCTTCTGGCGTGTATGCTCCTCTTGGCGGGACAGGACCTGGCCGAGACGCGCCGGCTGCGGCGGGGGATGGAAAGCGGCCTGGCCAAGGCTCAAGCCCCACTGCAAGAACCGCGCTTCGCCGTGAACGTCTCCTTGGAGCGCTACCCCGACGAGGCCGCGTTGCGCGCAACCTTGAAGGCTATCCGCCAAGCCGGTTTTGGGGCGGTGCGCCAGCGCTTCCCCTGGGCCGAGTTAGAGCCCTCCCCCGGCACTTGGCGTTGGGAACGGTGGGACGCCATGGTGCCCCTGGTGCAAGAGGAGGGGCTGCAGCTCATCGCCGTCCTGGATACTTCGCCCCCTTGGGCCAGGCCCGCCGGCGAGGAGGACAACCCCTGGGCGCCCCCCGCCATGTTGGAGGATTATGCCCGCTTTGTCGGCGCCTTCGCCGGGCGTTACGGGCGCTGGGTGCTGGCTTACCAGGTGTGGGACCAGCCCAACATCGCCCCCCACTGGGGCCGGGGGGAGGTGGATCCCGCCGGCTATGTGCGGCTGCTCCGCCTGGCCAGCGAGGCCATCCGCCGGGCCGATGCCGACGCCCTGATCATCGCCGGCGCCCTGGCCCCCAATATCGAACCCGGCGGCCGCAACCTGAACGATGTGGCCTTTTTGCGCGAGATCTATCGGCGGGGCGCGGGGGCTTACTTTGATATCCTGGGCGTCAAAGCCTACGGCTTTTGGTCCGGGCCCGACGACCGCCGGGTGGAGCCACAAGTGCTAAACTTCTCGCGGCTCATCCTGCTGCGCGAGGAGATGCGCCGGCGCGGCGAGGCGGCCAAGCCCATCTGGGCGCTGGAGATGGGCTGGTGCGCCCTGCCGGAGGATTGGCAGGGGCGCCCCTCCCTGCAGGGCAGCGACCTCACCTTGATTCAGGATCAACGCCTGGCCAGGGCCATCCTGCGGGCGCAACAGGAATGGCCCTGGTTGGGGCTGATGACCGTGCTGCATTGGCAGCCCAACGCGGCGCCGGATGATCCTCTCTGGGGCTATTCCTGGCTGGATCCCTCCGGCCAGCCGCGCCCCGGCTGGAACGCCACCCGAGCCGCCATCGCCGGCGATGGCGTGTTGTATCCGGGGCTGCATGTCCAAGTCGCCCCCTATGGTCGCCCGATCCCAGAGACGGACTTGGTGGATTACACCTTCTGGGGCACCGACCTCCGTTTGCAGGTGGAGCGGGGCAGGACCTCCGGTGAACTGGTGATCGCGGTGGACGATTGGCCGCGGAACATCCGCATCCGCCTGGAGGCGCCCCAGCCGCAGACGGTTTGGGTGCGCGTCGGCGGGCGGCTGCCTTTGCGGGCCCATCAGTTGCGGCTGTACGGCCGGCCGGAGCAATTGGCCGCCCTGCGGGCCATGCAGGTGGGCCATCGGCCCCCTTGGCATGGGCTCGCAGAGAGGCTGGCCCTGGCCGCGTTGGCGGCGGGGTGGTGCGTTTGGGCATTGTGGGTCACGGCGCGGCGACTTCCTTGGCGCGAGGCCTGGCGCGCCGTGCGCGCGCGGTGGCTCGCGGCGCCTGGGTGGCTGCAGGCGGGCGCGGTGGTGGCCACGGGGCTGGCGGTGGTCTATTCGCCGGCAAACCTCATCCGCCTGGTTTGTTTGGCCCTCTACGGGCTGAGCGCCCTGCTGCGGCCCGATCTCGCCCTGGCCATGACGCTGCTCACCATCCCCTTGGCGCCGATCCACATCGCCCTGGGGCCGGGGTCTTTTTCTTTGGCAGAGATCGCTCTGCTGGTGGCGGTGGCGGCCCACGGCGGAGATGGGCTGTTGCGCCCACCTGCCGCACAGAGGCTGGGGTGGCGGGAGCGGCTGCGGCATTGGTCGGCCCTGGATTGGTTGGTCCTGGCGTTGGTGCTCCTGGGGCTGGGCACGTCGCTTTGGGCAGAATATCGCCGGGTGGCCTTGCGGGAATGGCGCGTGGTGCTGTTGGAACCGGCCCTCCTTTACGCCATGCTCCGCGCCCGCCGCGACCCGCCGCAGCGCCTGCTGGCGTGGCTGGACCTCTTGTGGGCGGCCAGCGTGGGCGTGGCCCTTTATGCGTTGTGGCTCTATCCCCGGCCGGAGGGCGTCATCGCCGCGGAGGGGGTACGCCGGGCGCGGGCCTTTTACGGTTCGCCCAATAACCTGGCCCTCTATCTGGACCGCCTGCTGCCGCTGGGGTTGGCCCTGGCCGCCTGGGGGCGCACGCGCTGGCGACGTTGGTTCTACGGCCTGGGCAGCTTGCCCGTGGCTGTGGCCATCTTTTTATCCTTCTCCCGGGGGGCGCTCCTTGTGGGCGTGCCGGCGGCCCTTTTGACCTTGGCCTGGCTTGCGGAGAGCAAACGGGTGCGTTGGCTGGCGTTGGCGCTCCTCGTTGTGGGCCTCCTCGCCCTGGTTCCCCTGGCCCGCACGGAGCGCTTTGCCTCCCTTCTCGATACCTCCCAAGGCACCACCTTTCTCCGCCTGAGCCTGTGGCAAGCCGCCTGGGATATGATCCGCGACCACCCCTGGCTGGGCGTGGGTCCGGACAACTTTTTGTATTACTATGGCGATTACCTCCGCCCCGGCGCCGAGGTGGACCGCTGGCTCTCCCATCCCCATAATTGGCTCTTGGATTTTTGGCTGCGCCTGGGCCTGGGCGGGGTCATCCTCTTCCTGGGCCTCCTGGCCGCCTTCGCCCGCCGGGCCTGGCACCTCTATCGCGGGCAACTCCCTGGGGACGCGCGCGCCGCCACCCTGGGTCTCTTGGGCGGGATGGCAGCCCTGGTTGCCCACGGCAGCATGGATCAGGCTTTCTTTGTCGCGGAACTGGCCTTTTGGTGCCTGTTCGCCCTGGCCTGGGTGGGCGTTCTGGCCCAGCCCGATGGCGCAGGTTGCCACCAAGAGGCTGATGCATATAATGATGCCGAGACCGCAGAGAGCGGCCATGATATGGGCAAGGCACCATAGCGCGCCATTTTTTGTGGAGGAGTTGGAGATGCGCATTCTGATCACCGGCGGGGCGGGCTTTATCGGCTCCCACCTGGCCGATCTCCTCTTGGCCCGGGGACATGAAGTGATCGCCCTGGATAACTTGCTCACCGGCAGCCTGCGCAATATCGCCCATCTGCAGGGCCAGCCAAATTTTACCTTCATCCACGCCGACGTCACCCAGCCGCTGCATATCGAGGGGCCGTTGGACGCCATCTTTCACCTGGCCTCCCTGCCCAGCCCGGTGGATTACCTGAAGATGCCCATCAAGACCCTCAAGGTGGGCGCCTTGGGCACCCTCTATGCCCTGGGGTTGGCCAAGGCCAAGGGGGCACGCTTTCTCCTCGCCTCCACCTCCGAGGTGTACGGGGATCCGCTGGTGCATCCCCAGCCGGAGAGCTATTGGGGCAACGTGAACCCCGTGGGGCCCCGTGGCGTGTACGATGAATCCAAACGCTTCGCCGAGGCCCTGACCATGGCCTACCACCGCACCCACGGCCTGGCCACGCGCATCGCCCGCATTTTCAACACCTACGGCCCGCGCATGCGTCTGGATGATGGCCGGGTGGTGCCCAACTTTATCCGCCAAGCCCTCAAGGGGGAGCCCCTCACCGTCTATGACGATGGCTCGCGCACCCGCAGTTTTTGCTACGTGAGCGACCTCATCGAGGGCCTCTACCGGCTGATCCTCTCCGATTATGCCCTGCCGGTGAACTTGGGCAACCCCCAGGAGATGACCATCGTGCAATTCGCCCAGACGGTGGTGCGCCTCGCCGGCAGCCGCTCAGAGATCACTTTCGTGGTGCCCAAGGACGAGCGCACCGCCGATGATCCGCACACCCGCCAGCCGGACATCACCTTGGCCCGCACCATCTTGGGTTGGGAACCCCAGGTGGGCCTGGAGGAAGGGCTGGCCCGAACCATCGCCTGGTTCCGCGCGCAGATTTAGCCGCCCATGGCCACGCTGTCCCTGCCCCGCCCCTCGGTCGCCTTCCGGTGCCGGTTCGGCCCGCTTTTGCGCCGGCTGCTGCTTCTGGGTTTGTTGATGGCCCTGGGCCTTTTCTTGGCCCACGCGCCGCTCGTCCTGTGCCTGGCGCTCATCGCGGGGGGGATCGGCGGGGTGTGGCTCTTGCGGTGCCCCACGCTGGCCCTTTACGGCCTGGCCTTTGCGGTGCCCTTTGGTTCGCTGGCGGCGTTTCCCCTGGGGGGGATAAAAATTGACGCTGCCCAGTTCCTGGTGCTGGCCATGGTGGCGGCCTGGGGCCTGCGCTCCGCCGCGCTGCGCCATGTGCGGTTGGCGCGGGGGGGCTTGGGCCTGGCCCTGCTCATCTATGTAAGCGCGCTCTTGGCCGCGTTCTGGCCCGCCACAAGCCTGACGGCGGCCCTCAAAGAACTGGCCAAATGGCTCGGTTTCTTGGCGGTGTACCTTTATAGCGCCAACGAGATGACGCCCCGCGAGGCGCGCCGGCTGGTGGCGGCCCTCCTCTTGGCAGGGATCTTGGAGGGCGCCTTGGGGATCTACCAATTCCTGCGCCAGGTGGGGCCGCCGGGGTTCATCCTGCTGGGGCGCTACATGCGGGCATATGGCACCTTCCAGCAACCCAACCCCTTTGGCGGCTATCTGGGGCTGCTCCTGCCCCTGGCCTACGGCTGGGTGTTGGCCTCTGCAGGGGAGACCTGGGCCGCCTGGCGACGGCGGACCTGGGGGCTGGTCGCTTATTGGCTCCTGGCGGTGGTGGCGACGAGCATCATGGGCGCAGCGCTGGTGATGAGCTGGTCCCGCGGGGCGCTGGTGGGCCTGGCCGCCGGCGTGGCCTTGGTCCTCCTGGCCCTGGGGCGGCGGGCCTGGGGGATCGTGGCGGTGTTGGTTGTGGTCGTCCTCTTGCTGGGCCCCGGCCTGCTGGCGCGCCTGCCGGAGGCGTTGGTGGCACGCCTCGGCGAGGCGAGTGGCTACCTCGGCGCCGATGTGCAGGCCATCGAGATCACCGACGAAAACTTTGCCGTGGTAGAGCGCATGGCCCATTGGCTGGCCGCCTGGCGCATGTTCGCCCAAAGGCCTTGGCTTGGGGTGGGCACCGGTCAATACGCCGTGGTCTATCCCACCGTAGCTCTGCCCCGCTGGCAAGACCCTTTGGGCCACGCCCACAACTATTACCTCAACGTCCTGGCGGAGGGCGGGCTGGTGGGCTTGGCGGGGTATCTCGCGGTGCTGGGCGCGGCTCTGGCCTTGGTCTGGCGGGGACTGAGTCGCCTGCAAGGCTGGCGGCGCGGCGTGGCCTTGGGCGCATGGGGGATGTTGGGGCATTTGCTCGCCCACAGCCTCTTTGATAACCTGTATGTCCACGGCATGTATCTTTTGGTGGCCATGCTCTTGGGCCTGGTGGCCGCCCTACAAAAGCACGACCCGGTACCGCAAGCTACCGTACCGGATATTCCCTAACTCCGAGGCATCATGGTGGCATCATTGAGCGCTCGCTTGCGCACCTTGTGGCGCGCCAATCGCGCGGAATATATGCGCTTTATCAAGTTCAGCATCGTGGGCGCCATCGGCGCGGTGGTGGATTTCGGCGTGCTGAACCTGGGCATCCAGGTGTTCGGCCTGGCAAAGTGGTTGGCCAACACCTTTTCCTTCTCTGCGGCGGTGTTGAGCAATTTCACCTGGAACCGCCTGTGGACCTATCCCGAATCGCGCCAGGAGCCGTTGCTCCCCCAGCTCGGCCAGTTCGCCCTGGTCAACGTGGTGGGGCTGGGCATCAATCAGGCCGTCTTTCTTTCCCTGGATCATTACGTCTTGTCCCCCTGGGGCACTTGGGGCTACAATCTCGCCAAGGCCATCGCCATCGGCGTGGTCTGGTTCTGGAACTTTTTCATCAACCGCATTTGGACCTATAGAAAGATCCGCTGATGCGCATCGGCCTGGATTACACGGCGGCGGTATGCCAGCGCGCGGGGATCGGGCGCTATGCCCGAGGCTTGGTAGGCGCGCTGGCCGAGATAGATCGCCAGAATCACTATCTCCTGTTCAGCGCCGGGCGTGACGCCCCCGGCACCGTCTGGCCGCCCAACTTTCGGCGGCGGGAGCTGCCGCTGCAGGATCGGCACCTCGCCCTTCTGTGGCAACGGCTGCGCCTGCCCTTGCCGGTGGAATTGGTGACGGGACGGCTGGACATCCTCCACTCCCCTGATTTCGTCCTGCCGCCCACCCTGGGGGCGCGCACCGTGCTGACCATCCATGACCTTTCGTTTCTGCGCCACCCCGAGTGCTCCTCGCCGCCGTTGTTGCGTTACCTGTTGGACGCGGTGCCGCGCTCCGTGCGCCGAGCGGACCTGCTCCTGGCCGATTCGGCCCACACCCGGCAGGATCTCATCGAGCTGCTCCAGGTGCCGCCGGAGCGGGTGGCTGTGCTTTATCCCGGCGTGGAGCCACACTTTGCGCCCCAGCCGGAGGCGAGCCTGGCGCCGATCCTGGCACGCTACGGCATCCGCCGCCCGTACATCCTGGCCCTGGGCACCTTGCAGCCGCGCAAGAATTTCCCGCGGTTGGTCCGCGCATTCCATCTCTTGCAGCAGCGCTACCATCTGCCCCATCAGCTCGTCATCGGCGGCGGGCGGGGATGGCTGGAGGAGGAGATCCACTGCACCATCGCCGAGCTTGGCCTGGGCGACTCGGTCCTCCTGGCAGGGTTCGTCGCCGAGGAGGATCTGCCGGCGCTTTACACCGGGGCAGAAGTTTTCGCCTTCCCCTCGCTTTACGAGGGGTTCGGCCTACCGGTGTTGGAGGCCATGGCTTGCGGCACGCCGGTGGTCACCGCCAACGTCTCCTCCTTGCCGGAGGTGGCCGGCGAGGCGGCCCTTCTGGTGCCGCCCGACGATGTGGCGGCCCTGGCCGAAGCCCTCTGGCGCGCCCTGAGCGATGAGACATTGCGCAACGCGCTGCGGGAGCGTGGGTTTCAACAAATCAAACGGTTCACCTGGTCGGCGGCGGCGCGACGCCTGCTCGGCCTCTATCATCATCTGGGAGAGAGGGAGGGATCATGATCAAACTGGCACAATGCATGAGCCGTCTCGGCACCGAATCGGCCTTTGAGGTGTTGGCCCGGGCCCGGGCACTGGAGGCCCAGGGCAAGGAGATCATCCATCTGGAGATCGGTGAGCCCGATTTCGACACGCCGTCCCACATCATCGAGGCGGCCTGCCAGGCCCTGCGCCAAGGGGCCACCCATTATACGCCTTCGGCGGGCATCCCCCAGTTGCGCCAGGCCATCGCCGAGGCCATGAGCCAGGCCCGGGGCTACCCCATCGATTGGCAACAGGTGGTGGTGACGCCCGGCGCCAAGCCCATCATGTTCTACGTCATCCTGGCCCTGGGCGAGCCGGGCGCCGAGATCATCTACCCCAACCCCGGTTTCCCCATCTATGAATCCATGATCAACTTTACCGGGGCCAAGGCCGTGCCCATCCCCTTGCGCGAGGAGCGGGATTTCCGCTTCGACGTGAACGAGCTGCGCAGCCTGGTCACCCCGCGCACCCGGCTGATCATCCTCAACTCGCCCCACAATCCCACCGGCGGCGTGTTGGAGCCAGAGGACCTCAAGGCCATCGCCGAGATCTGCGTCCAGCGGGATATCCCTGTCCTCACCGATGAGGTGTATGAGCACATCCTCTACGAGGGCAAGTTCGCCAGCATCACCACCTATCCGGGGATGTCGCCTGCGGAGCGCTCCATCATCCTCCATGGCTTTTCCAAGACCTACGCCATGACGGGCTGGCGCTTGGGGTTCGGCATCATGCCGCGTGACCTGGCCGAGCACGTCACCCGCCTGATGACCAACTCCAACTCGTGCACCAACGCGGCCACCCAATGGGCCGGCATCGCCGCGCTCAAGGGGCCACAGGATAGCGTGGCGCAGATGGTGGAGGCCTTCCGCCAGCGCCGCGACGTCATCGTGGAGGGGCTGAACAGCATTCCGGGGATCCGCTGCCGCAAACCCAAGGGGGCGTTCTATGTATTCCCCAACATCCAGGGCACCGGCATGGATAGCCGCACCTGCGAAAGGTTCCTCATGGACGAGGCGGGGGTGGCCTGCCTTTCGGGGACGGCCTTTGGCCAGTACGGCGAGGGCTACTTGCGCCTTTCCTACGCCAACTCGGTGGAGAACATCCAAAAAGCCCTGGAGCGGATCGCCAAGGCCCTGGCCAAACGCCGCGCCTAAAGGGGGCATGACCCAGGGGCATGGCGAGGCCATGCCCCTGGGTTCACACGTCGATCTCGGCCACCGAGTTCACGATGCGGGTGGGCTGGTAGGGGAAACGGGCCACATCCTCCCGACGGGTGACGCCGCTGAGGACCAGGATCGTCTCCATGCCGCTCTCCACGCCGGCGATGATATCCGTATCCATGCGGTCGCCTATCATCACCGTCTCTTCCGAGTGTACCCCCAGATAGTTTAGGGCGTTGCGTATCATCAAGGGGTTGGGTTTGCCCACGAAAAAGGGGCTGATCCCGCTGGCCCGCTCGATGAGGGCGGCCATGGCGCCGCAGGCGGGGACGAGGCCTCCTTCCGAGGGGCCGGCGGGATCGGGATTGGTGGCGATGAAATGCGCCCCCTGGGCCACCAGGCGGATGGCCTTGGTGACCAGATCGAGGTTGTAGCTGTGGGTCTCGCCCAAGACGACGTAATCGGGGTTCTGGTCCGTGATGATATAGCCCACGGCGTGGATGGCCTCCGTTAGCCCGCTCTCGCCGATGACAAAGGCCGTGCCGCCTGGCTTTTGCGCCTGCAGAAAGCGGGCCGTGGCCAGGGCGGACGTGTAGATGCGCTCCGGGGGCACATCCAGCCCGATGTTGCGCAAACGATGGGCCAGGTCGCCGGGGGTGTAGATGGGATTGTTGGTCAACACCAGAAACTTGGCCTGACGGGCCTTGAGCCGGGCGATGAATTGGTCGGCGCCCGGGATCAGCCGCGGCCCGCTGATGAGCACGCCATCCATATCGATGAGATAATTCTTGGCACGGTCCATAGCCTCTTTCTCCTTGCTGGCTTGAGAAGATTCTACAACAGAAGGCGACACGGGACAAGCTGCGAAAACGGGTACCGGCGCCTTGCCAGGGGACAAAACATCGGCTAAAATCCGCCCATCGATCGCCGATGGCTGAGCCGCTCATTCGGGGGGATAGTATGGCAGAAAAACCATACCGGCGCGTGATGGAGGCTACGGCACTGCTCCTGTTCACCCTGCAGGCCATCCGGGTCTTGTTCTCCATGCTCTTTGCCCGCGTCTATGATGCCGTGTTCGATGGCGAGGGACTGGTGGCCCTCTTGGTGGCGGCGGTGTTGACGCTGCTGGCTCTTTTGGCGCCCCTGTTCCTGCCCCGCCATGTACGGCATCCGCGGCGCTGGATGGCCGGAGGGGCCCTGGCCTGTGCCCTGGCGCGGCTCTTGCTGCAGCCCGCCGTGCCGGCCCTCGGCCTGTACGCCGCCATCGCCGTCCTGGGCGCGGCCAACTTTTATCTCGCCGGCCTGCTGCGCTGGCGGGCGCGGCGCTTGCCGCCGGCGCTTGGTTTGGCGGCGCTGCTCGATCAATTCCTTCGCGCCCTGGGCTACACTTATGATCCCAGCCTGTGGCTTTGGTGGCTGCCCATCCAGGTGCTGCTCTCCGGCGGCGTGATCTGGCTGGCCCTCTGGCGGCCCCCCAGGGGACAGGAGGACCATGGGTATGGGCATGAGCCGGGCCCCGAGCGGGCCGGGTTCGGCGCGGGGTTGGCCCTGGGCGTGGCCCTCTTTCTTCTGGCCTCGCTCTTGGCCCTGCCCAACGCCGCAGCCCGCTGGACGGGCGGCAGCTACCCCATTCTGGTGGCCTTGCTCCTGGCCCTGACCGCCCTGCCCCTTTGGCCCTCCTTGCAGCGCTGGGTCGAAGAGGCGCTGGCCCCCAACCTGGTGGCCAAGATCATCATGGTGCTTTTGGCCCTCGCCGGGCTGGCGCTGGCCTACCAAGCCCGCGGGCCTCTCTCCCTCATCGCCCTGGCGGAGGCGGCGGCCGCCTTCTGGCTGCTCCTGCCGCTGAGCCTGCGGGCCGGCTCCCACCATGCCCGCTGGGGCCTGGCGTTGGGGATGCTCGCCTTCTTGCTCCTGGCCGTCTCGCATGCGTTCTCTTTTACCTACGCCTACACCCTGGCCTTTTTCAAGGGCGCCGGTCTGCCCACCTTCCTTGCGGCCGGCGTGGTGGCCCTGGTGCCTGCCTGTTGGGTGCGCAAGGGCCACCCCCTCACCGCGCCGGCCCTTGCCTGGCCGCGTTGGTGGCCCTGGGCGGGCGCCGCCATCCTCGCCGGCGCCACGGTGGTCTCCCTGCCCTGGCTGCCGCGCTTGGCCCAGGATACACCGGCAGTGCGGCTGGGCACCTATAACATCCACTATGGCTTTGATACCCACTGGCACCTCTCCTTGGAGGCCCAAGCGCGCACCATCGCCGCCAGCGGCGCCCAGGTGGTGGCATTGCAAGAGGTGGATACCGGCCGCTTGACCAGCTTTGGCGTGGACAACGCCCTGTGGCTCTCCCGCCGCCTGGGGATGCGCGCCATCTACCTCCCCACGGTGGAACATACTACCGGCATCGCCCTGCTCTCCAAGCTCCAGGTGAGAGAGAGCGACGGCATCCTCCTCCCCAGCCAAGGGGAACCCACGGGGATCGTCCGCGCCACGGTGCAGGTGGGCGGGCAACCCTTGCGGGCCCACGGCATCTGGTTGGGGCTGAGCGAGGACGAGCGGCTACGCCAGTTGACGGCCGGCCTGGAATGGATCGGCCCCGGCCGGGCCACGCTGGCCGGGGATATGAACGCCACGTCCGATTCGCCCGTGTATGCCCTGATGGTGGCCCAGGGCTTTATCGATCCGTTCACGGTGCACGGCTTCGCTCCCCAACCCACCGATCCTGCCGAGGAACCCACCAAGCGCATTGACTATGTTTGGCTGCGCGGATTGCGGCCCACCGAGGCCCGGGTCCTCGACTCTTTGGCCTCCGATCACCGCATGGTGGTGGTGGAGGCTCGCTGAGGAACACCATGCGCATCGCCATGATCGGCCCGTTTGGTTTGCGGCCCAAAGGCACCATGGCGGTGCGGGCCCTGCCCTTGGCACGGGAATTGGCCGCCCGCGGCCATGCGGTGCTGGTGGTGATGCCGCCCTGGCATCCCCCCGCCGAGGCGCCCCGTCGTTGGCAGGCGGGGGGCGTGCAGTTGGCTTACGTGTCCCTGGGGCCGCGTTGGCCCGGTTTGTCGCATCTCGCCATCACCCTGCGCCTGGCGCGCCATGCCCTGGCTTGGGGCGCGGAGGTGATCCACTGTTTTAAACCCAAGGGCTATAGCGGTTTGGCCCTCTTGGTCCTATGGCTGGCCCGGCGTTTGGGGCTGTGTCGCGCCCGGCTGGTGGTGGATGAGGACGATTGGGAGGGCCCCGGCGGCTGGAACGACCTGGAACCCTATTCTTTTTGGCTGCGGCGTTTCTTTGCCTGGCAGGAGCGTTGGGGCTTGCGCCACAGCGACGCCGTGACGGTGGCCAGCCGCACCCTGCAGAGCTTGGTCTGGGCGCTGGGCGTGCCGCCGGCGCGGGTGTTTTATCTGCCCAACGGCACGGCGGGGGAACGCTCCCCCGGCGATGGCGCCGCCGCGCGTTCCCGTTACGGGCTACAAGGCGCGCCCGTGGTGTTGCTCTACACCCGCTTTTTCGAATATGACCCCGCGCGGGCGGTGGAGGTTTTCCGGCGGATCG
>DAOTZU010000154.1:0-8621 GCA_034433995.1 Anaerolineae bacterium
GCCGAGACCGAGGCCGAGGAGTTTCGCCAGATCTATAACCTGGACGTGGTGGTCATCCCCACCCACAAACCCATGATCCGGGTGGATCATCCCGATGTGGTGTTCAAGACCGCCGCCGCCAAATACAACGCGGTGCTGGAAGAGATCAAGCGGTGCCACGAGGCGGGACAGCCGGTGTTGGTGGGCACTTTGGCCATCGAGACTTCGGAGATGCTCTCCAAACGGCTGCAGCGGATGGGGATCCCCCACGAGGTGTTGAACGCCAAACAGCACGAGCGCGAGGCCCAGATCATCGCCCAGGCCGGACGGTCCAAGGCGGTGACCATCGCCACCAACATGGCCGGGCGCGGCGTGGATATTCTCCTGGGCGGCAACCCGGAGGGGCTGGCCAGGGAGGAGCTGCGCAAAAAGGGTTACGATCTGCAGAACCTGGATCCGGCCCTCTGGGAGGAGACCCTGAAGCGGCACCAGCAGGCCTGCCAGGCCGACCACGAGCGGGTCGTCGCCTTGGGCGGGCTGCACGTCATCGGCACCGAACGCTACGAGGCCCGGCGCATCGATAACCAGCTCCGTGGCCGCGCCGGCCGCCAGGGAGATCCAGGATCCTCACGCTTTTACGTCTCGTTGGAAGACGACCTCATGCGGCGTTTCGGCGGGCCGGCGGTGGCCAAGCTGATGGACCGTTTGGGCGTGGATGAGAACGTTCCCATCGAGCACCCCATGGTGAGCAAGGCCATCGCCAACGCCCAGATGCGCGTGGAAGGCTACAATTTTGACCTGCGCAAGCACATTCTGGAATACGACGATGTGGTCAACCAGCAACGCCGGGTGATCTATGACCAGCGGCGGCTGGTGCTCTCGGAGCCGAACCTCAAGCCCATCGTGCTGGAGATCTTGCAGGGCGAGCTGAGCAACCTGGTGGATGCGTACACCCAGGCCGAGGATGCCGAAGGATGGGATCTCAAAGGCCTCTACGCGGCCGTGACGCGGGTGCTCAATCTGCCGCCGAGCCAACCGCCAGCGTCCTGGGCCAACCTCAGCGCGGCCCAGATCAAAGAGGAGGTTTTCGCGCTGGCCCAAACCAGCTACGACGCCCAAGAGGCCCGCCTGGGCGCCGAGCAGATGCGCCGGGTGGAGCGGTTGGTGATGCTGCGGGCCATAGATAGCCGCTGGATAAAGCACCTCACCGCGCTGGACGAGTTGCGCGAGGGGATCGGACTGCGAGCCATCGGCCAGCGCAATCCGCTGGTGGAATACAAACGCGAGGCCTACGCCTCCTTTGAGGCCCTCATGACCGGGATCAAGGGCGATATCGCCAACATGATCCTCCATGTGCGCCTGGAACCCCAGGCCCCGGCGCCTCGGCCCGCCCGTTACGCCGGCGCCAGCGGTGGCAGTGCCGGCAGCCTCCGCTCCGAGGCCCTGCGCAAGATGAAGACGGGCCGCAACGATCCCTGCCCCTGTGGCAGCGGCCGGAAATACAAGAATTGTTGCCTGCGAGAGGGCTTGAGCCCGGAGGAGGCGGCAGCCAAGGCCGCACGGCAAAAGGGCGCCAAACAACCGGCGGCGCCGGCAGGCGCGCCCCGTGGGGGCAGCGCTCGGCGCTGATGCTCGGTGGCGCCGCACCTCCGGCTCAGCCCATCACGGATCAAAGGTCAGCCCATCGTCGCAGATGGGCAGCACGCGCACATTCGGCCTCGGCATGTCAGAAGGCTGCTCGCCCACAACCGATAGCCAACAAGGAGAACCGGCCCATGCCCATCCGTTCCTTCAAGCAGCTCCTCTACGAGGCCACCTGGCTGGGACCCAAGAAAGTGGCCATCGCCGCCGCCGCTAACGCCGAGGTCCTGGCCGCCGCCGCCGAGGCGCAACGCCTGGGCATGGCCCAGTGTCTCTTGCTGGACGATCCGCAGAAGCTGGCCGCCGCAGCCCATGAGGCCGGAGTGGACCTGCAGACCATGACGCTCCTGCCCAGCGCCCACCCCGCCGAGGCCGCCCAAACGGCCATGCGCCTGGCCCGCCAGGGCGAGGTGGACGTGGTCATGAAAGGCTCCCTGGAGACGGCGGTGCTCCTCAAGGCCGCCTTGGACCACGAAGACGGCCTGCGGACGGGCAAGCTCTTGACCCACGTGGCCGTTTACGAGATCCCCAACTTTGGCCGCCTGTTGCTCCTCTCCGATGGCGGCGTGGTGGTGGCGCCGGATATCTACCAAAAGATGGAGATCGTGCAGAACAGCATCCACGTGGCCCACAAGCTGGGCATCGAGCAGCCCAAGGTGGCCATCCTGGCCGCCTCCGAGCTGGTGAACCCCAAGATCCCCAGCACGGTGGACGCCGCCAATCTCTCCAAGATGGCCGAACGGGGACAGATCCGCGGCGGGATCGTGGATGGGCCGCTGGCCCTGGATAACGCCATCTCGGCCACCTCGGCGCAGATCAAAGGGATCCGCAGCCCCGTGGCCGGCCAGGCCGATATCCTCATCGTGCCCGATATCGAGGCGGGGAATTTACTAGGTAAGGCCATCACCTACTTTGGCCACGGCGAGATGGCCGGCGTGGTGGTGGGGGGCTGCGCGCCGTTGGTGGTCACCTCGCGCTCCGATTCCCACACCTCCAAGCTGGTCTCCATGGCCCTGGCGATCCTCCTCACCGGCAGCGGTTGCCGGCCGGTGCAGAGCGAGGCCACTTAGCTCATTGGGCGGGGTACTGCACCGGCGTGGGTGATTCTTTCGGCGTGACCACCGGCAAAGGATAGCTGCGTTCGGGCTCGGCTGTGGACGCGGGCGCAACCACCGTGGGTTGGGCCGTAACCCCTTGGGATTGCGACGCGGCCGTCCCTTGGGCCGGCGGGGCTGGGGTAAAGGTGACCTTCTCCCCTTCGGAGGCCCGGATGATCGTCGCCGGCGGCGGGGTGAAGCGCTCCTCGCCACCTCCACAGGCGCAAAGCACCCAAGAGATCCCCAATATCAGCAACATCAGGACCAAACGTCCTGGTGCCATCCGTGCTGAGCTTGTTTTCATGCATTGCTCCTTCGTGCCAAGATCGCGCCCAACCGTGGGGGCTTGCGGCCGGAGTATAGCAGCTATCGCCCAGTATGACAAGAAGAGAGGGAGTCGAGAAAGCACGGAAAGTGTGTCCGTGCAAGCAGAGCCGTCGGATTCCATCCGACGGCGCGGCCCCGCCCTCCGGCCCTCCCGTCGGTTGCAAACCGACGCCTGGGGATGATAAGCCCGCGCTGCGGGCTTCCCAAGCAGAGCCGTCGGATTCCATCCGACGGCGGGCTTGATTCGCCGGCCAACTGGGGCTATCATATCCCCGTATTTACGTGCGGGTAGTGCAGAAGGAGTCAACATGGACGAGAGACGCTCTCCCGAAGGCGGCGCGCCCCAGGGCAGCGGGCGCAGCAGCGCCGAGGAATGGAAGGAACTCTTGGCCCAGATAGATCGCCAGGTGCGCCGCGAGGCGGCCAGGATCGTGGGGGTGGACCCGGAGGCCAACTGGGCCACCATCGGCCGGGCCACCGACGACGCCGCCCGCCGGGGCATCGCCAAGGTTGTGGGCGTGGAGGAGGACGCCGATTGGGACAAGATCGGCCACCACGTGGAGCGGACCGCCCGCGGGAGCATCGCCCAGCTCGTGGGCGCCGCCTCCGATGCCGCTTGGCCCACCATCGGCCAGACGGTGGAGCAGAAGGTGCGTTCCTTCCTGCAGGACCTGTTCAAGCCCAAGCCCCCCAAAGGGGAGGCCGGCGGAGGCGTGGTGGATCCCTGGAAAAAAGAATAGCTGGCTGCATGGTTCAAGGCTGCTGTTAATCTTTTTTTATAGAACAGGGCGGCCGAAATTAATCTCTTTTTCATCTTCTTGTGGTAGAGGAGAAGAGACGTATTCCTCAAAGAAGATAGGTAACCGCTGGCAGGCGAAGCAAAATCCAAACGAGGGAGCGGAACCATGAGCGCACGGTGCAGGGATCACGGAGGCAAAGGCGCTTTCTGTCTCGGCGTGGTGGTGTTGCTCTGGAGCTTGCTGGCCATGACGGTGTTGGCAGATCCTGTGCCCACCGCCACCTTGGCCGTGCCCGGCGAAAGTTTCATCGGCGAGAATTTTACCTTTACCGTCACCTTTGATAACACTTCGCCCACCGACCCGGGCTATGGCCCTTATATTGACCTGATCTTCCCCGTCACCGGCCAGGATGGCGACGATGGCGTGGATTTCGTCAATGCCACCTACTTGGGCGCCCCGGTGACGGCCATCCAACTCACCTTCCCCGTCGGCGGGTGTGTGAATCACCCGTACGCCGTGGATACCACCGGCGCGCCGGTGCAGGTCTGTGGCACCCCGGGCGACAAATTGGTGGTGTTGCAACTGCCCTTCGGCTCCTTCACCAACGACCAGCCCCCCGCCCAGGTGACGGTGAACGCCACCCTGAGCAACAAGGCGGATCTGGGCGTCCCTCTGGCCATCCAAGCCCGGGCCGGCTTCCAGTATGGCCGCGATCCCTTGAACAACCCCACCACCGATCCCTCCATCATCGGCACCTGGACCAGCCAGAGTGTGACGCCGATCTTGATGACGCTGACCAAAACCTACATCGGCCCCGAAGATGAGACGGCCACCGGCCCCAACTACCCGCGCCAGTACCGGCTCACGGTCAACATCGCCAGCGGGCAGACCATCACCAACCTCAACGTCATCGATCTCTTGCCCAATAATCTCCAATTCTTGCGCCTGGTCTCGGCCACGCCCAGCCCGTACACCGTGGTGGCCAGTCCGCCCCTGGGCGCGCCCCAGAACCCGCCCACCAGCACGCTGATGGTGCAGTTCCCCTCCGTCACCGGCGGCGCGGGTAACGCCGACGCGGTGGTGGAGTTTGAATATTTCGTGCCCGAGTTTGACGCCGACGGCCAGCGCATTATTGACGCCAGCACCGGTGACGATGTCCTTTCCCTCAATAACGCCAGCGCCGATGGCGACTGGAAACCCATCGACCTACGCGATCCTTTGGCCCATCCCAGCATCGATGCTCCCCCTCCGGAGCATATCCTCACCGATAAATCCATCGCCATCCAAAAGTCGGTGCGGGTGGTGAACGATTTGAACCACCCCGGCCCCACTCCGGGGGATACCCTGGAATACACCTTGGATTTCCAGATCTCGGACTATTTCACCTTTGATGATCTGATCGTCGTGGACAAATTCTCCGACGGCCAACGCTTTGATGCTACTTTCATCCCCACCTTCACCGTCACCGACCGCGCCGGCACCACGACAGGGACTTTTACCGACACTTTGACGGTGGACACCAGCCAGTACGAGCACTGCGGCGATGGCAGCACCACCCTCACCTTTCGCCTCTCTCAGGCGATGGTGCAAAACGGAGCCCCCGATGGCATCCTGGTCGGCGGGCGGGCCATCTCACCCGACGCGGGGCCAGCTACGGGCCGCATCGTCTTTCGCACCGTGATCCAAAATGCCTACACTTGTCTCTATCCTTCCGGCGAAGCGCCGTTGGATCAAGGCGATAGCGTGGGCAACGCGGTCACCATCACCGGCGAGGTGCTGGTGAACGGTACGCCGCCCACGCCCCAGACCCCCAAACAATACGAAAGCGACGATAGCCACGCCAGCATCTCTGTGGCCCAGGGCGCCCTTTCCAAGACGATCTATGCCCGCAACGGCAGCACCTCCGGCGACCTGACCCAGTTCGCCCCCGGCGATACCATCACCTATCGGCTGCGTTTCAGCCTGCCCTCCAGCGATGTTGAGCAGCTCTCTCTGACGGATTATCTGCCCCTGCCCGTGTTCCGCGCCACCGAATTGGTGGCCTTTGACGATGTCATCAGCGCCACCCCGCCCGCCGCCGGCCGCGCCCATTTCGGGCCCGCGGAGACCTTCCGCACCCTCTCGGGTATCGTGCCCACCCTCACCACCGATGCCACGGCCAACAGCGCGCGCTTTTTCTGGGGTGATTACGACGATCCTTCGAACCGCCCCAGCGAGATTGACATCCTCTTCACCGTGACGGTGCGCGATGACCCCTTTGCCGATGGCCTCTTTTTGACTAACCAAGTGCGCGAAAGCGACCGCAACACGGAACTGCGGGTCTTTACGCGCGATGCCATCGTGCAATTCAAACTCACCGAGCCGGTGCTCAAGCTCACCAAAGGCGTGGTGGCCAGCGATAACCCCAAAGCACAATTCTCTCCCGCCACCGTGGGCCCGGTGAGTTTCTCCGCGCCGGGAGGGAGCTGTCCGCGCTTCAGCGGCACCATCCACTCCACCAACCTGGCCGCCCACCCCATCAATAGCAACGTGAGCAAGGTGGATGCCGGCGATCGGGTCACCTTTGCCATCGTGGTGGAGAACATTGGCTCCGGCCTGCATGGCGCCTACGATATCGTCATCTCGGACACCCTGCCCGCGGAGCTCCAGGTCCCCAGCGCGGGCCTCAACCTGTGCGTCACCGACGGCACGGGCGCGCCCATCCCCTATACCGACCTGGGCGGTGGGTTGTTCGGCCAGGGAATCCGCCTCAACGATCCCGGCCCCACGGCCACCCCTGAGGGAGCGTTGGATCCCTATGATGCTACCAGCGGACGCAACATCGCCATCATCACCTACGATCTGGAGGTCAAAACCTCGGCCAGGGCCTTGGGCAATGTCATCAACACCGCCATCTTGGCCAACTATTCCAGCATCGAGGGCGGCCAGGACTACACTCCCACCGACCTGACCGACACCGCCACGGTGACCATCGCCCCGCCGGGGGCCAGGAAAACCCTGGATACCAGCGAGATCGTCAACACCATCAACACGGCCAGCAAGGTGGTCATCGGTGAGCTGGTCACCTACACTTTGACCATCACCGTGCCCGAGGGCACCACGCCCGGCGTGACCGTGGTAGATACGTTGGATAGCGGCCTGGCCTTTGTGGCCTTCCATGGCCTGACCAATTCCAACCCCGGCCAAGTGACCTTCACCGGCAGCATCACGCCGGTCATCACCAACAGCGGCCGGACGGTCACTTTTAATCTCGGCACCATCACCAACACCAACACGAACAACACGGTGGCCGAGACGCTCTCCCTCACCTATCGCGCGGTGGTACTTAACGTCAGTGGCAACCAGAACGGCACCAAGCTGAACAACTCGGCGGTGGTGAGTTGGGGAGGGGGCTCCCTCGCGGCCGTCTCGGCGCCCGATGTGACGGTGATCGAGCCGGTTTTGGATACGGCCAAGACGGCCCAAGTGGGCAGCGGCGGCACCACCGGTGACGCCGGCGACCCCATCACCTATACCATCACCCTCAAACACACCGCAAGCAGCACCGCCGATGCCTTTGACATCACCTTCTCCGACCCGCTGCCCACCCGCGGCGGCGCGTCCCTCATCCTGGGCCCCTCCTTCACCGTCGCCGACTCGGCCGGCCTGGTCACCGCCGATGCGTTTGAGCTGGTGGGCAGCGATGCCACGGGTTGGACGCTGCGCACCAAGAGCGACGTCTCTTTCGATATGCCCTTCGATATTGTGCGCACCATCACCATCAAGGTGTATGGCACCCTTTCGGGCAGCGTGTTGCCCGGGGAGAGCCTGGTCAACACGGCCACCGCCCAGTGGACAAGCCTGGATGGCGACCCGGGCCAGCGCTCCAGCTATAACGCCAACTCCACCGAGCGCACCGGCGCCGGCGGCGTGAATGACTACCGTGACTCGGGCCAAGCCACCATCACCATCAACAACATCGGTCCCACCAAATCCATCGTGGCCACCTCCGAGGCCCACACCGGTAACGTCGGCGGCATCGAACGCCTGGCCATCGGCGAGATCGTCCGGTATTGCTTGAGCGTGACCCTTCCAGAAGGAACCTCGCCCAATTTCCAGCTGGTGGATCAGCTCCCTCAGGGCTTGCTCCTCCTGGATGAGACCCAGGTCAAGGTCTCTTTCACCGCCGATGCAGACATGACCGAGCCGGCGGACATGGCCGGCGCCGATAATGACGCCATCCCGCCCACCTTTGTCCTGCCCGCGACGCGCATCGCCACGGCCATGATCGGCAGCCGCCAAACCATCACCTTTACCCTGGGTGACCTGGCCAACAACGACCGCGACCCGAACGCGGAGACCATCACCCTGGAGTTCAACGCCCTGGTGGATAATAGCGCCACCGGCTCCAACGACGCCGGCGATGACCGCAACAACAACTTTACCGTGCGCATCAATGGCGTACAATCCGGCCCCGACTCGAACACCGTGAATGCCCGCATCTCTGAGCCTGCCATCACCAACCTGGCCAAGACGGCCATGCCCACCAGCGGCGACGCCGGCGACCGCATCGGCTATAGCATCAGTTTCAGTAACGCCAACGGCGCCAACAACACCACCGCCTTTGAGGCGCGGATCACCGACACGTTGCCGGCCGCCTTGACCCTGGATCTGAGCAGCATTCAGGTGCGGCTGGGCGGCGGCGCAACGGGGGTGACCAACAATTCCGTCGGTAACACCATCGCCATCACCATCGCCACCGTCCCCGCCGGCGCCACGGTACAGGTGGTCTACTCAGCCACCCTTAACTCCGACGTTGCCCCCGGCCAGGCCATCGCCAACACCGCCGTGCTGCGCT
>DAOTZU010000155.1:0-6453 GCA_034433995.1 Anaerolineae bacterium
CCACAAGCCCGCGCCGACCCTGCTCCACTTTGATGACCAACACCGCCACCGGCTGCTGCGCTATCATGGGCCGCTGGCCCGGGCGATGGGCTTTCTCGAACGCGAGGCCGATGGCGCGAGCATTCTGGCGGTGGACCTGCGCGGCTGGGGCGATACGGCGCCGACCCTTTACCCTTACGAATTGGCCAGTTGGGGGCGCATTGACCGCACCCTGGCCTACATGAGCAACGCCCTGGGCGATCCGCTCCTCGCCCAGCGCATTCGCGATGGCCTGGCGGCCTTGGCCTACCTGCGTGGGCGGCCGGAGGTGAACCCAGACCGCCTCATCCTCAGCGGGAGTGGTTTGGGCGGGGTGGTGGCGCTGCATGTGGCGGCCATCGCCGGCGGGGTGCGCGGTGTGGTGGTTTGGGATAGCTTGGTCAGTTTTCGGTCCCTGCTAGAGGCAGAAAATTATCCTTGGCCGGCCGATGCTTTCCTGCCCAACGCCCTCTTGCACTATGATCTCCCCGAGTTGGCCGCCGCCCTGGAATGCCCGGTGTGGATCCTCAACCCGCTGGATGGCACCGGCGCGCCCCTATCGCCCGCAGCCCTGGCCGCGCTGAACGGCCGGGGCGGGCAGGTCCGCTACCTGGCCGCGGGGGACGATGCCACCCTCGTCCGCGTCCTGCGCGAGGCCCTCTGAGGCACGGCCCTCGCCTTTGCCGGGCACCGTGGCCCCAGCGGAGGAGGGGCCACATGTTCCGAGCCCAATCAAGCTGATGGCCATCGGCCATCAGCTTTTTTATGCCTTGCCCAGCACCGCCGCCAACAGGGCCATCCGGATGTACATCCCGTTGGCCATCTGGCGGAAATACGCGGCGCGAGGATCGTCATCCACATCGTAATGGATCTCGCCCACCCGGGGCAGAGGGTGCATCAAGGCCATCTTGGGCTTGGCGCGGGACATGATCTCTGGGGTGATCTCGTAGAAATCCTTCACCGCCTCGTATTCCCGCAGATCGGCAAAGCGCTCCTTCTGCACCCGCGTGACATAGACCACGTCGGCATCAGCGATGATATCCTCCACCCGCTCCGTCTCGGCGATGGGCCGGCCGGCCTCAAGCAACTCGTCCTTCAACTCCGCCGGCAGGCGCAAGATGTCGGGCGAGACAAAACTGAGGCGGGTATCGTACAGGCGCAGCAACCGCGCAAGGGAATGCACCGTGCGGCCATGCTTCAGGTCTCCCACCATGGCCACATGGAGGCCATCCAGCGTGCCCAATTCGGAGAGGATGGTGTAAATATCCAGCAAACCCTGGGTGGGGTGCTCGCCCACGCCATCGCCGGCGGAGATGATAGGTTTGGAGGCATAGCGGGCGGCCACCTCCGAGGCGCCCACCTCCGGATGGCGCAGGACGATGACGTCGGCGTAGCATTCCAGCGTGCGGATGGTATCCGGCAAAGATTCGCCCTTGCTCACCGAGGAGTACTGCACCCCATGGATGGGGATGACCGAGCCACCCAGCCGCTGCATGGCGGCGATGAAAGAGGACGACGTGCGGGTGCTGGGCTCGTAAAAGAGGTTGGCCAGGATATAGCCCTTGAGCAGGTCCGTGGCGCCCACCCGCTTGACGATGCTGCGCATTTCGTCGGCCACAGCAAAGAGATAGGTCAAGTCATCCCGCGAGAACTGTTTCACCGAGACGATGTCGCGCCCGAAAAAGCTGGTGTGCCGGTCGGCCTGGAGGCCGACGATCTTTTTGCCGCGATCTTGGTTAGCCATCTTGTCCTCCTTACCTCCTCATACAGCGCGGCCGTAGGAGGCCTCTTGGTGCACCCAGAAACGGCGCCAGGTGAGATAGCGGCCCGTCCGGGCGCGATAGGCCTCGTATTCCGCGCCAAAAGTCCTGGCCAAGAAACGCTCCTCTTGGATGATCTGGGCATGCAAATTGATGGCAGCTAAAATGGCCAGAAGCAAGAACAACCCTAAACCGTTGATCAGGAATGTGGCCAGAAAGTACAGATCGAAAAAGAGATAGATCGGGTTGCGAGAAAAAGCGTAAATGCCGGTCGTCACCAGCTCGCCTGGGGTTTTGGTGTCGATCCCCAAGCGCCACGAAGGGCCCAGGTCTATCAGCGCCCGCACCAGGATGGCAAAAGCCACGACGATCAACCCCGCGCCAACGCTTTTGGCCGCCAGATGATCGAACCAGCGCCCGCCCCACGCCGGGGGCAGCGCCCACCACTCTGAATGCAGCGCTGTGATGACCACCAGCGCCGCCCACAGATTGATGCCGATAAAAAGGGAAAGGGATAGGGCATGATGCACCCCATTCTTGCCCAGGCTGAGCCGAATGGGGTTGATCTTGCGCTGCACCCGCAAGGTGACCGTGCGGCCGATGAACAACGCCAAAAACAACGCCAGGCTGACCAACTGCAGGCCATCAAAGCAACTTTGCACCCTCTCTCCTCCCCCTTGGTGTGATGATCGCTGCCGCCCACCCTACAGGCTCCCCTCAGCCCAGAGGATAGGCGCCACGCTCGGCCAACAGCTCGCTCACCCAGGCCACCCGCTCGATCAACGAATCGGGCATGACGTTATCGGCCACGCCCAAGATGAAAGCCTCGCCAGGGGCGATGATGCGCAGCAGCTCCAGCACATACCGGCGAAACTCGTCCTCCGCCACGCTGGGTGAGAGGAGCAACGAGGGCAGCCCTCCCCAGATGATCACCCGTGTGCCCCACACCTCTCGCGCCCGCTGCAGTGTGAGGGGCACCATGGGCGCGGTGACGAAACATTCCACCATGTCCCAGCCGGCCTGCTCGATCAGCTCCAGGATCAACGAGGTATCGTTATCGGCATGCATGGCCACGGCCTTGCCGTGGGCGTGCATCAACGGCATGAACTCCTGATAATAGGGCAAGATGTAGCGCCGGAAAAGGGGCGGCGGGGTGAATTCGGAGGAGAGATGGAGCCCATGCAAAAGCAGCCGCGCCGGCGAGCGGGCGATCACCGGCCATTGCCGCGCCCGCTGCACCTCGGTCATCACCGCCAGGAGATGTTCCACCTCGCGAGGATAATCGGCCAATTGATAAAAGGCATAGTCGTACCCGGCCAGGTCCAGAAGGAACTCGTGAAAAGGCACCTCCCCCACGGCCACCATGGGCAGGCCGTCCTCGCCGATCTCGGCATCGTAGGCGGCATAGGCCGCGTAATCCGACAGCCACTGGGTGTGTTCCACGATCCATTCCCACACCCGGTAATCCGCCGGCCCCTTCAGCGGGAACTCTTCCACCCGGCCGGGCAGGCCCTGGGCCTCCAGATCGGCGGAATAGCGGGTGACGGTGCGCACCGTGCCCACGGGGGTGTGATAGCGCGTCACCTGCTTGCCATCCTCCCGGCGCGTCTCGACCTCCACACCCTCTTGAACCACGGTATAAATGCGCCCATCCCGCGCCGGCGTGCCCACCCCAAGGGCATGTTCCACCTGCCGTAAAGAAAACCCTTGCCACTGCGGCGGCAGCGTCCCCCGGCGCCGATGCGCCTCGTACCAGAGAAGCAAGCGCGGGATCCAGGGGATGCGATCAGGGGGACGGTGGTCCAGAATGGCCAGTAGACGTTCGCGGTTATTCACAGAACCTCCTTACGGCTCATGGCTAAGGGGGAAACTGGGGTCAACCGCCGGTAGGATACACGATTTACCCGCGCAGCGCAAGGGCAAGAATGCATAGAAACTCCATAACCTCTTCACACCATCTCCACATGGGCGCGCTACAATGGAAGCGCAGAGAAAAAATGAACTCTGCTATCTTACAGAGGAGGTTCCAAAGATGATCAAGAAGATTGTGACTATTTTGGGTTTGGTGTTGGTGGTGGGCTTGGCCGGCCTGTTCGTTGTCGGCTCGGTCTTTGCCCAGGATCCCACCCCCACGCCCACCACGCCGCAGAACCCGCTGGCCTTTGCCTGGGGACGGGTGCAATGCGGCTGGGGTGTGGCCACGGAGGCCATCGCCGACCTGCTGGGGATGACGCCGCAACAGATCCTCAATGCCCGCGTTGAGGGCAAAACTCTGGCCCAGATCGCCAAGGAGCAGGGCGTCTCGGAGCAGCAATTGATCGATGCCATCGTGGCAGCCCAGGTGAAGCGCATCGAGTGGGCCCTGAAGGATGGCACCATCACCCAGGAGCAGGCCGATTGGCTCATCGCCAGGGCCAAGGCCATGGCGCCCTTTGAGATCACCAATCCCTTCGCCCCTGGGCAGGGCCGCTTCGGCGGGATGGGCCGCGGCGGGGGGCGCTTCAAGATGATGCCTCGCGGCGGCTGGGGCCAACAGGCACCCCAACCTCAGACCACGCCAACGCCCAAATCTTCCTCCCTCTGAGGCGTGCTGCGGGTTAGCGAGAGCGTCGGTCTATAGCACCAGTGAGGGAACCGGGCATACCCGGTTCCCTCACTGGTTTAACTGCACAAGCCGCGCCGTCAGCCGTTGACGGCCTCCAACATGGCCACCACATTCTCCGGCGGCACATCGGCCATGACGTTGTGGATCTGTTGAAAGACGAACCCTCCCCCCGGCGACAAGATGCTCACCCGGCGCCGCACATCCTCGGCCACCTGCTGGGGCGTGCCGTAGGGCAGCACATCCCGGGTATTGCAACCGCCGCCCCAAAAGCATAGCTCGCGCCCAAACTCCCGCTTGAGCCGCTCCGGCTCCATATCCGCGCAGGTGGTCTGCACCGGGTTGACGGCATCCAGCCCGGCCTCGATCAACGAGGGAATGAGAGGATAAATGCCGCCACAACTGTGCAACATCACCTTGACGTTGGCCAGCTTCTTGGCCGTCTCCCAGAGGAGCTTGTGGCGGGGCTGGAAGAATTCACGATACATCTTGACCGAGATCTGCGGCCCCGTCTGCATCCCCAGATCATCGCCAAAGACGATGATATCAATGTACGGCCCCACGGCGGAGAGGAATTTTTCCAAATTCGCCAGGTGCAGCTCCACCAAGCTATCCAAAAAACGATGGGCGCGGCGCGGCTCGCCGGCCAGCAGGAGGAAAAAGTTGTCGTTGCGAAAGAGGAACTGGCCGATCTCCAGGAGGTTCCCGCCAAAGAGGCCCAAAATGGCCCGATCGGTGCTGGCGCGCAATGCCTTGGCGCTCTCCACCAATTGGCGCAGCCTCTCGGCATCGTAGCTGGCGGGGCCAGGCGCCCGCAGCGAGACCCACATCACCTTCTCCAGAGGCGTAGCCAGGTCGGAGAAATCGTCGTCCTCCTTGCCCATGAGGGGAAAAGCGGTCTGCTCGAAATAGAGGCAGCCCTCCTTCTGGATGGCGATGAGGGTGCCATCTCGATGATAGACGTGCCAATCTCGCCCCACCCTCACCGGTTCGATGAACGCGGGGATCTTGCAGGGGGTGCCATCGGGCAAGACCCAGTCGCGCCAATCCTCCGGTCGCCGGCTAAAGGCCCGGCCCAGCTCGATGGTATCCACCCCAAAACGATCCAGGACCTCCGGCTCGATGATGGCCAATTGCTGGATAAAGTCATAGACATAAATATCGCCGCTGGTGATGCCCAAGTACTTTTTGAGCTTGTTATAAGCGATGGCCATCATGCCCGATGAGCGATGTCCGCCCAGGTCGATGGGCACGCGGTCCGGCTCTTTGTGGTTGAGCGCCGCCAGCACACGTTCCCGCGATGTGGTCATGGTGCATCTCCTTTCCTGAACTACCCAATCTATTCTAGACCCTGCCGGAGAAAGGATCATCCGGACCGGAGCTGTCCTCCCCAAGACGACACTGCTAATATAGCGCAATCGGCGCATGGGCGCAACCGCGACTTGCGCGGCGGTCCAAGCGGCCTATAATTTTGCCGAGAAGGGAGAACAAACCTCCGGAGGTGCAAAAGGTATGACGCCGACCACCGAGATCGCCGGCGCCGCAACCCAAGAGCGCCTGGAGCGGATGCAGCGGGCGCTGGCCAAGATCGAGCGGGTGCTGATCCTGCCCCACACCGATCCTGACCCCGATTGCATCGCCGCCGCCTTGGGGCTGCGCCGTCTCCTGGCCGAGCGCATGAGCATCCGCAGCGAGATCGTCTACCGCGGCATCATCGGCCGGGCCGAGAACAAGGCTTTGGTGCGCTACCTGGGCTCGCCCTTGCGCTGCATGACAGAGCACGACCTGGCCCCTTCCCTGCCGTTGGGCCTGGTGGATACGCAGCCCGGGGCGGGGAACAACGCGGCGCCACCCGACCACCCGGTCGCCGTGGTGCTGGACCATCACCCTTTGCGCCGCGAGACGGCCGCGGCAGCCTTTGCCGACGTGCGCTCCGTAGGGGCCACCTCCACTCTGGTGACGGAATATCTCCAGGCAGCCGAGATCGTCCTGGATCCTCCCCTGGCCACGGCCCTCTTTTACGGCATCAAGACCGACACCATGGGCCTGGGCCGCGGCGCCACCCCCGCCGAC
>DAOTZU010000156.1:0-12882 GCA_034433995.1 Anaerolineae bacterium
AAACCGACGGCTGGGGATGGGAAGCCCGCGTTGCGGGCTTGCCGATTCCAACATTCTCCGCCGGCGTTTGTCTTGCCGCGCCCATCGGCGTATACTAGCGGCCACATAGGAGACACGAGATCAAGGGGGGACTCATGGGTAAATTCACGGGAATCTGGCCGGCGCTGGTGACGCCCCTCACCGCCGATGGCCGCCTGCACGTGGCCGTTGCTGAGGCATTGATCGAGGATCTCTTGGCCACAGGCGTTGCCGGGCTGTATGTCTGCGGCGGTACAGGGGAAGGGATCCTCCTTTCGCCGGCGGTGCGCCGGGAGATGGCCGAGCTGGCCATTCGGGTGGTGGCCGGGCGCGTGCCGGTGATGGTGCACGTGGGCGCCTTGACCACCGAGGTCGCCGTGGATCTGGCCCAACACGCCAGCTTGGCCGGGGCCGATGCCATCAGCGCCATCCCGCCCTTTTACTATAGCTATTCCTTTGCCGCCATTCGCGAGCACTACCGCGCCATCGCCGCCGCCTCGGGGGTGCCCCTCTATGTTTACTTTATCCCCTCGGCCACGGGCACGGCCATCACGCCGGAACAACTGTTGGAGATCTGCACGCTGCCGGGGGTGGCCGGGCTCAAATATACTTCCCAAGACCTTTTTTATCTCTCTAAACTGATGGTCTTGCGCGATCCGGAGCGGGTGAATGTCCTTTCCGGCCCCGACGAGCTTTTCCTCCCTTGCCTGGCCTTGGGCGTGGAGGGCGCCATCGGCACGACCTACAACTTTATGCCGCGCCTGTACATTGATATCTGGCGCGCTTTTGCCCGTGGCGATATCGCCACCTCTCGCCAGTTGCAGTTCGCCGCCAACGCCATCATCCAGGTCTTGCACAAATATAGCGTCATCCCCGCCACCAAGGCGCTGTTGTCGTTCTTGGGTTATAACGTGGGCCAGGGCGTGCCGCCCATGCCGCCCATCGCCGGCGAAGATGCCAAACGGCTGCGCCAGGAGCTGGAAAAGGCCGGCCTGTTCGAGCTGGTGCGGCGCCCCAGCCTTTATGGCCCTCCGGGCGATCCCCTCAAGGGGCGGCTGGCCTGAAGATGTTCCTTTCTGGTCAATAAACGGAGCGCGGCCGACGGTCGGTTTCCTCTGGAGCTGCCGTGTGTTGGAGCGCTCCGTTGTCGGTTAGAACGGCTGCAAGGAGGTCACATGGCAGAACCGCAAACATTGCTTCCTTGGCTTCTGGCCGCGCGCACTCCTTCCATCCGCTATCTGGCTTTGCGGCAGCTTTTGGGGCGCCCTGCCACGGACCCTGAGGTTCGGGTGGCCAGGGAGGACATGGAGGCCGAAGGCCCCATCCCCTTGATCTTGGCCGGCCAGGGTGAGGACGGCCACTGGCGCCATGAGCGCAGTTACTATACGCCCAAATACACCGCCACCCATTGGAGCTTGGTGCTCCTGGCCGAGTTGGCCGCCGACCAGGGCACCCCAGGCCTGCGCCGCGGCGCCGCCTTCATGCTCTCGACCACTGCTGCCGAGCTGCGTCACAACCTGACCCAGGGCAAACACGGCCAGGCCTGTTTCTGGGGCAACCTTCTGCGCTACGCCCTACAAGGCGGGCTTCACGCCGATCCCACCTTGGCCCAGATCGTCGAGTATCTGGTGGGCGAGGCCCAGCAGGGGTGGGCCTGCCCCTGGAACGATGGCCTCCCCTGCGCCTGGGGCGCGGCGCGGGCGCTGTGGGGCTTGGCAGCCCTCAAAGGCCAACAGGTGGGGCGAACCCGCACGGCCATTGACCGGGGCCTGGCCTTTCTCCTGGAGGAGCATGACCTCACCCAGGGGAACTATCCCACACCGGGCAAGGCGCATCCCCTTTGGAGGCGCCTGAGCTTTCCCCTCTTTTACCAGGCGGATATCCTCTTTGTGTTGCGGGTTGTGGCGGAATTGGGCGCCCTCCAGCGGCCGGGTGCTCAGGCGGCCCTGGCCTGGCTGCGAGGACAGCGCCGTCCCGATGGCCGCTGGCGCGGCACCGCCCCCTTTAAGCGGCGCACCTGGCCCATCCTGCTGGATGACCGGGAGGAGGTGGACCGCTGGGTATCTTGTCATGCCGCCTGGGTGTTGCAACGGGCGGAGGAGCAACGTTAGGCGGCGCCCGCCGGCCTGGGGTTTCCGAGATAGACCTGACAGGTCTCGGAAGACCTGTCAGGTCTCAAAATTGGGCAACGTCACGTCGATGGCTTGACGCGGGGCCCATTTTAGGGGTACCATGGTTGCGCCGGCGCGCGCCTGGGAGGCGGAGCGCGGCAGATTCTGCAAAGGAGCAAGAAAAATGGTCCCTCACCGTGTCCTCTGGCGTTATGATCTTGCGGCTTTGGCTCTCACGCTCATTCTGGCCCTCGGTATGTCCCTGGCTCGGCTGCCGCAGGCCGTGGACGCGGGAGAGGCCAGCGCTCTGCATCTACCTTTGGTCCTGAACCAAGCGACGCCCACCTTCACTCCCACCCCAACGGCGACGGCGACCCCCACTGCCAGCCCCACGCCCACCGAAACGCCGGGCTGGCGGGAGGAGTACTATAATAACACCAGCCTGGCCGGCGCACCCCAGGTCGTGCGCACGGGCCAACCTTACATTTTCCCCCAGTACGAATGGGGCGAGGGGGCGCCCGTGCCCGGCCTGAGCCATGATAATTTCTCGGTGCGCTTTAGCGCCCGGCCCTACTTTGCCGCCGGCGAGTACGAGTTCTGGGTCACCGCCGACGATGGTTTTCGCCTCTATATTGACCTGGATGGCTACCCTGGGACGCCGCCGGTGCTGGTCTTGGACAAGTGGTACGGCTCGTATCGCGGGCCTGATCTGGGCGGCACCTCCTCTTGGCGGTGGCGTGGGTACATCTCTGAGGGGGCCCACGAGGTGCGCCTGGAGTATTATGAGGCCAGCGGTGAGGCGCGGGTGCGCTGCTTCTGGTTGACCGATGACCTTTCGGCCCATTGGCGCGCCGAGTATTACGCCAACGAGACCCTGAGCGGCGCTCCGGTGCTGGTGCGTAACGAGGATAGCATCGACTATAACTGGGAATATGGCAGCCCCGGCCCCGGCGTGCCCGCCGATGGCTTTTCCGTGCGCTGGACCCGGGCCTTCTGGATCCCCGAAGGGCAATACGTGATGTACACCACCGCCGATGACGGCGTTCGCGTGCTGGTGGATCGCTGGGCCGATACCGCCTGGAAAGTGATTGACGATTGGGGCGGCGGCCCCTCTCGCTCCAAGAGCGCCCCCTGCTACCTCGGCGGCGATGCCCAGCCCGGCGGTGGCCGCGGCGCCTGGTTTATCATCACCGTGCTCTATCACGAGGGGAACAGCTTGGCCGAGTGCCGCTACAAGTACCTGTATGGCGGTATCAAGGATAAATTCGTGGGCGAATATTACAACTTTATCCCCTCCAACCCCGACGATCCCGCCTCCTGGGGCACGCCCTATCGGGTGCGCATTGATAACGCCATCAATTTCGATTGGGGCTGGGAAGCGCCCATGAGCGACATGCCCGCCAACAACTTTGCTGTGCGTTGGCTCACTTGCCGTTACTTTGAGCCAGGCGCCTACCACTTCACCGCCACCATCGACGATGGCTGCCGCGTATGGGTGGACGATAACTTGATCATCAACGAGTGGGTCGGCGGGGCGGCGCGGGATAGATCGGGCGATATCATCCTCTTTGCCGGCTGGCACGTGGTGCGCATGGAGTATTATGAGGCCATCAACCAGGCGGTGGCCAAGCTGCGCTGGAGCCAGACCGAGGCTGTCCAGCTCTGGCGGGCGGATTTCTGGAACGGCATCCAAAAGGGCGGCGAGGAGAACGGCGATTACACCACTTACCTGAGCGATCTCAGCCTGGATTGCGGCACGGGTTCCCCCGCCCCGGGCATCTCGCCGGATAACTGGTCGGCCCGCTTCAAGCAGTTTGTCTATTTCGATCATGATGGCTACTACCAGTTCAAGCTCGAGTACAACGGCGGGGCCTCCCTCTACTTTGCCAACGAGGAACGCATCGACAAATGGAACGATCGCGGTTGGCATACCGAATACTGGCCCTCCAACAACCCGATCTGGATCACCGCCGGCCACTATTGGGTGAAGGTGCACTATGCCGATTACGGCGTGGGCGAGCGCGGGTTCGTGCGCTTGACCATCATCGGCCGCTAAGGCAGCTCCTCCGGCCCCACTGCAGCTGCGGTGGGGCCGTTTTTTCTATCTCCTCCGTTTGACGGCTCGCCACCGATCGGCTAAGCTAAGATCGTCATCCCTGCAAAACCAGGAGGTCCAACATGGGTATCCGCGTGGGCATGGTGGGCGTGGGCGCCTTTGCCCAGTCGTTCATTCCCCTATTCAAGGCGCACCCTTGGGTGGATGAGGTGATCCTCTGCGATCTCGACGCGGAAAAGCTCCGCCGCAACGCCGAAAAGCACGGCATCGAGCGCACCTGTCCCTCGCTGGATGAACTCTGTCGCACCGAGGTGGACGCGGTGGTGATCATCACCCAGCATTGGCTGCACGCGCCCCAGGCGATCCGGGCCCTCCGCGCCGGCAAGCATGTCTATAGCGCTGTGCCCACCGGCGTCACCGTGGAAGAGATTGTGGATCTGGTGCGCACGGTGGAAGAGACGGGCAAGATCTATATGCTGGGCGAGACCAGCTATTATTATCCAGAGGTCATCTACTGCCGCCAGCAATACGCCCGTGGGGCTTTTGGCCATGTCGTTTATGGCGAGGCCGAGTACTATCACGATTGGGATCATGGCCTGTATGACGTGGCCAAGTGGCGCGGCGGCGAACGTTGGCTTTGGTACGCCGGCACGCCGCCCATGTATTATCCCACCCACTCCATCAGCGCCATCGTCTCGGTCACGGGGGCCCACATGACCCATGTCTCCTGCCAAGGTTTTGTGGATCGGGCCGACGATGGGATCTACCGGCCTGAGGTCAACATGTGGGGCAACGTGTTCAGCAACCAATCGGCTCTGTTCAAGATGTCCGACGGCAGCATCTGCCGCATCAACGAGTTCCGCCGGGTGGGGCATCCGGGCACCGTGCGCCTTTCCCTTTGGGGCACGGAGGGCAGCTTTGAGCACAACGCGGCCGGCGCCGTCTGGCTGACCAAGAGGCAAGAGGAGATGGTGCGCCTGGACGACCTTCTCGCCTGCACCGGGGTGCCCGCGCAAACGGGCCCGACAGCCGAAGGGATGGACCGTGTCACCGCCGCCGATGGCACCCATTTGGGCGTCTCACGGCTGCACCCGGTGGAGCGGCTGCCCAAGGAGTTTATCGGCCTGCCCAACGGCCATTGCGGTTCCCATCAATTCCTGGTGGATGATTTCGTCCGCGCCTGCGTGGAGGGGCGCACGCCGCCCAACAACGTCTGGCAGGCGGCGCGCTACTGCATCCCCGGCCTCATCGCCCACGAATCGGCCAAGCGCGGCGGCGCGCTGCTGGAGATACCGGACCTGGGCGATGGACCGAGCCGGTAAAGGGGCGATCGCTCGGCGCCTTGGGGTAGCCCTATCCGGCCCCTGGTGCTGCTAAAGCGTCTACAAGAGCGCTGCAGAAAGAACGTATGTCCAAGGATTCTGATCTCACGCCCATCCGCCAGCAATACTTGCAGATCAAGCGACGCCATCCCGACGCCATTGTCTTTTTCCGCCTGGGCGATTTCTATGAGACTTTTGATGAGGACGCCCACATCGCCTCGCGTGAGCTGGAGGTGGTCCTCACCTCGCGCAACGTGGCCAAGGGGCAACGGGTGCCCATGGCCGGTGTGCCCTATCACGCTGCCGAAAGTTACATCGCCAAACTCATCGCCAAGGGCTACAAGGTGGCCATCTGTGAGCAGATGGCGGCCCAGGCCATCAACGGGCTGATGCCCCGTGAGGTGGTGCGGGTGGTGACCCCCGGCACGGTGGTGGAGCCGGCGCTTTTGGCGGAAAAGCGCAACAACTATCTCGCCGCCGTGGTCTGGGGCGAGGAGGCGGCGGGGATCGCCTACGCCGATATCACCACCGGCGAATTCGCCACCACCCAATTGGCCGATGGGAACCTGGCCGCGGCGGTGCTCCGCGAGCTGGACCGGCTCTCCCCGGCGGAGGTGATCCTGAGCGATGGCGGCGAGGCGGTATTGGCCCATGGCGCGGCGCAAGGGGCCGAGGCCGCCCGACGCTACCCCCAGCTGGCGCCATTGCAGGTGCCCTTGACCCTCTATCCCGATTGGCGCTTTGAGCTGGGCAATTGCCGCCAGGCCCTTTTGGAGCATTTCCGCGTGGCCACCTTGGCCGGCTATGGCTGTGAGGATCTTCCCTTGGCCCTCCGCGCCGCCGGGGTGGTGCTTCAATATCTGCGCGAACATCAGCCCTCAGCCCTGGCCCAGTTGACCTCCTTGAGCACCTACTCCACCGCCTCCTTCATGACGCTGGACGTGGCCACGCGGCGCAACTTGGAGCTTACCGAGACCCTGCGCGAGCGCCGCCTTCAGGGTTCCCTCCTGGGCGTGCTGGATGAGACCCTCACCCCCATGGGCGGGCGGCTGTTGCGCCGCTGGATCACCCAGCCCTTGCTGGATCTGCGCGCTTTGGAGGAGCGGCTCACGGCTGTGGACGCTTGCTACCGCGACCTGCCCCGCCGCACCGCGCTGCGCAACCTTTTGCGCCATTTTGGCGATCTGGAACGGCTCACCAACCGCGTGGTGCAGGGGATCGCCGGCCCGCGGGAGCTGTTGGCCCTGAAGGCGGCCCTGGAGCGGCTCAAAGAGGTGCGGGATCACCTGGCCGAGCTGGGGGCGACCAGCCAGGTGCCCGGCGCGGCCCAGGTCTATCCCCTCAACGGCCAGGACCTGGACGCCGGTCAGGAGGCCATCGCCCTCATCGCCCAAGCCCTCGTGGACGATCCGCCGGCCACCGTGGCCAACGGCGGCGTGATCCGCCCCGGCTATTCGGCCGAGTTGGACGGCATCGAGGCCTCTGTGGCCGAGGCCAAACGCTGGGTGGCGGCGCTGGAGCAGGTGGAGCGGCAACGCACGGGCATCAAAAATCTGAAGGTGGGCTATAACAAGGTCTTTGGCTATTACCTGGAGGTGACCCGCGCCAACGCCGAGGCCGTGCCGCCGGATTACATCCGCAAACAGACGCTGGTGAACGCGGAGCGTTATATCACGCCGGAGCTGAAGGAGCGCGAGGCGTTGATCCTTCATGCCGCCGAGCGCACCCAGGAACTGGAGGCGGCCCTGTATCGCGACCTTTTGCGCCAACTGGCCGCTGGCGCCGAACGGCTCCTGGCCGCGGCCCGGGCCGTGGCCCATTTGGATGTCTACCTTGCCCTGGCGGAGGTGGCCAGCACCCAGCGCTATGTGCGCCCAGAGTTGGCCGACGACCGCCGCATCGAGATCGTCGGCGGGCGCCACCCTGTGGTGGAGCGCACCTTGCCCGATACCCCCTTTGTGCCCAACGACACCAACCTCTCGCCGGAGCGGTGCATCCACATCATCACCGGCCCCAACATGAGCGGCAAATCCACCTATCTGCGCCAGGTGGCCCTCATCGTCCTCCTGGCCCAGATGGGTTCCTTTGTCCCGGCGGAGCGGGCCCATATCGGTTTGGTGGACCGCATCTTTGCTCGGGTGGGCGCGCAAGATGAGATCGCCGCCGGCCAGAGCACTTTCATGGTGGAGATGGTGGAGCTGGCCAACATCCTCAACCACGCCACAGGGCGCAGCCTCCTCATCCTGGATGAGATCGGCCGCGGCACCAGCACCTACGATGGCATCTCCATCGCCTGGGCGGTGGTGGAATACCTCCATAATCATCCGCGGCTGCAGCCCAAGACCCTCTTTGCCACCCATTACCACGAGCTCACCGAGCTGGACAAGTTTCTGCCCAAGGTGGAGAACTATAACGTGGCCGTAATCCGCCAGGGGGATCAGGTGATCTTTACCCACCACATCGTCCCCGGCGGCGCCGATCGCAGCTATGGCATCTATGTGGCCCAGATGGCGGGGCTGCCGGCGCCGGTGGTGCAGCGCGCCCAAGAGATCCTGCGCGATCTGGAGAGCGCCGCCCAACGGGTGCCGGTGGTCTCGGGCACCAAGGTCATCCGTGTGCGCCAATTGCCCCTCTTCCAGGCCGGATCGCCCGTGGTGGAGGAGCTGCGCCGGCTGGATATCAGCGCCATGTCTCCCCTGGAAGCGCTCAACAAACTCTACGAACTGCAACAAAAGGCCCAAGGATGAGACGAGGGTGGTTGCTGCCGGCGCTGCTCTTGCTCTGTGCCCTGGCGGTGCTGACCTGGCAGGTGGGGCGCAACCCGGCCCATGAGGAACGCGAGGTGGCCCAAGAGCGGCTGGATCGCGCCAGTTTGCCCCTCACCCCCGGCCATAGCGTGGGCCAAACCTTCCTGGCCCAGCACGACGGCCTGCAGGCCATCGAGGTTTTGCTAGTGGTGTACCAGAGGGCTACGCCACCCCCGGCGGAGGGGCGCCTCTACTTCATATTGGAGCGCCTCGATCGCCCCGGCGCTGCCCCCATTGTGGGCACATACAGTGTGGCGGGGCTGCAACATAACCAGCGCCTGCGTTTCACCTTTCCCCCGCTGGATTCCCAGGGAGGCTCCTATCGTTTGGCCCTCCAATGCGATGGCGATTACGGCCTCGGCTTTTGGCATACCACCAGCGATGCCTACGCTGCAGGGGTGATGCTCTTGGACGACCGGGCGCAGCCGGGGGACCTCTTTTTCACCACCACTTATCGCTATCCCTTGCGCGCGGCCCTGGCCGATCTCGTTGGCCTGGCACGGCGCTGGGGGAGCTATGCGCCTGCCCTGCTTCTGGTGCTTTTGTTGCCAGGGTGGGTCTTGAGCATGCTCTTGGCGCGCCGGCGGTTGGACTGGGGCACCCGCCTGGCCCTGAGCCTGGCCCTCAGCGTGGCCAGTTGGCCGGTGGTGCTGCTCTGGGCCAGCGTGGCCGGCGTGAGCCTGGCCTGCCGCCGCGCTTGGGGCGTGGTCATCCTTTGGGGCCTGGCGGCGGGATGTGCCCTCTGGTGGCGGCGCCGCGCCGCGCCGGAGCCGGAGCAAGCCCCTCCTGCCGATCCTCTGGCCGATGCTGCCCTTGCCGTGGTGCTCCTCGGCACCGTGGCCACCCGCCTGCTCCAGGTGCGCAATTTGGTCGTCCCCGCCTGGGTGGATTCGGTGCACCACACCCTGCTCGCCCAGCTCTTGGCCGAAAGCGGCCGGTTGCCGGCGGGTGCTTTCAACTATCATTTCGGCTTTCACGCCAACGTTGCCGCCCTGGGCTGGTTGAGCGGTCTCGCGGCCCCGCAGGCGGTGTTGCTCCTGGGCCAGGCCCTCAACGCCGCCACCATCCTCACCGGCTATGCCCTGGCGCGGGAGCTCTCCGGGCGCCCCTGGGCCGGCGTGGGCGCGGCGCTAACGACCGGGCTCATCTCGGCCATGCCGGCCTATTTTGTGAGCTGGGGGCGCTACACCCAATTGACGGGGCTGCTCCTGCTCCCGGCTGCCTGCCTGGCTACGGGGTGGCTTTTGGCCGCCGAGAGGCCGCGCCCCGAGCAGGGAGTGCTCGCGGCGGTGCTGGCGGCCGGGCTGTTTTTGACCCATTATCGTATGCTTGTGTTGTATTGCCTGTTTTGGTTGGCCTATTTGCCCCTGTGGTTCTGGCGTCGGCGCGGCCAGAGGAGGGGATGGCACCAGCCCCTGCGGATGGCGCTCATCGTGGGGGGGGCGGCCCTGGCGTTAACCTTGCCCTGGGCGGCCCGGCTGGTCTGGCGGGCGATCCCTCAGGTGGGGGAGGTGTACGGCGGCTGGGCCGCCCCTGAAGGGTACAACGAGTTCCCCACAGGCCTGCTGGGCGTGGCCTGGCCTCGCCCTCTGTTTTACCTGGCCGGCGGAGGTCTGCTGTGGGGAGCGCTGCGCCGCAAAGGGCAGATCGTGTCCTTGGGCCTCTGGCTGGGCCTGTGGTTCCTGGCCGCCAACCTGCGCTGGCTGGGTTTGCAAGATAGCTGGCTGGTGCCCAACACGGCCCTGGTCATCTCCTTGTGGTTGACTTTGGGGCTGCTCACCGGCTGGTTGGTCGCCGACCTTTTGGGCTGGCTGGGCGAGGGGCTCCAACGCCGTACGGGCTGCGCCCTCTGGCGGCGGGCGCCGGCGCTGGTCTTTTGGGGAGCCACCTTGTTCCTGGCCGGGTGGGGCGCCTGGCGGATGGTGGATATCGTCAACCCCGTCACCACCTTTGTCACCGCCGATGACCTGCAGGCCATCCGTTGGGTGGCGGAGCATACCCCACCGGAGGCGCGTTTCCTGATCAACACCCGCCAATGGCAGGGCGAGCTGTATGTGGGCACCGATGGCGGTTGGTGGCTGCCCATCCTGGCGCGGCGCCGGGTGACGCTGCCCTCCATCCTCGATCAGCAGGGACTGCCGGAGGATCACCGCGCCGCGGTGGAGTTGGCCCAGGCCGTGGAAAAGGCGGCCTCCCTGGATGCTCCCGCCCTGTTGACCAAGCTTGTGGAGGCGGGGGTGACCCATGTGTTCGTGGGCGCCCAAGGGGGCAAATTGTTGCCCAAGACGCTGGATGGCAGCCCCCACTATCGCCTGCTCTATACGTATGGGCCCACGCGGGTGTACCAGTTCTTGCCCTGAATCTTTTGGGTTGAGAGCGGATAGCTGCAAGCTCCAGAGGTGAACATGGATCTCGTCTACGGCTTACTATCTCTCCTGGCCTTGCTGTGTTCCTGCACCTTGCTCATGCGGGCGCTGCGACCGGCGAACCTGGTGGAATGCATCCTGTTCTTCTTTGTCGGGCTGGTGGCCCACATTGTGGCCCTGGGCCTGGCCCTCTCCGGCCTGGAGGCCCTGGCCAAGGTGGCCTACTGGACGGCGGGCAGCGTTCTATTGGCGCTGATGGTGGCCGCGCTGGTCGTGGGCATCAGGCCTTGGCGAGCGGCCTTGCGGCGGCCCTTGCCCTGGCCTCGCCTGGCGATGCTGCGCGCCGGCTGGGCGGGCCTGGAAGTCTGGCAGAAGGTGATTCTGGGCCTGTTGTTGAGCACCACCCTGGGGCTGGGGCTGGTGAACCTGGCCATCGTCCTGTGGGTTGCCCCCCACAACTGGGATAGCATGACCTACCACCTGGCGCGCATGGCCTTCTTTTTGCAGCAGGGCCATCTGCGCCATTTTACAGCCAACTACTGGGCCCAGGTGATCCATCCGCGCAACGCCACCCTGCTCCTCACCTATGCGTACCTGGTCTCCAACCGCAACGAGAACCTCACCCAGATGGTGCAGTTCGTCTCCTACTGGGTGGCCATCGCCGCCGTCTATGGTCTGGCCCGGCGGGCCGGCTATCGCCGGGTGGGCAGCCTCTTGGCGGCGCTGGTTTTTGCCCTACTCACCGAGTGCCTGATGGAGGCCATCACCACCCAGAACGACATGTTCATCACCGCCTGCATGGGGGCGATGCTCTATGGCTTCCTGGCCTTCCGCGAGACGGGCCGCCTCACCTATTTGGCCTTGGTGGGGCTGACCCTGGGCCTGGCCCTGGGGGCCAAATCGTCCGTACTGCCCACCTTCCCCGCCTTGGGCGTGGTGGGGCTTTACGCTCTGCTGGCCAAACCGCGCGGCGAGCGGCACTGGCCCCTGGTGCCCTGGGGCGTGTTGCTGGCCTCCACGGTGTTGGCGGTGGCCCTGTTCGCGTTGCCCTCGGGCTATTGGGAGAACTATCGCCTCTACGGCAATCCCATCGGTCCGGAGGACGTGCGCAAGATTCACGCCTTTGAGGATGCCTCGCCTGGTTACATTCTGCGCCACGGCACCCGCAACGTCTTGCGTTTTGGGATAGAGTTCCTCTCCCTGGATGGCCTGCCCCCGGCCTGGGCGCCGGTGCGCGCCGTGCAGACGGGCATCCGTTGGCTGCCCAAGGTGCTGACCAAGGCCATCGGTATGGATCTGGAGCTCAAGGAGGCGGTGCGGGCGCCCTTTAACTATGGCAAGCTACCCTTCGCCCATGAGGATATGGCCTATTGGGGTATTCTGGGGTTCGCCCTGGTCTGGCCCTTGGTCTGGGGGCATCTTCTGGGCAGGGGAAAAGCTCCGGCGGGGCGCGCCCTGGCCTGGGGAGCGCTTCTCTTTTTCTTGGCCCAGGCCTATGTGGGCCCTTACGACCCCTGGCGCGGGCGCTATTTCATCATCGCGGCGGCGTTCGCCGCGCCGCCCGTGGCCGCCCTCTGGCAGCGCCGTCGGGGCGCCGGCGTGCGGATCTATCTCACGGGCCTCATCCTCCTGGGGTGCCTTTCGGCCGGCACCGCCGTGCTGTTCCGTTACCATAGCCCGGTGGTGGCCGTCCGCGGCCTCTCCGACCCCAACTGCTCCGTGTTCCGGATGGAGCGGCTGCTCCAGCTCACCCGCAACCGCCCGCCCTACCAGCAACCCATCCTGCGCTTCAACGAGCTGGTGCCGGCCGAGGCGACGGTATTGATCTGGCTGCCGGGCGATTCCTTCCAATATCCCCTTTTCGGCGCAAGGCTCACGCGCAAGATCATCCCCATCAACTCGATGGACCAGTTCCTCAGCGCTTATTACGCCAGTGGCGCCAAATTCTTTTTGTTCTCCAACAAGATGAACAAACCCATCCCTACGGATCAGCACCTGGGCGAGGATTGGTACTTGCGGCGCTTGCAGTGACGGCTGGCCGTGATCCCTTTTGCCATTGCAAAAAGAGGGTGTTGAAAAAAGGCGCATAGAGGCCTTGCCCGCCGTCGGATGGAATCCGACGGCTCTGCTTGCCAAGCCCGCGGCGCGGGCTTACCGTCCCCAGACGTCGGTTTCTAACCGACGGGGGCATTTCTCGACACC
>DAOTZU010000157.1:0-12038 GCA_034433995.1 Anaerolineae bacterium
ATGACCACGGGTTTGGGGATCTCGCGGCCGTCGGGCAGGGTCACTTTGAGCCCCGCCTCCAGGGCGAGCTTGTCATCGATGGCCTTCCAGTTGAACTGGCCGGGACCGGGGTTGACGGCCTCCCACAAAGCGAACTGGATGGAGCCGATGGGCCCCAGCTCGGGATTGAGCCTCTGGTAATCGGTGCCCCAGTCGAACATTTTGTAAATGATGGGCACCGGCGTGGGCAGCCCCGGCCGGAAGACGCCGGGCGCCACGACGGAGGTGGGCGTGGCGCCGGGGATCCCCAGGGTGGGCGAGGCAGTGGCCGAGGGACTTGGGGTCGCCTGTGGGCCGGGGGTGGGGAGCGCCGGGGCCGGAACCGGGGTGGGGCGTGCCCACCAGGCGCAGCCCGCCAAAAGGAGCATAACGCCCAAAGCGGCCAGCGCCCGCAGGCCCCAACCTTTCCCTGGGAACGATGCGTGGATGAACATGAGAGCTTTCCTTAGCGAAGCGAATTCGCCGCGAGTATACTTGAGGGCCTCAAGGCCGTCAATCCGCAGCGCCCCGCGGGGCCGCGCCGCGTGCGAGGGTGTCGAGAAAAGCGCCCGTCGGTTAGAAACCGATGTCTGGGGATGCCAAGCCCGCGGCGCGGGCTTGGCAAGCAGAGCCGTCGGATTCCATCCGACGGCGGGCAAGGCGTCCACGCGCCTTTTTTCAACACCCTCCCGCGCGCCAGTTGCGGCCCGGCCAGCTTGCGCTATAATCCGCCCAAGATGTTGCCGCTAGCCCTGCAAACCCAAAAACGTTTGCGCGCCCTCGCGCCGCCCGTGGTCGCCGGGGCGCTGGCGTTCTGGCTCTATGCCGCCACCGCCGCGCCAGGCCTCACCTGGGCCCATGACGGCGCCGACGGCGGCGACTTGATCGCCGCGGCCATGATCTGGGGCGTGCCCCATCCCAGCGGCTACCCCACCTATTGCCTCTTGGGACGGCTCTTTGCGTTGTTGCCCTTGGGGAACATCGCCCGCCGCTTCAACCTCTTTTCGGCCGCGGCGGCGGCGGCCGGCGTGGCCCTCACCTGCGCCACGGCGCTGCATCTTTTGGACCGCGCCTCCATGCGCGCCACGTGGCGTAACGCCGCCATCGCCCTCTTGGCCGCTCTGGCATGCGCGGCGGGGCCCACGTTGTGGTCTCAAGGGACCATCGCCGAGGTCTATGCCTTGAATGCTGCCCTCTTTGCCCTTGGCCTCTATTGGGCCCTCTCCCAAGATTTCACCCGCCGCAGGCACTGGGCCGTGTTGGGCCTGGTCCTGGGCCTAGGTTTGGGCAACCACGTCACCTTGGCGCTGATGCTCCCCGGTCTGCTGCTCCTCCTTTGGCCCAAGCATAACCTGGTCCGTTTTTGGTCCCTGGCCGGGGGCTTGCTCTTGGGGTTGAGCGTCTACGCCTATCTCCCCCTGGCCGCGCAAGGGGATCCGCCAGTGAATTGGGGCGAACCACGCACCTTGCGCGGCTTCTGGTGGGTGGTCAGTGGCCAGCCCTATCGGGGCTATCTGCTGGGGTTGCCCCTGCGCTATTTGCCCCAACGGTTGGGGGCCTGGCTGCGGCTATGGAGCCAGCAGTACACCTGGTTGGGCTTGGCCTTGGCCCTCCTGGGGTTATGGTCGTGGAATGCCCAGCGCCGGCGACCTTGGTTCTGGGCCACGCTGGTGATGGCGGCGGCCCACGTGTTCCACGCCCTCACCTACGATACCACCGATTCCTACGTCTATCTCATCCCCACTTTTTTGCTCTCGGCGCTGTGGCTGGCCGAGGGGGCACGGGTCACTCTGGATAGCCTCGCCGAGTTCGGCCACAAGCGGGCGAGGGCCTTGACCGCGGTGGGCTTGCTCGTCCTCTTGGCCTTGCCCCTCGGTTCGGTGCGGACCCACTATGCCGAGCTGGACCTGAGTACCGAGCAGACGGCCACCCAATGGGCCCAGGAGGTCTTGCAGCTCCTTCCGGAGGGCGCCCTCCTCATCACCGGCGAAGACCGCCACACATTTACGTTGGATTATTTCCGCTGGGTGGAGGGGCAACGGCCCGACCTCATCGTGGTGGATGGAGAGCTTTTGCAGCAACCTTGGTACGTGGCCCAGCTCACCCGGCGGCAGCCTGATCTCCTCGCCCCGGGCCCCGAACCCATCTTGGAGCGGCTGATCCTGGCCCAACTGGGCCGGCGCCCCATCTTTTTGGCCAGTGACCGCGCCGCGTTGCACGCGGATTATGTGATCCAGCCCCGCGGCCCCCTCTGGGAGCTCACCGGCCGGAGGTAGCGCCCCGGCGCCGCCGGAGGCTGTACCAGCCTGCGCCCAGCGCCAGGGTTAGCCCCAGCAACGCCCCCCACAACCACGGGGTATGGTCGGCCCCGGCCACAGGATAGCCGGTGATCCCGGCGGCTGCGGAGGTGGCCGTGGCCTTGGCCTGTTCCGTGGGCGCTGCTGTGAGTTGCGCCGCCGGCGGCTGGGTGGGCTGAGGCGTCGCCGTGGGCGGGATGGGCGTTGCCGTGGGTGGGACGGGTGTCGCCGTGGGCGGCTCGGCGGTGGGGCTGGGGGCCTTGGTGGGCGTGCGGGTGGGCACCGTCTGGCGCAGGTCGCGCTGGGTGGGCGAGGCCCACACGCCCGACGCAACGGCCAAAAGCCCCAACACCACCAGGCTGATCAGCGCCAGCCGCAAAAGGTACGACTTCATAGCACATGCTCCTCCCAATGGGGTTTTCTCCGGAACGCTTTCATTTGAGGACGATGGGGATGCCCAGGCGCTTGGTCTGCTGCTGATAGGCGATGAACCTGCGCCCGAAACGGGTCAACGTCTTGGTGCGATAATCGTAAAGGCTGCCGTTGAACCCTTGGGGGTTGGTGGCCTCATCCCAAAAGCTGCCGTTCAGGCTGAACCAGAGCCAGCGCTGCACAAGCCGGTTCTCGTCTTGGGGACAGCCGATCTCGGCGCTCTTGGCCTCCAGGAGCCAATCAAAAACCTGCACCATGAACTGCTCGATCTTTTGGTCGCCGCGCTCCTGGCGCTCCTGTTCGCTGCCCCCTTCCACCAAAAAGATGGAGGGCTGGAGCACGCCCATCTCGGAGATGATGAGGGGCTTGTTCTGCTGGCCCTGGCGCTTCATCCACTCGCGGAAATCGGTCACCAACGTCTTGAAGATCTCTACGTTGGCACAATCGGCCAGGGAATACTCCCGCGGCAGGATCCCCTCGGCCTGGGGATCCAGCCCCACCGGCACCCCCGCGCCCGCCTTGGGGTTTCCCTCCACTCCCTCGATGAGGATCTGCATGTGGATGGTCCAGACGTCCACCTCCAGGGGCTCGCCGAACTGTTGCTGATGGCTCTCCATGGCCCGCTCCAGCCAGCGCAGGCGCAAGGGCGTGGGCTCCACCACGCCGCCGATGGCCACCTTGGCGGTATCATCCCAACCCTTGATGTGGAGATAGGCCTCGCGGTAGATGGCGGCATACTGGGCCGGCGTCAGGTTGCCCTGGTTGGGGCATTCGGGCTCGTTGCCGATGATCCAGGTGGCGCCGGGGTTCAGCAGCACCGCGTTGCGCACAGCGTCCCAATCGGGCGGCCAATACCGCACGTTCAGCACCTGGATATATTCCAGCGTCCCCGGCGCCATATCGGCAGGATAGGCCGGGTTCGCCGCAAAACTCCAGTCGGAATACCAGCCTACCTGGAAGGGGGCCAGGTTGTACGCGCTCAGCGACTGGGGCACGGTGCCATGGTTCTCCGTCACATCGGTGACGAACCCGACCCCAAAGCGTTGCTGCCGCGTGTACAGCGGGCTGGATGAAGCGGTATCCCCTGGCACCCATAAGGCGCTCACCAAGAGTATGCACGGGACGATGAGCCAGAGCATATGACGCCGACGCACTTTCATTTTGTTTCCTCTCCTTTATTCTAGTTTGCCTGATCTTAGCGCCTCAGAAGGGGCAAAAACAGCCACCGTGGAGCCGGCTCCGTCGGCGTGGGCGTTGGCGGGAGCGTGGGAACCGGGGTGGGCGTTGGGGTGGGCGTGGCCGTCGGCTGTGGGGCCGGCGGGCCATAGACCACCTGGAGCAGCGGGCGCAGAGCCGGATCGTAATAGTTTGCGCTGGCGAACCAGATGCCCTTGGCGATGCTCTGCGGCCCCTCGATGAGGAGGCCATGATTCTGCTCCGGATGGGCCACCCAGGCGGCCACCAGATCGGTCACGTCAAAGGCGTACCAGCGCCCCGCCGTGGTGCAGCCCACATGCACCCGATCCACCACTTGGCCCTCGCGATCGGCCCCCACCAGCCGCGCCCCGGAGAGCCCCCAAGCGACGCCTTGACGCGCGTTCAGCCAGGTGGCCTCCGTGGCCAGCCAATCCCGCGCCAGGCCATAGACCGCCAGGTCCACTTCGGTGGCGTTGGTATGGTCGCTGGCGTACAGATGCAACACCGCGTGTTCCACCGTGGCTCCGGCAAAGGGCGGGGTGAGCTCCACCCGCAAAAGGATCGTGGAGCGCTCGCCCTGATTGCCTCGGAGGTAGAGCTTTTGCTGGTTGACATAATTCGTGCCCGGCGCGCCCTCTTGGATGTGGGTGTCGCTCCAGCCGTTGAAGCCCGCTACCCCCTGCCGATAGGTGACGGAGAGGGGACCGCGCACCAGGGGGCCCAAGTCTTGCGGCGTGGCCACGGTGCGGTTCACCCTGGTGTAGGAGCGCGCCACCCAATACTGAAAGACCTCATCCGCCGGCGCCACCCACACCTCGTCGGTGCCGCCGGCCCCATAGGTATGGTACAGATAGGCCGCCGATTCGCTCACGGCGCACCAATCCTGCTCATAGGTCACCTCGTGGCCGTGCAAGCTCAACCAGGGATGCTGCTGCGGCCGAGCCGTGGCCATCTGGTGGGCGCGGCCGAAATAGTCCTTTTGGCGCCATTGGCCGATGTCGTAGCGCCCCATGTGGTAGGTTCCCTGGCCCAGGACCAGGGGGCCGTCCACGGGCATCATCGGCCCGCCCCAGGCCGAGGTGAGCTGCATCAGGCGCAGGTCTAAAAAGTCGGCGTTCGGATCGATGACCGAGATCCAGAGCGGGTCAATGAAATCGGAAGTGTAGGGCACGGTGAACACGGTGCAGCGATAACCGTCTAGCCCTATGCGGATGGCCATTTGGCCGCGCCAAGCGTTATCCAGGGTGATGTCGCTGGGGGCCTGAGAGTGGTAATACGAATGATTAAAGATGCTCCAGCCCGCGGCGATAAGCTCAGCGAGTTCAGCGGGGCCGCAATAACCATATGCCAAAGGATCGCGCCCGCCCGTCAGCCATTCGCCGATGACGGCCACGGCGGCGCGATAGCCATAGCGCCGCAGCTCCGGATAGGCGTATTGGTACACCGACAGGCGGCCGTCGTCGAAGGTCATGCTGTAGGCCCAGAGCTTGTCCTCTTTGAGGGGGGTCACCTCGCAGCCACCGAGGGTGTTGGCCTCCAAGCCGATGCCCCGCAGGGCCACGATCACCTCGGTGGCGTCGGTGGTGACCCAGGCCAGCCCGGCCGTTGGGTCGTGGCGCACGGGAAGGGGCCGGCCATCGCCCCAGGCCCAAACTTCGCTGGCGGTGCCCACCTGCAAGCGCAGGGTGAGCTCCCGGTGGGTGACCCAGGCCGGCACGGCGCTGCGGTCTAGTTCGTAGCGCAAAAAGAGGGTGGTGGGCGAGCCTTCGCCCGGCGCAGCCCGCAGCCCCGGCCCGCCCAGCAGGCCGGCCAGCGCGGCAAGGATGAGTAGAGAGATGGCGATCCGCAGGGCCGGTGAAGGCATGGTGCTATCCTAACGCAGGATCAAAGGTAAGGCCAGCGCCCGCCGGGTGGGCGTGGGCGTGCACGTCGGCGTGGCTGTGGGGGTGGGCGTGGCCGTGGCTGTGGGGGTGGGGCTGGGCGTCGGCGTGGGGGTCAGCGCCGCCAAGCTTACCACCTGCAACCCTTCGCGGCCATCGGCCACATAGGCATAGCCCCCGGCCGCGCTCACCCCAAAGGCCCGGCCGGGCGTATCGCAATAACCCACGGCGCGCATGTGAGCCGGGTCGTTGGCATCCAGCACCACCAGGCCACCCGCGTCGTCGGCGACGAACACCGTCCGCCCCACCACATCAATCTTTTGGGCGAAATGGGTGGTGAAACTGCCCAGGTACACCGGCCGGCGCGGATCGCTCAGGTCATAGACCGTCACGCCGCCGTGTTCCGCCGCCACATACAGGCGGCCGTCCTCCACCTGCACATCCACCACCCGTCCGGGGGGCTGCACGGCGGGATCCGCCAGCCGCGTGGGGTTCTGGGGCTTGGAGACATCAAAGATATGCAGACCGGAGCTGGCGGCGAAATATACCACCGTCCCCTCGCACCACACCCCTTCGCCGAAGGAACTTCCCGCCCCGGCGGCGCCCAAAAGTCTGGGGGAGCGGGGATCGCTGATATCCACCACCTGCAGGCCGTAACGTTCGTCGGCGATATACAGGCGCTCGCCCACCGCGTGGAGCCCCTTGGCGATGGGCGCCAGAGGGTCGCACCAGAGGAAATTCCCCAGCACAGCCAAGGACGGCGGATGGGCCAGATCCAGGAGATCCACGCCGTTCCCCTTTTTGGCCACAAGGGCCAGATCGCCCACCAGCCAGATCTCATCGGGGTCCCGGGCGATCCCCTCCGCCGCGCCGACCAAGCGGGGGGCGGTGGGCTGGCTGATATCCAAACGGTAGACATACGGCGTATTGGGGGCCGCATAGTTATAGGGGGCCACCAATAGATAGGCCTCCGTTCCCCGCAGCCGCACATCCCTGGCCCCCTCATCTTGGTAGGTCGTGGTGGGGATGCTCACAGGGAAACGCCCCACAATGGGCAAGGCGCGCGCTCCCTCGTAGGGGTTCAGGGCGGCACGGGCCGGCGCGCCGCCGGCGGCGCCGTGCGTAGCCAGGATCACGGGAAGGTACGCCTTCTGCTCTGCGTGGATCACCAGGGTGGCCCCGGCGGTGCGCTCCAAGAGATCGCATCCGCCGGCCGCCACGCGGTTGGGCCGCCCGGCCTCGCGGCTGAAGCGGAGGGGCGTCCCGGCCGCGGAGGTCGCCCGGCGGGGCAAGAAGGTGAGCCGCAACAGGGACAAGGTGCCTGAAACAGGGGCGCTCACGCTGCGCGCCACATAGTGCATATAACCCTGCTCCTGGTTCAGCGCGTTGCCCGGCAAGAGATCGGGCAAGGCGCCGGTTGTCTCTACACTCTCCAGGGTCACATCCTGGGGATCGAACTCGAGCCACAATTCGACGCCCTGTGCCGCGTTGCCGCCGGTGGAGAGCATGACCTCTGCCACGACTCTTTGTCCTAAAGATGTGCTGATCTGTGCGGGGGCCACCCACAGCCGCGCCGTGGGCGTGGGCGGATCGGCGGGTTGCTCGGGGTCGGTCTCTTGCAGCCTGGCGCCGTAGAGGCCATAGTTCTTGCTGAGGAGGGAGAGATCCAGGAGATCTATGCTGCCGTCTTGGTTGAGGTCGGCCGCCGGGTCATAGTCCGCGGCACCGGTCTGGGCGCCAAAGGCTTGGCGCAACGCATAGAGATCGCGGAAGCTGATGTGGCCATCCCTCTGCACATCCCCCGCCGGCAAAGGTCCCAGGGTGAGGATGTTGAGTCCGGAGCGGAGCTGCACACCCCGGCGCACACAGGGCAGGGTGTTTGGGCCGACGACGGTCAGATCATAAACCCCCGGCGCCAGCCCCTCCAAGACAAACTCGCCTTGCGCGCCGGTGGTCAGCCGGCGGGTCCACACGGCTGCCCCGTCCTCCGGACGCGCAAGGGTGAGGGTGATGGGGCTGGACCACGCCGGCGCTGGCGGGTTGGGCCGCCCCTCCAGGAGCACCCGGCCGGCCAGGAGAGCATCTCCCGGCGGGAGAGGCTCTGCCTCGGTAAGGGGCAGGGTGTAGGTGATGATCAACTTGGGACGCAAGGACGGATTGCCGTAATCCGAGCTGGCCAAGCTCAAAGCCTTGGAGGTGCCGCCGGCCCCCGCCAGGAGGAGGCCATGATTGCGCTCCGGATGGGCCACCCATGCTTGCACTGCCTGGGGGATCTCCAGGCGATACCACCGGTCGATCCCCTGCACCAGCCCCCGCAGGCCGCTGTGCTCCGCAGCGCGGTCTATGCCCACCGCCCCAGCCCCGGCGGCCCCCCAAGGATCGGCGGCCCCGGCCTGGAGCCAGTTAGCGCGGGCCTCGTCCCAGGGGCGCAACAGCGGATACGCGGCGAGGCACATGGTGTTGGCGTTGCTTTCGGCCAGGCCATAGAATTGCAGCGTTGCCCCCAGAATGATGGCCCGGGTGGGCACGTCCCTCATGTCGAAGCGAATCAAGCTGGAGATGCCGTCCAGCGTGCGCACCTTCAAATCCGGCGCTAAACGATAGTTGCTGTTGGGGTTGAGGGCGTCTAGGTAAGTATCTTGCACCGCCGTGTAGCCGCCCAGGCCGCGCTGCAGCACAACGGTCCGCGGCGTCGGCGTGGGCGTCGGGGTGGGCGGGGTCAGGCCGGCCGGCGGGCGGCCGACGAGGGCGCGCCCTATCTCGGTGATGCTCACGCTATCGCGAACGACAAGGTATTGGAAAACCTCCGGGGCCGGGGCCACCCACACCTCATCCGTCCCGCCGGCGCCATAGGTGCGATAGAGGATATCCGGCGCCGTCTCTACGCAATCGCAGGCTTCCACCACATCGTGGGTATGGAGGCTCAGCCAGAGGTGTTTCCCTGGGTTGGCCTCCACCCATTGGTGGGCCATGTCGAACTGGGAGCCATCCTGCAAAAGCTGGGTGCGCCCGATGTTGTAGGGGACGCCCTCCACCACCCGAAAAACGCCCGGATCCACCTCCCTGCCCTCCCAGCCGCCCGTCTGCGCCAAGCGGATGCCCAGCTCGCCGCCCCGGGCCTGGAGGATGGGGATGAAATCGGGATCCACATAGGGGCTGGTGAACATGATGGGCACATACCCCGGCACGGCGGCCATGATGGCCTCGTTGGCGGCCCGCAGATTGTTCACCACCGCCGCCTCGCCGCCGATCTCGGCGGCGTATTGATGGGTATAGGTATGGTTGGAAAGGTGCCAACCATCGGCGACCACCTTGCGCAGCTCGGCGGCACTGGCATAGATCTTACCATCCTTCACCTGGCCGATGCGCGCGCCGATGACGGCGATGCTGGCCTTGTAGCCATAGCGATCCAACAGCGCCTTGGCGATGGTGGTCTGGCTGAGGTAGCCATCGTCCAGGGTCAGGCTCAGCGCCCACCGCTTATCCTCGCGCAGCGTGGCCACCGAGACCCGGCCGATCTCTTCCGCCGGCCGTGTGGGGCCCGTGACCACCACCTCCACCCGCTCGGCGGCGGTGGTGATGAGGGCCCGCTCCCCGTCGTACGTGCAGGGGATAAGCGCTCCATCCCCCAGGGCTACCACGTCAAAGGCCGGCCCCACCTGGACGATGAGGGTCACTTCGCGGGAGGTGACCCACGAAGGCACGCGGCTGCGATCTATCCGGTAAACCAAATGCACTTCATGGAGGCGGACCGGCTCCTGCGCACGGACGACACGGGCCACGAGGCCCAGAGCGATGCACAGCCAAATCCAACACACCGCCCGCCAAAGGCGCTTACGGGGAAAGGTTGCTTTTGCTGGCCAAGACTCTTTTGCGCAATACAATGATGGCTCCATGGCGAAAGCTTAGTGGCCGCTGACCTCGATGGGACCCATCCGGCCATAGTTTGAGGCCAACAAGGAGAGATCCATGAGGTTGACGCGACCATCGTCGTTGAAATCAGCCCGGGCGTCGAAACCGCTATCGCCCACAGCAGTGCCGTAGGCGCTGGCCAGAAGGGATAGATCCGCAAGCCTGACGGCATTATCCCCGTTGGCGTCTCCTTCCAACAAGGTGCCCATCTGGATCGGCGGCACCCCCGCGCCCAAAATGGCGTTGCGCAGGAGGTTCACCAAGCTGGTGCGGCCGCGGACGCGGATATCGTAATACCCCTGTGGCACGGCCGCGATGGAGACCTGCCCCTGGGCATCGCACGTGACGTTGTAGCGTTGGAGCACCTCGCCTTGGGGGGCGGTCAGCTCCACGGTCAAAGGCACCTGCCAGCGGGGGGAGGGCGGAACGCCCCGTCCTTGCAGGTTCACCTGCAAGGTGAGGGTCATGGTCTGGCTGGGATCGGGCGTGGGGAGCGGGGTGGGCGTTGGCGTGGGCGTGGGGGTGGGCCGGCCATCGTCCCAGTTGTAATCCACCCGCACCGTGCCCGCGGGCGCCTCGGAGAGGTTGGGGTTGAGCACCAATAGCCCTTGGTCGTGGCCCGCGGCAAAGACCAACGGGCCACGGGGAAACACGCCAAAGATGCGCCCGGAGGAGGTGTAACGCTTGAGCAACACCGGCGCGGCGGGGTTGCGCAGGTCAAACACCTCTACATAACCGGGAAGGCCGCGTTCCGCCACATAGGCGCAGCCGTTGACCAGGCGCACGTCGTAGGCCTCGCCGGCGGTGGGCACCACCGTCACCTGGACAGGCGCGGCGGGGTTGCGCACATCCACCACCCGCAGCCCGCCCAACCCCTCGGTCACATAGGCGTAACCATCGGCCACCTGCACATCGTAGGAATAGACCAACGGGGGCAGGGAACCCACCAACATGGGTCTGGCGGGGTTCAGGATATCAAAGATCTGGAAACCGGTGCCCCCGCCGGTGACATAGGCATAGCGCCCCTCCACCCACACCGATTCGCCAAAGCCAATGGGACAGGCGCCCAACTTGGCGGGACGGCGCGGGTCGGTGACGTCATAGATCACCACACCGAATTTCTCATCGGCCACATAGACGCGGTTGCCCACCTTGCACAGGTGCAAGGCCAGATCGTCCTCGGTGGGGCTGGCCTTGATGGAGCCAATCTCCACCGGCGCGGTGGGCGTGCTCAGGTCAAAGATGCGCAACCCGCCGGACTTCATGGTGAGATAAGCGTAGGCGCCATCAATGAGGATATCCATGCCATTGCCGATGACGCCGACATGGGCCTTCCAGACAGGGTGGGCCGGGTCGGTGATGTCGATCACGTCCAGGTCGCGCGCCCAATCTATGGTATAGGCATAGTTCCCGGCCACGGCCACGCTCAGTTGGGCCAGCGTCCCCGCCGGTTTCCAGCTCCCCAGGAGATAGGGCGCGCCGCCGGGGTAGAATTTGAAGCGACCGAGGCCCGGGTCTATGGCCACATGGCCTTGGGGCACGGCGATAGATGGCCAGCCGGCGGCATCGGAGAGGTCCAACCCCAGGGGCACTTTGGGACCGGCAAATCCGCGATAGCTGTTCGCGGTCACGTCGGTCCCGTCCACGGTGATCCGCATGCCGTCCGCCGTGCCGTAAAGGGAAGGAACTTCGGCGAGGTTGATGGGGGAGCCGTCGCGCCGCAAAAGGCGCCGCCCAGAATTATCCGCTGCGAAGGTGAAAGTGGCGGGATCGGCATCGGCGGCGTCGCCGGCGGGCTCGTCGTGCAGCGAGATCACCATGCCGCCGGAGGCTGGCGCCATCGAGGGCGCGGGCGCGAGGATCGCCCCCGTCACGCGGGCGGCGTGGACCGCGGCCAGGGTGAGGAACAAGATCAATCCCAACAGGTAACGACGTGGCATCGGGTGCCATTCCTCGCGAAAGCTAGGCTTGGGCGCCGGGCGCATGCGCTGCGGCCATTGTAACACAAGAACGGCCTCTGCTCAAATAATGACGTGGAGAGGCCGGTGTGCGTTACTGTTCCTGTGGGGTGTGCCCTGGGCATCTGAAGATTCGCCCGCCGTGGTTAGGGTTTGGGGCGGATCTGGGCCCTCGCGTGGCTGGAGGCCAAAGAAGGGGAAAGGATAGCAGTTAAAAGCGCAAGCAGGTTCTCTTGGCAGTGACCTACTCTTCCGCCCCGTTACCGGGGGAGTACCATCGGCGCTGGAGAGCTTAACGGCCGGGTTCGGGATGGGACCGGGTGTTTCCTCTCCGCTTGAACCAC
>DAOTZU010000158.1:0-10762 GCA_034433995.1 Anaerolineae bacterium
CATCGCCGTGATCTTGGCCTTCCGCCTGCCCAACCAGACCTACGACGCCGTGGGGCTGTTGCAGCTTTTGGCCATGGGGGTGGCCAACGCCATCCTCTCCTCCAGCTTGACCTTTGTGACCTTTTCCCTCATCGGGCGCCTTTTCGGCATCACCACGTCGTTGCAACTCTTGGAGCTGGCCCGGCCCACCCATCCCTTGTTCAAGCAGTTGCTCACCAAGGCGCCGGGCACGTATCACCATTCCATTATCACCAGCAACATGGCCGAGCGCGCCGCCGAGGCCATCGGCGCCGACGCCCTGCTGGCCCGGGTGGGCTCTTACTATCACGACATCGGCAAGACCACCCGACCCTACTTTTTCGCCGAGAACCAGAACGACGGCGAAAATCCCCACGACCGCCTCGATCCGCGCACCAGCGCAGAGATTATCATCGCCCACACCGCCGATGGCCTGGCGCTGGCGCGCAAATATGGCCTCCCTGATAAGGTGCGAGATTTTATCGCCGAACACCACGGCACCAACCTGGTAACCTATTTTTATCGGCGCGCCAACCAGGAGAACCCTCAAGGCTCGGTGAACGAGGAGCTCTTTCGTTACCCCGGCCCCAAGCCCCAAAGCAAAGAGACCGCCATCGTCATGCTGGCGGATAGCATCGAGGCCTGGGTGCGCGCCAACCGCCCCGCCACCCAGGCCGAGATGGAGCGGGTGATCCGCCAGGTGATCAACGATCGCTTGGTGAGCGGACAGTTGGACGAATGCGATCTCACATTGCGCGATCTGGACAAGATCCGCGAGGCGTTCAGCAGTGTGCTGCAGGGGATCTTTCATCCGCGGGTGCAATATCCAGAAAAGGCGCCCCAGCCGTCTCGTCAGGAGATGCCTCCTGCTTCTTGAGATCCTCCGCTGATGATCAAAAGATGAGCAAACCTCAAGGCAACCTCTGGGCTAGTTTTCGTTACGCGTTCGCCGGCTTGCGCTATGTGCTGTGGTCGGAGCGCAACGCCCGCATTCACCTGGCCATCGCCATCCTGGTGGTGCTGTTGGGCGCCTGGCTGCGCCTCAGCGCGGTGGAATGGGTGCTCATCATCGCCGCCATCGCCCTGGTCTTTGCCGGCGAGATGCTCAACACCGTGGTGGAGCTCACTGTGGATATGGTGACCGTGGAGCGCAACCCCTTGGCCAAGCGGGCCAAGGATGTGGCCGCGGGGGCGGTATTGGTGGCGGCCATCGCCGCGGCCATCATGGGCCTGATCATCTTGGGCCCGCGCCTGTGGGCCAAGCTCGCCACCCTTTGGCGCTGACCGGGGAACCTCTCCGCGCCGGAACCCGTCTGAAAGGTTGGAACCATGGAACTGCGGCTCTATGGAGAGATCATCGAACGGCGCTTGTGGCTCGTTGTGGGCCTTCTGTTGCTGGTGTTGCTGAGCTACGCCCTCTGGCCGCCCCATCAGCCCACGCTGTACACGGCGCAGATGCGCTTTGCGGTGGGGATCCGGCCCGAACCCGGCGCCGGCACATATTACACCTACGATCGCTACTACACCTGGCTCACGGCCGAATACCTGGTGGATGACCTTGCCGAGGTGGTCAAGAGCCAAGCCTTTGCTCAAGATATCGCCCAACGCGCCGGGCTGGCCATCCCCGCCGGCGCCATCCAAGGCGCCACCGCCGCGGGCAAGCTTCACCGCATCCTCAGCGTGAGCATCACCTGGCCCAACGCCCAAGAGCTGGAGCGGATCGCCCAAGCCGTGGTGGCCACCCTCACCGAGGGCGGCCTCACCTACTTTGCCCAGCTCGGCACCGAGCGGGCAGCGGTCGCGCTCATTGACCCGCCCGCCATCGGCGCCGTGGGGCGTTCCCTGCGTCAGCGGCTGGACCTGCCCCTGCGGCTGATCCTGGCGCTGGCAGCGGGCGTGGCCCTGGCGTTTTTGCTGGATTATCTCGACACCACCGTGCGCCACCGGGCCGATCTAGAATCCCTGGGCCTGCCGATCCTGGCCGAGATCCCCTGTCGCCAAAGGTGGTGGGCGCGCCTCTGGCGGCGCAGGCCCCTCCCTTGAGCCGTGCACGAGGGCGCTTTGCCTTGGGGAGGCCTGGTAGTATAATAGTCTTGACGTAAGCTGAGGAGGCCAACGTGCAGTTACGGGATTATTTTCGCATCCTCCGCAAACGCGGCTGGATCATCCTGGTGCTGGTGATCATCACCGCCACCACCGCTCTGGTCGTGAGCCGTTTGCAAACGCCGGTTTACCGCTCCACCATCTATTTGAACGTCTGGCCCGCGCGTTTGGATTGGGGCCTGCAACAGACCATCAAAGGGTTGATGCGCAACTATGCCGGCGATATCCAATCACGCGAGGCCGCGCTGGAGGTGATCAAGCGCCTCAAGCTGGATATTACCCCCGAGGAACTGCGCGCCAAGCTCACCGTCAGCCCCATCGAATCGGATTTCCTCATCCAAATAGATGCCGATGACTATGACCCCATCATCGCCCAAAAGATCGCCCAGACCGCGGCTGAGCGGTTCGTGGAAAAGATGAACGCTTACAATCTCAAGCAGGACCGCCAGGACCAGGTGGATGTCACCATCCGCGATTACGCCCAGCCGGGCAAGCTGCACAAGCCGAAATGGAAGATCAACGTCTTGGCCGGCGCCTTCTTTGGCCTTTTGGTGGGCGGGCTGGTGGTGTTTATCTTGGAATGGCTCGAGGCCGACGTGCTGCGCACCAGCGAGGATGTGGAGAAACACACCGGCGTGGCCGTCTTGGGCACCATCCCGATTATCGCCAGCACGAACGCCCGCAGCGGGCGCCGTCCCAATTAGCCCATATATCCCACGCGCCCAGAGGAGGTGCGCTTCATGGCCGATGCATTCAGCCTGGTGACCATCACAGAACCCCTCTCGCCCGCCAGCGAGGCCTATCGCACCTTGCGGATGAACCTGCAATACGCCGCGTTGGACCGCAAACTGCGCTCCCTGGTGATTACCTCCCCCGGCGCCGGCGAGGGCAAATCTACCACCCTGGCCAACTTGGCGGTGACCATGGCCCAAGTGGAGCAGCGGGTGATCATGCTGGATTGCGACCTGCGCCGGCCGCAATTGCATCACTTTTTCGGTCTGAGCAACGAGACGGGCCTGACCACCATGATGGTGGAAGACCAAGCCATGGATCACCCCCCTTTGCAGGCCACCACCATCAAAGGACTGCAACTTTTGGCCAGCGGCCCCTTGCCGCCCCGCCCCGCCGACATTCTGGGCTCCAAACGGATGGAGCTGATCCTCGCCCGGCTTCTGCAAGAGGCCGATATCCTGCTTCTGGATGCGCCCCCCGTCATGGTGGTGCCCGATGCCGTGGTGCTCTCCACCAAGGTGGATGGCGTGCTCCTCGTGGTGAGCGCCGGCGATACCAAACGCGAGTTCGCCCGCCAAGCCATCGAGCGGCTGCGCAAGGTGAACGCCTACCTGGCCGGCGCGGTGCTCAACAACGTCCCCCTCGATCGCGCCCTACAGGGCTACTACAAATAGTCACCTCCAAAACCGGGCTTGCGGGGAATATTCTCTTTGGCACCATCCCCTGTGGATAACCGGTGATCTCCTGTGGATAACCTAGGGTTTTTGCGGACATTTCGGCCTAGTTATCCACAGGTCCCCTTCCCGGCGCCATGACCTAGCCCCAAGATACAGGGTCTGGAACTGGCCACCCCCTATCCCTAGGCTCGAGCATGCGCGCTCCCCATTTGCGTCACCAGGGCAACTTTTCCGTTATCCACAGCTTGTTCCCGCGCGTAGGCATGGTCTACCACAAGCTCTAGGGTCTGCCGAGGCACGAGGTGCTCCATATGGGGGTAGGATGCGTGTTATCCACATATCCACCGTCCCTATGACGGTGACGGTTAATCATCAGCCAGTGAGAAGAGTTGTGCTATAATAGAAGCAGAAGGATATTGCACTATCTGTGATGGTGTCGGATGAGACAAAAGCGGAAGCGACCAAGTTTCGGCTACTTTGTAGCTATCCTTTTCCTGGTGGTCTGGGTTTTGGTGGGCTGTCTGCCCCCGGAGCCACAGGTCATTCCCATCACCCGCGTGGTGGAGGTGCCCGTCGAGGCCGGCGAACGCGAGGTGACACGCTGGGTGACCCAGGTGGTCACCGCCACTCCGCCGCCCCCCACGCCCACCGCCACTCCGTCCATTGTGCGCCTGTATTGGGCACCAGAGACCACGGTGCAGCCGGAGGTGGCCACCGAGATGTTGACGACTTTACGGCTGACGGGCCTGGAGGTGCAAGCGCATCAACCCCAGAGCTATGCCGAGGTGATCGCGGCGCTATGCGCTGGCGAGGCCGACGTGGCCTGGATGGCCACGCCGGCGTATCTTTGGGCCCATGAGGCCTGCGGGGCGGAGGCCCTCTTTAGCGTGGTGCGCGACGGCCGGCCCACCCACGCAGGGCAGATCCTCGTCCAGGAGGATGCGGCCCGCACGGCCCGAGGCTTGCAGCCTCTGCGCTCTGTGGAGGATTTGCAGGGCAAAATCTTGGGTTTTACCGATCCCCGATCCACTACGGGGTATCTCTTTCCCAAGGCGCTTCTGGTGCAGGCGGGCACCCAACCCACCATGGAGGTCTTTTTGGGGGGCGATGTGGAGGCGGTCCTGGCCGTGTACAAAGGCGAGGTGGATGCGGCGGCCACCTATTGGGCGCCCCCGCGGGCCGATGGTTCCCCGGGGGATGCCCGGTCTGCGCTCATGGCCAAGTTTCCGGATGTCACCCAGAAGGTCAAGATCTTGGTTCTGACGCCGGCCGTGCCCAACGATCCTTTGGTGGTGCGGCGCGATCTGGCGCCGGCTGTGCGGGCCAAGTTGGTCGCTGCGTTGGTGGAATTGACCCGCTCGGAGGAGGGCCGGCAGCTCCTCCGGCGGCTCTATCGGGTGGAGGGATTGGCGCCCGTCGGCGATCAGGATTATGACCCCGTGCGGCAGATGTTGGGCATTCTGGATGTGGAGCCGCGGCAATTGTTGCGTGGTCCAGGGGAAAGCGGCTAGAATAGCATCGCTTGGCCCTGGCGCGGGAGAAGATGAGCCATGGCGGTGCAACAGAAGCGACGCACAAGTTGGCTGGGGGTGTTCTTGGCTTTGGGGGTGGTCATCTCCTGTGCTGGCCCTGTGCCCCAAGGGGAGACCCCGCTGCCCGAGACCTTCACACCCCCAGAGACGGCACAGCCGGTCCACACGCCTTCTCCCACGCCGGCCCCCGTACCGGATCGTTACCAGAAGGACAGGCAGATGATGATCGAGTCACAGATTCAGGGGCGTGGCGTCAAGGATGAGGATGTCTTGCGGGCGATGGCCAAAGTGCCGCGCCACGAATTTGTGCCTCCGGAGTACCTGCACGAGGCCTATGCCGATCATCCGCTGCCCATCGGCTACGGGCAGACGATCTCTCAACCCTACATTGTGGCGGTGATGACGGAGCTGCTGCGCCTGCGCGCCACGGACAAGGTGTTGGAGATCGGCACAGGGTCGGGGTATCAGGCGGCGATCTTGGCCGAGATCGTGCAAGAGGTGTATAGCGTGGAGATCATCGAGCCGTTGTACCGCCAGGCCAAGGAGCGTCTGGAGCGGCTGGGCTATACCAATATCCATCTGAAATGCGGCGATGGCTACTATGGCTGGGAGGAACACGCCCCCTATGATGCCATCATCGTCACCTGTGCCCCCGACCATATCCCGCAGCCGTTGGTCAACCAATTGGCCGATGGAGGCCGCATGGTGATCCCGGTGGGGCCGCCGGGGTCCTATCAGGTGCTGTGGCTGGTGGAGCGCCAAGGAGACAAGATCAAGACCGAGCGCATCATGGGCGTGGCTTTTGTGCCCCTCACGAGGCAACGCTAAGCCCGGCGCGCCGACGGTTTGCCGCTCAAGGGCCAAAACGCGGCCAGAGCGCACAGGTAGCATAGGCCGGCCACGCTCCATACCAGGCGGAACCCTCCGGCCAAGGCCAAAAGGGTGGCCAAGATCGAGCTGACCACCGAGGCGCCGCCGTTGATGGCCCACAGCCACGGAATAATCCCCGGCAGCATCTCCTCGGCGCGCCGCATCCCGCCGGCAAAGGGCATCCCCATCAAAAATCCCAAGGGCGCGAGGCATACGAGCGCCAACACGATGCGTCCCCCCAGGGCCAGCTGCAAGGTGGCGCTCAAGAGGGCGCGCAAGAGAAAGGGATAGAGCGCCGCCAGGCCCAGCAAGGCGATGAGCACGGGCCGCAGAGCAAACCGTCCGGCGTTCAGGCTGCCCAGCCCCGAGAAGAGCAAGAGGGCGGAGAGGGTCAGGATCAGGGAGAGGGTGGGCTGTCCCAGATAGAGGATGAGTTGTTGCATCAAGGGCAGCTCGATCAAAAGATAGGCCAGGCCCAGGGAGGCACAGTAGAGCACCATCCGGCCCAGCCAACGGATGGGCGCGAGCTCCCGCGGCCTGCAGACCAGGGGCAGCCCAATGAGCAGGCCCGCCGCCACCAAGGAAAAGACGAGCAAGGCCCACACCAAGAGAAAGCCGCTACCGCCAAAGGGCTGCCACGTTTTGCCCCACTGGCGCAGGATGGCCGGCACCTGGCGCCAGCGGAAATAGTGGCCGAAGAAGGGGCGATCATCGGTGGGCGGGGTGACGTCGTACTCTTGGGCGCGGTAAAACGCTCTGCGGTCAGGGGTGAGGAGCAGGTCGCGCAAAGCTTCGTAATACACCGGCCGGGGCAGGATGTTGTAGCGGTTGGCCAGCTCCGGCCCCATGCCCGGGAACCACACCGGGTCGTACCCCAGCTCGGCGCACGTCTGCAGGAACGCGGCGATGTCGGCCTGGGCGAAGGGGCTGGGGCTGGCCAGGATGGTCATGGTGGACCAACTCCGGAAGGCGAGGAGATGTTGGGCCGCGTCGCCCAGGCCCTCCCGCTCCAGGGCGCTCACCACCAGCCCGGCGGCCCGCAGGCATTCGCTGGGCGGGTCTTGGAGCCAGCGGGTGAGCACCAGCAGGCCGTGGGGGGTCAGCCGCCGCAGGGCGCAGGAGGCTGCCTCCACGGTATAGAGATAGTTCTCCGTCAGGCTGTAGGAGCCGGAGGTGAGGGGATGGTAGCCCTCGCTCAGGGCGATGAGGACGATGTCGAATCTCTCTTGGAGGCGTTCCAGGGCACTGCGCTCTTCCTCGATGCGCCAGGTGACCTGCGGGAGGTGGTAGAGGTTCCCCGTCCACAGGGCATAGCGCTCGCCCACGACGCGGGCCACCAAGGGGTTGCTCTCCACGGCCACGATGCGGCGCGCGCCCCCGGCCACCGCCGCGGCCACCTCTAATCCTCCCCTGGGGCGCAAGATCAAGACCGAGGCCCCGGTCCGCAGGCGATAAGGCACCGCGGAGGGCAGATAGGCCAGGAAGGCCTCGTCCGCCTCCCCTTGGCGCCGGGTGATGGGGCTGAGGTTATCGCCATCCACCAACACCCCGTGTTGCGGAGGGAGTTGGCCCTGGTAGAGGAGACTCAGCCCTGGGGCCGAATGGATGCGTTCGCTTTCCACCACATCCACCCGGGAGAAGGTGTTCCACCGACTGACCACCTGCCGCGCCCCCGCCGCCAGGTGCTGGCTCAAGCTTTTGTAGGGCGAAAGGTGCAGCTGAAGCCAAGCCGGCCGGGTGGTGGCCAAGACCAGCCCGGCCACCGCCATGGCCCACGCCGTTCCTTGGCGCAGGCTGGAGAGCGGGCTGCGTTGCTGTGTCCATCCCACCTCCACCAGGATGGCGGCCAGGGCGGCCAGGCTCACGGCGGCCATCACGGTGCCCTCGCCGCCCAGCAGGGGCAGCAGGCCCAGCAGGCTCAGGCTGCCTAACGCCGAGCCGAGCAGGTTCGCCCCGTAGAGCTGGGGCGTCTCTTGGGGGTAAAGGGCCAGCCATTGGGCCAGGCATAGCCCGCTAAAGCCAAAGGGCACCACCAGCCCCAGGTATTGCAAGGCCAGGTAACCGAGCTGGCGTGGATCCCAGGCAAATTGGTAGGAATCGAAGGGGAGAGCGTTGAACAGCACATAGGCCCCCGCCAAGCTTAGGGGAAAGCCCCAGCCCCACCAGGGGAACAGCCGCCAACGGCGAGTGCGCCCCAGCAACGCCAGGATGGTGCCGCCGGCCGCGTTGCCCAGCAAGGCCACAGCGATGCTGAGGAAGGCCAGGTGATACCACTCCGCCAGGGAAAAGAGCCGCGTCAGGGTGATCTCAAAGATCAGGGTCGCGGCGGAGATCAGCATTGTGCTACCGTAGCGTCCCCATGCGTATTGCCTCATCTTGCCCCTCACGCCTCTACCTTACCTCAGAGCGCGCCGGCGGTCAATCGCGCAATAAAAAAAAGACCTGACAGGTCTGAAAGACCTGTCAGGTCTTGGCTTTTGCGCCTTACCAGGCGCCATCTCCGGAGAGGACGGCGGGCAGCGTCTTGGCCAGGATCTTGAGATCGAGCCACAGGGAGCGCTTTTGGCTGTACTCGATATCCAGCCGCACCATATCTTCGAAGGTGAGACAAGTGCGCCCGCTGACCTGCCACAGACCCGTGAGCCCGGCCTGGGGCACCAGGCGCTGCCGCTGATGGGCATCGTATTGTTCCACCTCGTAGGGCAAGGCGGGGCGCGGGCCCACCAGGCTCATATCTCCTTTGAGCACATTCCAGAGCTGGGGCAGCTCATCCAGGCTGGTGCGCCGCAGGAACCGCCCCACCCGAGTGACGCGCGGGTCATGCTTCATCTTGAACAGAGGCTTGCTGGCGCTGCCGTTGTTCACCTGGTCGTGTTGGCCGGCCATGTAGGCCCGCACATAATCGCGATGGATTTGCGTATCGCAATTGGTATACATGGAGCGGAACTTGAAAAAGTCGAACACCAGCCGTTCAGGGTGCTCCTCGTTGGGGTCTTGTTGCCCCCGCACCCGCTTTTGCCTAAAGATCACCGGGCCGGGGGAATCCACCACGATGGCGAGGGCGATCAGCAAGAACAAGGGGGAAAGGATGACCAAGGCCAGCGCCGAGAGGACGATATCCATCAGGCGCTTGAGCACGAGGTAGGTCCGCTCCGCCATCAAGGTTCTGGCCCGTTGCCGGGACGGCGAGGAGGCGACATAGGTGATCTCTTGGATGCCCAAAGGTTCTCGCTCCTTTGCAGAGAGCATGGGGGATCTCAAAAGGCCTTTTTTAATATAAGGGGAGGAGATGAACGGAACGTGAAAGCGGCGGACAGGGAGATGAATTTTTGTACATCTTGGATGGAGGCAGGGAAGCGGCATGGGCGTGCGCATTCTCCGCTGGGATGAACAGGACAAGACCGCCCGCGAGGCAGGACGCAGGCGGTCTTGAGATTCCCGCAGTGCGAGGCAATCAGACCCGGGTGACGTAGCTGCCGGTGCGGGTATCTATGCGCAGCACGTCGCCGGCGTTGATAAAAAGGGGCACCTGCAGCTTGAGCCCTGTCTCCAGGGTGACCTCTTTGGTGGCGCTGGTGGCCGTATCGCCGGCGTAGCCGGGCGGGGCGTCGGTGACCACCAAATCCACCGTGATGGGCAGCTCGATGCCGATGGGCTCGCCCTCAAACATTTCGATCTCTAACGTGGTACCCTCTTTGAGATAAGGGATCACGTCCTCCAGCACTTGGCGGGGCAAGGCGGGCTGCTCAAAGGTCTCGGTATCCATAAAGTAATAGTTCTCGCCATCGTTATACATGTACTGCACCGTGCGATGGTCGAGCTGGATATCCTGCACCCGGTCGCCGGAGAGAAAGTTGCGGTTGATGGTGACGCCGGTGCGCAGGTTGCGCAGCTTGGTGCGGATGATGGCGTTGCCTCGGCCCGGCTTGTAATGATCGTACTCGAGCACGCGCCAGATCTGGCCGTCCTCATCTTGGAACGTGACGCCTTTGCGCAATTGGGTGACGGGGATCATAAATGGGCTACACCTCCTCTAATCCATGCTGTTGCCTGGTAAATTATACGCCGCGCCGCTCAGGGCGGCAAATCTTGTGCCTTGCCTTCTTCGCGGCCTCACGGTAAAATGGCCCCCTGAGGAGGGGGCAGGACGCGGATCCAGCGGGTGGGCGTGGGTCAGCAGCCAAGAGCCACCCGCGATGATCCACCCGCTCCGTGGGCATCTTTGCCTGAAAGGCCGATGTTTCCGGAGGAGCAGCGCGATGGACGAGTTGACCCCTTACGAGCGCACCATGCGCCGGCTGGCCGGGCAGCCGGTGGACCGTATCCCCAACCAGAACATCCTCATGGCCTTTGCTGCCCGCTATATCGGTTCCACCTACGACCGGCTGGCCCAGGATTACCGCGTGTTGGTGGAGGGGAATTTGCGCGCCTGCGAGGCCTTTCACATTGACCTGGTCAGCGCCATCTCCGACCCTTGGCGTGAGGCCTCGGCCTTTGGCGCGCAGATCGTGTTCCCCTACGATAGTGTGCCCCAATGCGTGGCGCCCCTTTTGCAAAGCTACGCCGATTGGCGCCGCCTGCGCCTGTGGGATCCGTGGGAACACGAACGCACCCGCGACCGGTTGTTGGCCATCCAGCTTTGCCGCCAGAAGGTGGGCGGGCAATATCCCATCTGCGGCTGGGTGGAGGGGGCCGCCGCCGAGGCCGCCGATCTGCGCGGCGTGAGCGCCTTCCTGGAGGACACGGTCCTTGAGCCGGAGGCGGCCCAAGAGCTGTTGGAGATCTGCACCCAGGCGGCCATGCACTTCGCCCTGGCCCAGGTGGAGGCCG
>DAOTZU010000159.1:0-1818 GCA_034433995.1 Anaerolineae bacterium
TCCAATGCATGAGGATGGCCACGCCGGTGCGCTCGGTTTTTTGGATATCGAAGGGGCTGGGGATGGCCGTTTTACTGCTCTTGCTCATGTTCCCTCAGTACCTGGTTGACGATGCGCCGGGCGATCTCAAATGCGGCGGCGATGCGGATGACCTTGACCTCGCCCAGGCCCTTGATGGCCAAGAATTTCTCAAAGGGTTGGTGCGCCATGCCCTTGAAGGAGCTGAAGCGGTCCAAGATCTCTTGGGCGATCTGTTCCGCCGAGCGGCCCTTGATGCCCGTGCCGATGAGGATGGCGAGGAGCTCGGCGTCGGAGAGGCTCTCGGCGCCCAGTTCCCGGAGTTTGCCGCCGGCGTGGTGCCAGGTGAGGCCATCGCCCTGGTCTTGGGTGGATGCTTTTTTCATCGGTTTACGCGCCTCCCTGGACCACTATAGCGGGGAAGGGGTGAGACGTCAAGTGGGGGAGGACTTGTTTTTTGATACTTGACAAATTGGATAAAGTATGTTATGATTAGGCCAGAGTTGAGCAGGACCTTCCTCCTCAACCGGATGGAGGCAGACGGGCTGACCAACCTCCTGTTGATAGTGTGCAGACCTCCGGCGAGTGATGTCCCCCTTGTTCGCCCGTCTGCCTCCTGAAAATATCATAGCAGGGAGAACGCGCCATGAAAAGCGAGAATAATTTCTTTGAGGCAGTGAGCCGGTTTATCCGTTTTTGGCATCTCGATCTGGCCCAGTGGCTGGCTCTGAAGGATCGGCGGGCCTATGTAGAGCAAGAGGACAAGCAGGCGGTATGCAGCCGCAGGATCGAAACGAGCCAGCAGTGGCAGCGGGCGAGGGAGTTGGGCTGCTGAGACGGGGGGGCGTCGGTACAAGGTCTGCCGCGGGGGATACTGCGGCAGACCTTTTTTGTTTGCGCGAAGGGGCGCGGTGGGCGGGCTGCCCGGCGGTCGGGACGCGCCGTCGTGGGATGCGCCGTCGGTCGGAGAGCGCCGTCGGGTGGAAACCGACGGCTGGGGTTGGGAAACCCGCTACGCGGGTTTTTTGTGGGGAGACGGTGGATTGCATCCACCGTCTTGGGCGTGGGCGGGGCGGCCGGGTGGATTGCATCCGCCGCCTGACGACGGCTCTCTGCAGAAACCATCATCTCCCTGCTGGTGTGGTGGGCGAAGGGGCCAGCCCCTTGAGGAAAGGCTCCACCGCCCGCAAAAAGGCCTCGGGGCATTCCTCGTGGGGCACATGGCCACAGTTGGGGAGCACCACCAGCTCGGCCTGGGGCAGCTCGGCGGCCAGGCGCACGCTCTGCTCCGTGGGCACGATGCGGTCGTCGTCGCCGGTGATCACCAGCACCGGCACCTGGATCTCCTGGAGCCTCTCGGCCAGGTTGGGCGCCTGGCTGGCCAGGGTGAACTCCCACAGCGCCCGGTCCCAATCTTGCGCCTGTAAAGGTTTGCTGTAGCCCTCTCGGATCTCTGGGGTGATCTTGCTGGGGTCGTGCCAGGCGGAGGCCAGGAACGCCTCGCTGCGGGAGGCGAGGGAGCGGGCGATGAGGGGGCCGAGGTGGCGCGCCTGCGGGGTGCGCAGCAGGGGGCGCAGGAAACCGGGGGCACCGCCGCCGGTGTAGATGGCAGCATCCACCAGGATGAGGGCTTGCACGCGTTGGGGATGGCGCAGGGCAAAGAGGGTGGCGATGGTGCCGCCGGCGGAGTTGCCCACCAGGATGGCCCGCTCGATGCCGCAATAGTCCAGCAGGGCCAGGGTCAGCTCCACCTGTGCCTCCGGCGTGTAGGGATTGCGGGTGCGCAGGGCCTCGCCCAGG
>DAOTZU010000160.1:0-12999 GCA_034433995.1 Anaerolineae bacterium
ATCGCTATACCCCTGAGATGTCGTCCGCCGCAATAGAGCGCCGGTCTCGGGGTCCAGGTCGCACACTTGGGCCACCGAGCCATCGCGACGCACATGGTAGGCCGCCGTCATGCTGGTATGGTTGATGGCGGCCAGGGCGTAGCGGTCGTCGCTGCGCTCCCCCTGGGCCCACCAGAAAATGGGCAAAACCACCATGGTATCCACGATGGTGCGCCCGCCGAGCTGCGGATCGCCGATGGGACCCCAAGCCTGGATGTAGCCCCCTTTGGCGTTGTAGCGCTGCAAGACCGCCTCGGCAGCGTTAAAGCAGAGCTGGTAGTAGCGGGGATCCCCCGTCAGGCGGTAACCTGGATGGACGCCGGTGTAAAAGATCAGCCCGATGTCGTGACAACTGGTATCGTGCTGGCGCTCCGCCAGGCGATCTACGGCCCGGATGGCCGCCTCGCGGAAGGTGGCCTCACCCGTGCGCTCATAGGCCGCCCAGAGCAGGCCGGCCCAATACCCGCCGGTCCAATCGCCGTTGTAGGTATAGTTCCAGCTATCCCCTTGGGTGACGGTGGGGAACTGACCATCTCCTTGGGTCAAGGCGCGCCGAATCTTGGCCAAGATGAGGTCCCACGTCTCCTGGGCCAAAAGGATCTCTGGCACGGGCTGCGGCGTGGGCGTCGGGGTCATCGCGGGCAAGGTGGGGATGGGCGTGGGCGGTGTGCCCACGGCGGTGGGCGTGGCGGTGGGGGTGGGGAAGGGCGCCGGGTGGGCGGCGGCGGGGAGATCCACAAAGACGGCCTTCGGCCCCACGGTGAGGGCGAGGCGCCCATCCTGCGGGGCAACGATCTGGCCCGTCTCGCCGTCACGATCGCTCACATGGGCCCAGGCCTCCGCCGGCAAAAGCACCGTGTGCTCCTGACCATCGTTAGCCCAAAGGACGTACAGCGTGCGCCCCTCGCGCCGGAAGCGATACCCCTCCACGCCCTCCGGCAGCCCCTCAGGGAGCCCCGCGAAGGACATCCCCTGCAGCATGCGGGCATAATACTGGAAGGTGCTGTAGGCCTGATCGGGCTGATGCAAGCGGGTGATCAACCAGCGATGGATGGATTCATCAAAGTAGGGGTTCTGCTGCACGTGGAACCAGTAGATCTGCTCCACGCCGGCCGCCAGACCACGGGTGAATTGGCGGACGATGAAATCCCGCTGCGCCTCCACCCCGCCCCAGGTATTGGTCCACATGGCCGTCTCGGTGATCCAGATGGGCTTGCGCTCCAGGCCGTAGCGCGCCAAAATCTCTTTAATGCGGCGCACTTTGTGGCCCATGGTGGGGAACTCGACGCCGTTGATGGGATAATAATGCAGGCTCACCACGTCGAACCAGGGGCCGGCGCCCTCGGCCAGGGTCGCCTCCAGAAAATTCCGGTCAAAGGCGGCCCAGTTATCGTGGGCCAGGCCGCCAAAGACGATCACCGCCCGCGGATCCAGGGCCTTTAGCGTGCGCGCGAAAAGCTCCAACTGGCGGGCATATTGGTACGCGTAGGGGCTCCAACAGCCGATCAAAGGGCTCATGTGGGTGGGCGCGCGGTTATCCGGTTCGTTGGTGAACTCCCACGCCTTGACCACATCGCCATAGCGCCGCCAAGCGGCCCGCAAAAAGGCCTGGAAGGCCGGCAGATGTTCCTCGGCGATGGGGCCGCAGCTCACCGTCGTGGCCCAGGCGGGCCAACCGTAAATCACCGCCAGGCCGTTGAACCCCACGCGACGCAGCTGCTCAAAGACAGGATCGAACAATTCCCAACGGGCCTCGCCGGGCGTGGGCTCTACCAGGGCCCAAGAAAGGTAAACCCGCGCCCAGGCGGCACCCATCTGGCGCGCCACCGGCATGTCGTAGGCGATGATCTGGGGCACGGTCATCCAATGGCTGAAATCTACGCCGAACTGGGCCACCGGCGGGCGATACGCATAGACCAAAGGGAACGCCAAGGCCGAGGTGGGGCCGGGCGAGGGCACCGTGGCGAGGATGGTGGGCGTGCAGGTGGGCACGGGGAGAGGGACCTCCGCCGTGGGCGTCGAGGTGGGGAGAGGAAGGGTGGATGTTTCTGTGGGCAAGGTCGCCAGCGCCTGCAGCGCGACCGGTTGCGCCTCGGCCTGGACTGGCCTGCGATCTTGCTGACCCTGTAGGGTGGCCAGCCAAAGGGACAACAACAACGCCGTTCCGAGATAACCCAGCAGCTTGGCCTTGGAGATCACTTGGCTTCCCCCGCATGGTGAAGATAGTGTTTTATCCCCCCTAGGCCAAGTTTAGCACAAGGGCCCCGCCAAGGCTATTACAGGATGATGACAAAAGACTGATATTCAACTGCTAAAACACTAACTCGCGTCAGCCGCCACCGACGACGCCTCCAAGCTCTTGTCCGCTTCCACCAGATATGCCAATAGCTGCTCCCGTAGGGCATCACGCACTCGGCGAAAGGCTTCCAGGCGTTGCGCTTTGCTGCCCGTCACCGCCGCCGGATCGGGAAAGCCCAGATGCACCACCTGGCCGCCACCCAGCCACACCGGGCAGGTACGCGCCGCCCCATCGCAGAGGGTGACCACCAGATCAAAAGCCAGATTACGGAACTCTCCCACCCCTTTGCTGCGTTGGCCGCTGAGATCAACCCCTATTTCGGCCATGGCATGAACGGCCAAGGGGTGTACAAAGCCGCTGGGTTGCGTGCCCGCGGAAAAAGCCTGCCAACGATCACCCAAAAAGTGATTCACCAACCCTTCCGCCATCTGGCTGCGGGCCGAGTTGGCGGTACAGAGGAACAACACCCTTTTCTTGATCATCTTAGCCAAACCTTCCCGTCACATAGTCTTCGGTGCGCTTGTCCTTGGGGCGGGTAAAGATGCGGGTGGTGGTATCGAACTCGATCATCTCGCCGGCGCGGTCCGGGCGCATCATCATCATGGCCGTGTAATCGCTCACCCTGGCCGCCTGCTGCATATTGTGGGTGACGATGACGATGGTATAATCTCGGCGCAGCTCCTGCATCAGATCCTCGATCTTTAAAGTCGCCACGGGATCCAAGGCGGAACAGGGCTCGTCCATGAGGATAACCTCCGGCTCCACGGCGATGGCCCGGGCGATGCACAACCTTTGCTGCTGCCCGCCGGAAAGGGCCATGCCCGATTGGTGGAGCTTGTCTTTGACCTCATCCCACAGGGCCGCCCGAAGCAGGCTATACTCCACGATCTCGTCTATCTCGGCCCGGGAGAGGCCGCCATACAGCCGCAGACCGTACGCCACGTTGTCATAGATGCTCTTGGGAAAAGGATTGGGCCGTTGAAAGACCATCCCCACCCGACGACGGATATCCACCACGTCCACATTGCGCCCATAGATATCCTCACCATCGAGGAGGACATGTCCCTTGACCCGGGCGCCGGGGATCAGATCATTCATCCGGTTCAGCGAGCGCAAGAGGGTGCTCTTGCCACAGCCCGAGGGACCGATGATGGCCGTGATCTTGTGGCTGTAGATGGGCAGGTTCACCTCGGCGATGGCCAGAAAGTTGTTATAATAAACCGAGACGCTCTCCAAGCGCATCTTGACCTCCTGGCCGCTTTCGGCCACGGCCCGTTCGGCCGTTGTCGGGCGCGCAGTGGCGGATAGTACCCGTCCCGGAGCAAGGACCAATGCAGATTCGCTCATCTTCCAACTCCTAAGATGACATCATTTTCGAGCGCCAGGCGGCGATCAGGCGGGCGCCAATATTGAGCAGCAAGACCAAGGTGACGATGATAAACCCGATGGCCCAGGCTTGCGCGTTGCGCACTTGGCTAGGGTCCACCGTGTATTTGAACATGGTCAAGGGCAACGAGGCGATGGGTTTGCCAAGATCGGTGGAGAGGGTATTGCTGCCCAAGGCGGTGAAGAGGAGCGGCGCCGTCTCGCCGGCCACCCGGGCCACGGCCAGCATCAACCCGGTGACGATGCCCGTCAACGCCGCCGGCAACCACACCTGGAAAGCGGTCTTCCACTCCGAAGCGCCCAGGGCCAAAGAGGCCTCTCGGAGGGACTTGGGCACCAGTTTCAGCATCTCCTCGGTCGTGCGCACGATGACGGGCAACATCAGGATGGCCAAGGCCACCCCGCCGGCCAGGGCCGAATAGCCCCGCCCCTTCACCAGCAAGGTATAGACAAAGAGACCCACCACGATAGAGGGCAAACCGGAGAGGACATCGGTGCCGAAACGCACCGCCAGACCCAGCCAAGTATTGGGCCGCTGGGCCACGTAAAAGGCGGTGAGGATGCCCAAGGGCACGGCGAAAACCGAGGCCAGCCCCACCAAAATCCCCGTGCCCACCAAGGCATGGGCGATCCCGCCGCCGCCCAGGCTGGTGGGCTTGAAGGTGTCGGTGAGAAAAGAGAGATTGAGCACCGACGCCCCGCGGATCAGCACGTCGCCCAAGATCCAGACCAAGGGGATAAGGCCCACCAGGGTGGCAAGGCCCGTCAGGCCCAATAGCAGCGCGCTCTTGGCGCGGCGCCAGCGTTCTCGTATCTTGGAGCGCCGCCGGTGCAGCGCCACCGGTCGACGTAGCTCCGGTCGTTCCACAGCGTCCACAGGGATGTTCATGCGCGTTGCTCCGGCGTTTTGCGCGCCACGCGCCACACCAACAAGCGGGCCGTGGCGTTCAGCAGCAAACTCATCACAAACAACAACAGACCGATCTCGATCAAGGCGCTACTGTAAAGGATGGTGCGGCTCTCGCCCCACTCGTTGGCGATCACGCTGGCCATGGTGTAGCCGGGCCTGAGAAGGGAGGCCGAGAGCTGGGCCACATTGCCCACCACCATGGTCACGGCCATGGTCTCGCCCAAGGCGCGCCCCAGGCCCAAGATCGCGGCGCCCAGGATGCCCGAAAGGCCATAGGGCAGCACCACCTGCCAGATCGCCTCCCACCGGGTGGCGCCGATGGCCAAAGCGGCCTCGCGCTGGGAACGGGGCACCGCCAGGAGCACATCGCGGGAGATGGCCGCGATGGTGGGCAAGATCATCACCGCCAACACCAGCCCCGCGGCGAGGTTGCTCGCCCCAAAGAAGGGCCCCTCAAAGATGGGCAGATAAGGAAACCGCCCCGGCGTGCCCAGGGTCTGCATCAGCCAATGGCCCAAAGGCGTCACCACCCGCGGAATCAAGACAAAGATGCCCCAGGCGCCATAGACGACGCTGGGGATGGCGGCGAGGAGTTCCACCATAAAGCCCAAGACATGGCGCAGCCGCGCTGGGCACAGCTCGGCCAAAAAGATGGCGATCAAGAGCCCCAGGGGAAAGGCCAGCAAGAGCGCCACCAAGGAGGTGGTGAGCGTGCCCGCGATAAAGGGCACCGCCCCAAACTGCTCATCCACGGGGTTCCAAACCGTCGAGGTCAGGAACGACCAACCCGCAGCAGCACGGGTCGGCTGGGAGTTGAGCCACAACATCAGGCCAACCCCCACCATCAAGCCCAGCAAAGAGAGGGCGGCCAGGGCAATGACGGCGCGAAAAAGCACATCGCCATGCTCCAGCCTGCGCCCCAGGGCCGATGTGGGCACATGTCTCAATCTACGCGCCACGGTGCAAGTGTTCATCGAGCGTTCCATTCTGGCGATAGGCTCAAGAGCGTCACCCGAGTGGGACGCTCTTGAGCCATAGGATGGGATACCTTATGCGGTGAGGTTACTTGCTGACCACGGGCTTGCCGTTGCAGGTGACCTTGTTGACCGCTTCCATCACCCGCGGCAAGACCTCTTTGGGCAGCGGCGCATAGAGGAGCTTGGCAGCCCGATCGGCGGCGCCGGGATCCGTCAAGGCCCAGGTGATAAAGTTGACGATCTTTTCAGCCTTTTTGCAATCCTGATAATCCTTCTGGATGATCAGGTAGGTGAACCCGGCGATGGGCCACGCATCGGGCTGCTTGCTGTTGACGATGATGGCGCCCAGCCGGTCATCGAATTTAGCGTCCTTGATAGCAGCCATGGTGCTGGGGATGCTGGCCTCCACCACGTTGCCGGCAGCGTTGATCATCTTGGCATAGCGGATATTGTTGCTCTTGGCGTAGGCCAACTCCACATAGCCGATGGCTCCGTTGGTGTTCTGCACCGCCGCAGCCACGCCGGGGTTGCCCTTGCCGCCCTGACCACGGCCCAGCTTATCCACCGGCCACTCCACCGCCGTGCCGGCGCCGGGGCCGTTCTTCCATTCCTCGCTCACCGCCGAGAGATAGAGGGTAAAGATGTTGGTCGTGCCGGAACCATCGGAACGATGCACCACATTGATGGGCAGATCGGGGAATTTGATCTCGGGGTTCAACTTGGCGATGGCCGGATCCTTCCAGTTCTCGATCTTGCCCTGATAGATCTTGACCACGGTATCGGCATCCAGGGTGATGGTGGCATCCACTCCCTTGATGTTGTAGGCCAGCACCACAGCCCCGGCCACCGTGGGGATCAGCTGCAGATTGGGCTTTTCCTGATAGTCCGCGTCTTTGAGCAAGGCATCGCTACCGGCGAAATCCACCGTGCCGGCCTTGATGTCCTTGATTCCCTGGCCCGAGCCGCCGCCGGCATAGTTGATCACCACCGAGGGATCGCGCTGGCTGAAGGCAAAGGCCCAGTCTTCGTAGAGGGGCTGGGGGAAGGTCGCGCCGGAGGCGTTCAGCTTGATGGAGCCTGGGGCATCCACGGGCTTGGGCGTGGGCGTGATCACGACTTGTTTGACGACTTCCTTGGTCACTTCCTTGACCTGTGGCGTCTCCGCCACCACCACGGTCTCCTTGACCACCTTCTCCACCACCACGGTCTCTTTCACCACCTGGGTCTTGGGGGCACAGGCGGTCACCAGGACCACGACGGCCAGCAGGGCCAACAACAACACACTACGGGTTCGCATGGCTTCACTCTCCATTCTTGAAATTTGTTTTATGCTCACCCATAGATTCTAATCGGCCAAGTTTAAGGGCCCATTGCCGCCAGGTTAAGGTTTGGTTAACGTTTCAAAGCGCAGCAGGGAAGAGGAGCCCCACAAACATGCGGAGAGGATAGCCCAAAGCACGGGCGGGCGCGAGGCCTAGCAAGAAGCCGCCGGTTCCTCCGCCACGGGCAGGGAGAAGCTGAAGGTGCTCCCCTGCCCCTCCACGCTTTCGGCCCAGATGCGCCCCCCATGGGCCTGCACAAGGTGTTTGGCGATGGCCAGGCCCAGGCCGGTGCCCTGGCCGCTGTGGGCGATGTTGGCCTTGTAAAAGCGCTCAAAGATGCGCGGCAGGCTATCGGCGGGGATGCCGATGCCCGTGTCGGCGACGGAGATGATCACGTGATCCCCCTCTGCTCGCGCCGAGACGATCACTTGGCCGCCGGCAGGGGTGAACTTGATGGCGTTGTGCACCAGGTTGCTCACCACCTGTTGCATGCGCTCCGCATCGGCCAAGACGGGGGGCAGATCGGGCGGCAAGGCCACCTCCAGGCGCAATTCCGCCCGTTCCGCCTGGGGGCGCAGGCGCTCCACCGGCGGCTCCACCACCTCTTGCACGGCGACGGCTGCCAGCTGGAGCGGCACCTGGCCCGATTCGATGCGCGAAAGCTCCAACAGCTCCTGCACCATCTGGGTCAGGGCGTCCACCTCGGCATCCATGCGCTCCAGGAAGCGTCGCGCCGCGGAGGGATCCTCCAAGGCGCCATCGCGCAATGTCTCGGTCAGCGCCTTGAGGGAGGCCAAGGGCGTACGCAGCTCGTGGGAGATGTTGCTGATGAAATCACGGCGCACCGTCTCCAACTGGCGCACCCGGGTGAGATCCTGAAAGATGACCAAGGAATCCCCCGCGCCTCCATCATCCAGGGGGGTGACGATGGTCTGCAAAAAAGGCCCGCGCCGCCCCTTTTCCACGATGGCCACCTGTTGGCCCTCGCCGGCCCGGCAACGGCGCCACAGGGTGATGATCTCCTCATCGCGCACCACTTGGGCGAAGGTGCGCCCAAGGGCCTGGGCGACCTCCACACCGAGGATGCGGGCCGCGGCGGGGTTGACCAAACGCACCCGCCCCTCGCCATCCACGATCAGCACCCCATCGGCCATATGCTCCAGCACGGCAGATAACCGGCTGCGCTCTTGCTCCAGGCCATTGATGGTCTCGCGGAGGCGATCGGCCATCTGGTTAAAGGCGCGGGTCAGGGCGCCCACTTCGTCGCGGGTGGTGGGCAGGAGGCGGGCTTGGAGATCGCCGGCGGCCAGGCGCGTCACCGTCTCGGTGAGGAGCCGCACAGGGCGTGCCGTGCGCTCAGCGATGACCAGCGCCAAAAGCAGCGCCACCCCCGCCGTCACCCCCAAAGCCACAAGCAGGGTGCGGCGCAGATGGGCCACATCCCGTTCCACCTGATCCAAGGGGAGGGCCACGCGCATCACCCCTTGCATCGCCCCATGGGCGCGGATGGGCACGGCCACATAAAGCATCTCGTAGCCCAGAGTCTTGCTCAGGCGCACGCTGCTGCCCTCGCCCAGGGCCAGAGCCTGTTGCACTTCGGGGCGAAAGAGGTGGTTATCCATCCGGGTCGGGTCCTCGTGGGAATCCGCCAAGACGATGCCATCGGCGCCGATGAGGGTGAGCCGTGCGCCCAGGATGGCGGCATATTCCCCAAAGAGGGCCGTCAATTCTGCCCGAGGCCCTTCCTCCACCAAGCGCGGCGTGACCACCTCGGCCAAGAGGCGGGCCTGTGAGGCAGAACGAGCCCGCAGGTTGGCAAGATACGTCGCGCGCACAAATCCGGCCAGATAGAGCGTCAAGCCCGCCAGCCCGCCCACGATCAGGAGAATGTAGGGGATGGCGATGCGCCAACGGATGCGGTGAAAGATCATGGTCTCACCCCTCAAAACGATAGCCTATGCCGCGCACGGTGACCAACCGTTGGGGATGGGCCGGATCGGCCTCGATCTTTTCCCGCAGCCAACGGATGTGCACATCCACCGTGCGGCTGCCGCCATCGTATTCCCAGCCCCAGACGCGCTCCAGAATCAACTCCCGTGACATGACCATCCCCTTGTGGCGCGCCAAAAAGAGCAAGAGCTCATACTCTTTGGGCTTGAGGTTCAAAGGGACGCCGCGCAACGTCACCTCCCGCCGGGCCAGGTCAAGGACGAGGTCATCGAACACCAACCGCTCAGCCACGGGCACCCCGCTCTGGAGCTCCTCCCGCAGCAGGCGCGTACGCCGCAGCAGGGCCTTGACCCGCACCAAAAGTTCGCGCATGCTAAAGGGTTTGGTCACATAGTCGTCGGCGCCCACCTCCAGCCCCACGATCTTGTCCACCTCGTCGGCGCGGGCGGTGAGCATCAAGATGGGCACGCTCATCTCGCGCCGCAGGATGCGGCAGACCTCCAATCCATCCAGGCCGGGCAGCATGATATCCAAGATAATGGCGTCCGGGCGCTCCCGCCGGGCCAGTTCCACCGCGGCGCGGCCATCCCGCGCCGTGAAGACGCGGTACCCTTGGCGCAGAAGGTTATACTCCAACGTCTCCACCAGCGCCGGCTCGTCCTCCACCACCAAGATTCGCGCCGGAGCATCGTGACTCTCGCTCATCCCCCACACCTCAGATGCCAACACGCGACGAACGTGCTACACCCGCGCGTTCGTCCTGCCTCAAGATTCTCTCACCTCCGTGGATACATTGTATCCCATGGCAGAGGGATTGTCCATTCCGCCATACAGGGTGAGCAAAGCTTGTGGACCGGGCATAAAGGCGTTACAATGCCCGTGACAGGCGGATATGGATCCGGTATCCTGACGATCTTTTCCGGAGGAGGTGTAGCATGCCTGGGCAACGTCCCAATATCGTCTTTATCTTGGCCGATGATCTGGGTTATGGCGATTTCAGCGCCTTTAACGGTGGCCTCTCCGAGACGCCCGTTCTCGACGGTTTCTTGCAAGAGAGCGTCTGCTTCACCCAACATTACGCCGCCTCCTGCGTGTGCAATCCTTCGCGGGCGGCCCTGCTCACCGGCCGCTATCCCCATCGCACCGGCTCCATCGACACGCTGGAATGGCGCGGCCTGGAGCGCCTGGCCCTCCGGGAGACGACCCTGGCCGATCTGCTGCAACGGGCGGGCTATGCCACGGGTTTGGTGGGCAAGTGGCACTTGGGCGCCTTTGATCCACGCTACCACCCCATGGCCCGGGGGTTCGACGAGGCGGTCTGTTTCCGTGGCGGCATGCACGATTATTACCAATGGCGACTAGAGTTCGGCTACCAGGTGGTCCGCGCCGATGGGCGTTACCTCACCGACGTGTGGACCGACGAGGCGATACGGTTCATCGAGCGGCACCGCCGGGAACCCTTTTTCCTCCACCTCACCTACAACGCCCCCCACACGCCCCTCCAGGCGCCGGAGGAGGAGGTCAAGCCTTTCAGCGAGAAGGGCCAGTTCAACCGCGGCGTCAGCACCCTCTATGGGATGATTCGCCGCATGGATCGCGGCGTCGGTCGGGTGTTGGAGACCCTGCGCCGGCTGGGGTTGGAAGAGAACACCCTCGTCCTTTTCACCAGCGACAACGGCCCGCAATTCGGCGGCCAGGGCGAGGAAAAGTTGGATCGCTTTAATTGCCAGTTTCGCGGGGCCAAGGGATCGGTGTACGAGGGCGGCATCCGCGTGCCGATGTTGCTGCGTTGGCCGGCCGGGGCCCAGGGCGGGCGCGAGGTGCACGAGATGGTGCACATGTGCGATTGGTTCCCCACCTTGCTGGCTGCCGTGGGTCTGGAGCCACCCAAGGAGTTGAAGCTGGACGGGGTCAACGTCCTACCCCTGCTGCAGGGTGAGCCGTGCCGGGTGGAGACACGGCGCTTTTGGCAATGGAACCGCTACACGCCCCTGGTCACCTGCAACGCCGCCATCCGCGATGGCGATTGGAAACTGGTGCGCCCGGCCATCCGCGAGGCGATGGAGGTGCCGGATATCCACTGGCTGCGCGTCTCCATGTACGAGCCCGAGTATTTCATCCAGCATAGCATCCTCCGCGGCGAGCCGGAGCGGCAGGTGCCGCCGCCGCCCCCGCCGGAGCTCTTTAACCTCCGCGAGGATCCCTTGGAGCAGCACAACTTGGCGGACAAGTATCCGGAACGGGTGCGCTCCCTCCTCTGTGCCCTGGAGACGTGGTTCGCAGAGGTGGAGGCCGAACGGGCCACCATCCAAGATATGCCGTGAAGCCGGCGGGCGCGCCGGGCAACCAAGATGGCATGCAAGGCCGCCAAGCCCGCCGGGGGCTGACCGCTGATCGCCGAGGGCAGCCCCCAAGGGTAAAAGTATTCTGAGTATATTGAGTATTCTTTCTACAGAAATGCCCAGACCTGACAGGTCTCGGAAGACCTGTCAGGTCTGTCAGTTTTTCCCTTTGACAAGCTGAGAGGGGCGTGCTACTATGGCCCCACCGAAACCGAGAATCCGCAGGGAGGAAATGGGCGCGCACACATGGCACCCTTTGGGGCCACAAGAGGAGGAGCCGCGCGGCACCTCTGTAGGGCTGGGCATCCTCCTTTTTGTTGTGGTAGGCCTGTTGTTGGTCGCTCGCCTGGGCCTTTTGGTGCTGTACATCCCCGCCGCGCCACAAGCACCATCCCCATCGCCGGCGCCCCAGGCCCTCTCGGTGCGCACAAGCACCGTCGAGGCCACGGCCACCCCTTATCCGCCCACCCCGACGGCGACGGCCACGGAGCCCCCCACACCAAGCCCCACCGCCACGCCCGCCATCCTGCGCCTGGCTGTGGAGCAGCAGGCCTACGCCCCCTATCGCACCCTCTTTGCCGGCCTAGCCCAACGCCATGAGCACTTGCAGATCATCCCCTACACCAGCACAGTGCCCCTGGACGATACCTTGGCAGCGCAGGCCCATGACGGCGCCATCTTTTGGTCGGCTCAACCGCCGCCCGAGGCCATCTTGCTCCGGGCAGAGCCCTATGCTGTGATCGTCCACCACTCCTTCCCACGGGATAGTGTATCTTGGGCCCAGCTCCGCGCCATGGTGGAGGGTAAAGACCAAACGTATCGCCTGATCACGGTGGACGAGGGCCAGCTCGCCGGAGAGCTGGTGGGGCTGGAAGGCGCCGCCAAAGCGCCCCAGGAGAGGGTGGCCGATTGGCCGGCCGTCAAGGAGTATGTGGCCACCCACCAGGATGCCTGGGCCCTTGTACCTTGGGACGTGGTGGATTTCCGCGTGCGCACATTAAAGATTGAGGGCCAGCGCTGCAACCCGCGCCATCTGGCCGATTATCCGCTGGGGCGAAGGTTATGGCTGGCCGGCGCGGGGATTTGGCCGCCACAGTTGGTGGAGGATCTCGGCGCTGCCCTGGGCTATGCGCCCCCGGCGACGCTGGAGCTGGTGGCCGTGGGCGATATTATGTTGGACCGCACCCTCAAGGAGCGCATGCGCACGCTTGCGGTGCGTTACCCCTTTGAAGGCGCGGGGATTCAGCCCATCTTGGCCGGGGCGGATATCGCCTTTGGCAACCTGGAAGCGCCCATAGCGGACCGGGGCACCCGCGTGGCCAAGACCTACACCTTCCGCGCCGATCCCCAAGCCGTGGAGGCGCTGGTGTACGCGGGGCTGGATGTCCTCTCCCTGGCCAATAACCACAGCGGCGATTTCGGCCCCGAGGCGCTCCTGCAGACCCTTGCGCTTTTGCGCCAGGCCGAGATCCTCGCCGTGGGCGCGGGCGAGACCATCACCCAGGCCCACGAGGCCAAGATCATCACCCGCAACGGTTTGCAGGTGGCCTTCCTGGCCTACAATCAGGTGCCGCCGGAATCCTTTGCCGCCACGGCCACGCGCCCCGGCCACGCCACAATGGAGCGGGAGCGGATGATCGCCGATGTGCAGGCCGCCCGCCAGCGGGCCGATCTGGTCATCGTCTCCTGCCATTGGGGGGTGGAGTACACCCCCTATGCCACTGCCACCCAAAGGGAACTGGGCCGCGCCCTGGCCCAAGCCGGCGCCGATCTG
>DAOTZU010000161.1:0-6430 GCA_034433995.1 Anaerolineae bacterium
TATGGCGTGGTGATGATCGTGGCGGCCCATGCCCTGCTGGGGCCGGGCGCGGCGGCGGGGATAGGGGCGTTGGCCTGGGCCGGGATGATGGCCACTTGGTTTCTGCTCACCGGTTCCCTGGCCGAAGGGGGCCTCGTGGGCCTCTTATATTTCCTTGCTTGGGGGGCAACAGCCCTCTTGGGCCGGCCCCTCAAGACCACCATCGCCCTCACCCTCAGCGGCTGGGAGCGGGCCCAGGATGCCCTGGCCGATGCCCAGGATCGCCGCGCCGAGATTTATCGCGTGGCGCGGGCCTTGGAGGAGGCCACTTACCGCATTGAGCGGATGAATAGCGAGCTCCTCATGGCGCGGCATGAGGCCGAGGAGGCCCGGGCCCACAAAGCCTGGTTCGTCGCCACGGTGAGCCACGAGCTGCGGGGACCGCTGAACCTCATCCTGGGCTACAGCCGCCTTTTGGCCCTTTCGCCGGAACGATACGGGGAGCCGTTGCCCGCCGCCTACCGCGCCGATATCGCCACCATCTACCGTAACAGCCAACACCTGACCGACCTCATTGACGATATCCTGGACCTCTCCCAGATCGAGGCCCGGCGGCTGCCTTTGGTTAAAGAACGGGTGGAGCTGAAACGGGATGTGATCGAGGCGGCCCTGGATACCATCCGGCCCTTGGCGGAGCGCAAAGGGCTGTACGTGCGCACCGAGCTGGCCGAACCCTTGCCTGTGGTCTTGGCCGACCAGGTGCGTCTGCGCCAGGTGATGATCAACCTACTGACCAACGCCGTCCGCTTCACTGAGCGGGGCGGGATCACCGTGCGGGTTGCCCAAGAGGGGGGAGAATTGCATATCAGCGTCCGCGATACCGGCGCAGGGATCCCGGCCGAGGAGCTCCCGCGGATTTTTGGCGAGTTTTACCAGGTGCGGGCGGGAGAGAAACCCCAAAAAGGTACCAGCGGCCTGGGGCTGGCCATCAGCAAACAATTGATCGAGCTCCATGGCGGCCGGATCTGGGTGGAGAGCCAAAAGGGCGTGGGCACCACGTTTCATTTCACCGTGCCCCTGGCCGAGGCTCAGGCCATCTCCCGGGCCGAGGTGCGTACCGAGGAGAGCGCCTATGCCCGGAGCAAGGCCAAGACCCATATCCTGGTCCACACGGATCCCAACATCACCCGCTTGTTGGCCCGGCACCTGGATGGCTATCGGGTGGTGGGCGTGGCTGCAGCGGAGGATGTCCTCCCCCTGACCCAAGAACTCCATCCCAGGGCGATCATCACCTCAGCCCAGGCGAGCCAGCGGCTGCACCAGGAGGTGAACGCTGTTTTCGATGTGCCGATCATCAGTTGGTCGCTGCCTGAGGGCGTCGCCCAGCGCGGCATCGAGGGGATCTTGGGCTATTTGATCAAGCCCATCACGCCAGAGATGATCACCATGGTCATCAACCGCATCGAAAGGGATGGGGAGATGACCATCCTCATCGTGGATGATGACCCCGACGCCGTGCGCCTGGTGGAGCTCATGTTGAACGCGCTGCCCCGCCCCTACCGCATCCTCAAGGCCTACGATGGCCAGCAGGCGCTGGAGGTGATGCAGGAACATGTGCCCGATCTCGTATTGATGGATATCGTCATGCCCGGCTTGAGCGGGGAGGAGGCGGTGGCCCGGATGCGCCAGGAGGAGACTCTGCGCCGGGTGCCCGTGGTCTTTATTACAGCCCAGGACGCTTTCGAGGGCAACATGGCGCCGCTGGGGGCGCCTCTCCAAGTGCACTACCGTCGGCCTCTGACCAGCGAGCAGGGGATCAAATGCTTGCAGGCGCTGTTGGAGGTGCTGCGCCCCGATTATCTTCCCGGGCCAACAGCCGCTGCACCGTCTGCAGCAACGTCTCTTGAGCGATCGGCTTCTGCAACACCTCCGCCGCCCCCAGGGCCAGGGCCAAGTGGGGTTGGCTGAGCACGGAACAGATGACCACCGGGATGCGAGACGTCTCCGCCCTGTTCTTGAGGCGCTTGAGCAACGTCCAGCCGTCATGGCGCGGCATCAGCACATCCAGCAGGATGAGGTCGGGCAGGGTGGCCGGAAGGTCTTGGCCCAGCCACGCCTCGGCCTGGCTCTCTTGCACGATATAGCCGTGGGGCTCCAAGTAGCGGCGATAAAGGGCCACGGTCTCGTCATCGTCGTCGATGGCCGCGATGAGGCCCGGCCGGACGCTGGGGAAGGCCAAGTGGATGGTAAGGGCCCGGCAGGCATCCCGCTGCAACCACAGGCGCCCTCCGCAGGCCTCCAACAACCGGTGGCAGACCAAGATCCCCTCCCGTTGCTCGATCTCTTGCAGCGGCCCTTCCACGGAGCGCAGGCCGGCGATTTGCCCCCGAAACTCTGCGCCTTCCACGGCAAAGGACAGCCTCAAGGTATCGCCGGCGGCGAGGGGCGCCGCCTCGGCCAGCAAGTTCAGCAGGATCTGGCGCAGCGCTGCCGGATCGCTGTACAGCATCGCCGGGGCCGAGGGGAGCTCGATCTCCAAGACGAGGCCAAGGCGGCGCAACAAGGGGGCCAGGGTCTCCCGGACCTCGGCGAGGAGGGCGCCCAGGTCCACCAAGGTGTGGTTAAAGCGGCAGGCCAAACGCAGGGCCCGCTCGCGCGCTTGCTCGCGGGAGGCTTCCTCACTATCCACGGTCGCCGCCGCTGCGCCCGGTCCTTTGGGGGAGCATCGTGTGCGCAGGACGCTGGCCACCGCCTCGATGGCCTCCTTCTGTCGCCGGTAGAAGGAGCGCTCGCTCAAGCCCAATTGCTGGCAGACGCCCTCTTGGTTCACGGCCTGCACATAGTAGAGCCAGAGCAGCCGGTAGTTGAGCCATTCCGGCCGCGCCACGGGGATCTCTGCTGGGGGGCGCAACGCCTCGATCGCCTCCCACAGCGCCCGGCGCAGGGCCTCGCCTGCCGTCTCGCCCGCCTTGTGGGAGATGGTAAGGAGCTTCAGTAGCGGGTGGTTCTGCAGGTGAATCGGGTCATAGAGGTTGGCCAGGGCATCTCGCACCTGATGGGTGAGATGTTCTTCCATCTTGTTCCCCATGGGCCACGTTTGGCCTTTGCAAGAAAAATTGCTCTTTATCTGGCAAAAGCAGGCACTTTTGTGGCACTCCAGGCCTTCACAGCGAGCGCGGCGTGTGCTAAGATGGGTTGAAACAACGTTGCCGCGGTGATCGTTCCTCGCTTTTCGTTTTCCAGGGCATTGTAGCACAACTTCTGGCGGCGGCCAAGCGCGTTGCGCCTGATTTATCCTCTGGCTCGGCTGCCGGCAGCGCAGAAAGGGGGTAGTATCGGGAGAAAAGGCTTGTGGTGTGGGGGAAAGCGGTTTCGGTCTAGGGGTGTATCCGTATCTTGACAGCCTATGCAGGAGGGAAAGCAATGAAGCAGTTGACGCGTCGCCAGGTTTTACGTTATGGTGGTTTGGCGGGCGTGAGTGCCATCTTGGCGGCCTGCCAGCCCAAAGTGGTGGAGGTGACCCGCGTGGTGGAGAAACCCGTAGAGGTCACCAAGGTCGTGCAGCAGGTGGTGAAGGAGACGGTGGTCATCCAGGGCACGCCCCAAGTGGTGGAAAAAGAGGTCACCCGCGTCATCCAGAAGGTGCCCACGCCCCGCAAGGAAGAGGTGACCCTCTCGGTGCCCAACATCTGGGGCGGCACCCGTGTGCCCTTGATGGAGGACATGTTCAAGCGCTTCTCCGAGGTGCATCCTGGCATCAAGGTGGAGAACGTCTTGGTGCCCGGCGGGGAGATGCTGCAAAAGCTCCAGACGGCCATCGCCGCGGGCACGCCCCCCGACGTGCCCATGATCAACCAGGCATGGGTACCCATGTTGGCCAAGCGCAAGGGCCTCATGCCCCTGGATGATTTCATGTCCCGGGATGGCATCCGCCAGGACGAGTATTATGACTATGCCATCGCTGCCTCCAAGTGGGAGGGGAAGGTCTTTACCCTGCCCAACTGCAGCGCGGCCTGGGCGCTCTATTTCTACAACACCAAACATTATCAAGAGGTGGGCCTGGATCCGCAAAAGCCGCCCGAGACCTGGGATGAGCTGATCGAGCACGCCAAGAAGCTGACGGTGAAAAAGGAGGGCAAGATCGAGCGCTTGGGCTACCAGTTCTACAACGGGTTGCCCGGCCACGATGATTGGCGGCAGGCGTTGGTCTCGAATAACGGCAAGTATTTCTCCGACGATGGCCGCAAGATCGCCTTCAACACGCCGGAAGGGCTGGAGGCGCTCAAGTTCTTGATCCGGGCGATGCAAGAGATCTATGGCAGCGTGGATCTCTACAACGACTGGACCGCCGTCCAGGGCAGCCAAGACATCTCCAACCCCTTTATCGCCGAGACGTCCTCTTCCCGGCACGGCGGCGTGTGGGAGATCTTTTACATCATGGGAGGCAAGCCCGACCTCAACTACCTCATCGGCCTGATGCCCCGTAGCCCCAAGGGCCAGCAGAGGGTGCCCGCGAGCGGCAGCTGGTCCTACGGCATCCCGGTGGGGGTGAAGCATCCCGACGCCTCGTGGGAGCTGGTGGAGTGGCTGTGCCACGAGCCGACGGCCTCTTGCTGGTTTATGCAGCAGCAGGGCCGGCCCTCGCCCCTGAAGGCCTGCAACGAGGACAAGTACTATTATGATACCTTCCCCAAGACCTGGCCCACGGTGGTCAAGATGCTGCAGAGCGTGACCTTTATCCCCATCACGCCGGCGGATGCCGAGATCGGCACCAAGGTAAGCCAGGCGTTGGAGGAGGCCGTGCGCGGCGTCAAGACGCCCGAGGCCGCCTTGGAAGGGGCCGCCAAGGAGTGCCAGGCGCTGCTGGACGAGGCCTGGAAGTAACGGCCAGCGTTTGCGCACAAAAGTGGAGCGCCGGCTGTCGGAGGCCTGCGCCAAGGATCTGGTGGGCCGCCCGATCAGCGGCGCTCCGCTCTACTGAGGAGGAGGTGGATAGTGGCTGAGGCTGTACAGGTGCGGACGGTGCCGCGCGCTCACCGGCGCCGCTGGCTCACCATGAGCCGCCGCGAGGCGTTGCATTTTTATCTCTTTATCTCGCCGTGGATGATCGGTTTTCTGGTCTTTACCGCCGGCCCCATCTTGGCTTCCCTTTATCTCAGCTTCACCGATTATGCCATCGTGGGCGCGCCGGTGTGGAAGGGCTTGGCCAATTACCGCAAGGCCTTTACCGAGGATCCCCTCTTTTGGAAGTCGTTGGCCAACACAGGGTATTATGTGGGCGTCGGCGTCCCGCTGCGCATCGTCTTTGCCTTTCTCTTGGCGGCGCTGCTCAACACCGATATCAAAGGGCGGCTGTTTTACCGCGTCACCTATTATATGCCCTCCATCATCCCCGGCGTGGCGGCCTCGGTCCTCTGGCTGGTCTTGCTCAACCCGCGCCTGGGGCTGATCAACCTGTTGCTCAACCTCATGGGGTTCCCCTCCATCAACTGGCTGGGGAATCCCCTCTACTCCAAGCCGGCCCTGATTCTCATGAGCCTGTGGGGGGTGGGAGGCAGCATGGTCATCTATTTGGCCGGCTTTCAGAGCATCCCTGACGTGCTCTATGAGGCCGCCCAGATCGACGGCGCCGGCGCCTGGGCCAAGTTCTGGCATGTGACCATCCCGCTGATGACGCCGACCCTCCTCTTTAATCTGATCATGCAGATCATCAACTCTTTCCAGGTCTTTGCCAGTGCCTTTATCATGACCGGCGGCGGGCCGCTGAACTCGACCCTGTTTTATATGCTGCATCTCTATAACAACGCCTTTTCCTTCTTCAAGATGGGTTATGCCTCCGCCTTGGCCTGGGTCCTGTTCGTGATCATCTTGCTCTTGACCTTGTTGACTTTGAAATGGTCCGAGGCCTGGGTCTTTTACGCAGGGGGGAGGTGAGAACGATGCAAAAGAGCTTGGGCATCCGCGCGCAGAGGATCGTCACCCACACCCTCATCCATCTGGTGTTGAGCGCCGGCGCCATCCTGGTGATGGTGCCCCTCTACTGGATGATCTCCAACTCGTTTAAGCAGATGGTCCATTATTATGACTGGCCGCCCCAGTGGTTCCCCAACCCCATCACCCTGGAGGCGTACCATCGCTTGTTGGTGGTCTATCCTTGGTTGCGCTTCCTGCGCAATACCCTGCTGATCACCGCCGTGGCCTCCATGGGGACGTTGCTCTCGTGCACCATCGTGGCCTATGGCTTTACCTTTTTCCGTGCCCCCGGCCGCGATTTCCTCTTTGTCCTCCTGCTGAGCACCATGATGTTGCCCGGCGTGGTGACCCTGGTGCCCCATTTCATCCTTTTCCGCATGTTGCACTGGGTAGATACCTATTACCCGTTGACGGTGCCCAGCTTTTTCGGCAGCGCCTTTTACATCTTTTTGCTGCGCCAGTTTTTCAAGACGTTGCC
>DAOTZU010000162.1:0-7904 GCA_034433995.1 Anaerolineae bacterium
TGACAATGTGAGCACGTCCGATGAGCCCATTTGGTATCTGCGGGCCCTGGAGCCGGAGGCGGTCTTTGCCCGACCGGCGGTGCTCCAGCCAGCCTTCCGCGCCCAGGGCGGCGAATATCTGGGGCTGACCATGCTGGACCTGGTGGATGAGGTGGGTGATGAGTTGGATGATATCGCCACCCTCACCCCGCGCGAGCTCACGGGCCCCGTGCAGTTTGAGGTCATCTTCCCCCATCTGTACGCCGGCACCATGCCTGCCACCTCCCGTTTTCTGCGCCTGCTGCCTTCTGTGGCCCAGCGCCATCTCCAGATCACCTTTGTGGATACCCGCAACGGCCAGCGTTTTGAGGTCTGGGTCTTGCCAGAGGGGCGCTATGTTTGCGGCCTCGGCGATTGGTACACGTCCGTGGGGATGTGCGTCGGCGGGCAGGTGACGGTCTCGCCCCTGGAAGAGCCGCTGACCTTCTCCCTCGCCATCACTCCGGTGCGCGGCGGGCGCAGCGAATGGATCCGCTCCGCTTCCATCCAAGAGGGCAAGCTGGTCTTGCAGATGCAACGTGCCACCTTGGCCGTCCGCTGCGACCGCAACACCTTGGTGGATGTGCCCGACCGAGAGGCCTTGGCCCAATGGATGGCCCAAGCCGAGGAGGCGCGCTTGTCCCTCAGCGCGTTGGTGCATACCGCCTTTGAGGAGCTGGCCAAATTGAGCGGTCGCGGGCTGGTCCACGCCAAGAGCATCTATTCTGTGGTCAACCTGATGCGGCGCACCGGGGCCGTGCCCGTCTTTGCTGAGCTCACCCGGCGCGCCTGCTATGATCCGGTGGGTGATGGTTTCTGGGTGTACGATGTTTCTTTGGAAGGCAGCGTCTACCGCACACCCGACGAGATGCGCGAACGCCCGCTTTCCAAACGCACCGATCTGATCAAAGATCAAGTCGTCCAGTATATGGGCAGGTAGGGAGGAATCCATGGTGGTCAAGTGGCGGCGGCCCACGGTAGAGACCAAATTCCATATAGACATGGGCTGGTGGGAGCGCAACCAGCGCGATATTCGCGTGTACATCCGGGAGGCCCTCTGTGAAGAGTGCCGTGCCCAGTTCGCGTCGTACGCCAACGGTCAGGAGATTGACGCCGTGGACGAGCAAACGGGCGAGGTGACCCGGGTGGATGGCCTCTGGCATGCGCTGCGCACCTGTTGCAGCACCAAGCCGGACTATATCACCCCCACCATGCCCGTGGTGGAGGCCGTCTTTCGCACCTTTCTGGCCAACGGCAACAAGCCTCTCTCCGTCCAAGAGCTGTACGAGCGCCTGGACCGGCGGCCGCCGGAGACGTTGTTGCGCATCCTGACGGGCGGTGAGATCTATCTGGGGATCCGCCCCATCTACTCCTGAAACTCAGGGGGGCCGGAACAAGAGCGCTTGTTCCGGCCTTTTCATGTCTGCCCACAAGGTGACCATGCGACATATATCGTGGAGGACCCTGGCGCTCTGGGGCGCGCCGTTGGCCATCATGGTTGCTTTCTTTGGCCCGGCCCTTTGGGGCGGCCGGATCTACTATCCCGGCGATGCGGCGCGGCTCTATCTGCCCCAGCGGGAGGTTCTGCGCCGGGCCCTGGCGCAACACGCCTGGCCCTGGTGGACGGCCAAGCTCGGCGCCGGCTACCCCATGCTTGCCGAGGGGGAGATGGCCGCCTTCTATCCCCCCAATTGGCCCATCGCCTTGCTCTTTTCCCCTGAAGTAGGCCTCACCATCTCCATCTTGGCCCACATCCTTTGGGCCGGGATGGGTTTTTTTGTCTTTGCGCGCAGCTTGGGCCTCTCTCGTGGCGCATCCTTCCTGGGAGGCATCGTCCTGGCACTGGGCGGGTTCAATATCGCTCACCTGGGGCATGTGAGCGTCCTCAGCGTGGCGGCCTGGTGGCCGTGGCTCATGGCCGGCACACAACATCTGTTTACGTCTCAAGGTCGGCGTTTGCCTTGGGGCACAGCCCTAGGCCTGGCCACGGCAGTGGCCCTGCAATTCCTGGCCGGACACGCCCAGATCTCTCTTTTGATCTTGCTGCCCCTGGCCGCTTATGCACTGTATGTAGGGTGGCCCACCAAAACGCGCCGGACCCTTCTCCGCTGGGGCTTGTGGTTGGGGGCGCTAGCGTTGGGCGCCCTGGCAGCCGCGCCGCAGTTGCTGCCCGGTCTCCAGTTGGCCACCCTCTCGCAGCGGGCCGGTGGGCTGGATCCGGCTTATTTCACCAGCTACTCCTTCCACCCCTTGTTGCTGGCGACGTACCTTGCGCCCTTTATCCTGGGCAATCCCTATCCCCACGGGTCGGTGGAGCTGATGGGTTATGTGGGCCTCTTGCCCCTGGCGCTGGCCGGTATTGCCCTGTGGCAAAGCCGGCATCGGGCCAAGTGCTTTGCCATCGCCTTGGGGATCGCCGGATTTTTGTTGGCCCTGGGTCGCTGGAACCCTCTCTATCTTGGGCTGCGCCATGTGCCCGTGTTGAACCTCTTTCGGGTGCCGGCTCGCTACCTCTACTGGGTCACCTTTGCCCTGGCCACCCTGGCCGCGTTAGGCCTGGACGCACTTCTCCAGAGAAGGAAAAATCTCGCCCGGCCTTGGCGGGCCAAGATACTCCTGCCAGCGGGCCTGGTGGTGCTCTTGGGCGCCGCGCTGGGCGCGGTGCTGCGCGCGCCCGATGTCGAGGCCCTGATAGCCCTCTGGCGTTGGCTGCCGCTGGCCTTCCTGGGCGCGCTGGCCTTGGCGCTGCTCGGCGCCCAAAGGCTGCCGCGCCCCCTTGGGCTCATCCTCGCTCTCGTTACCCTTTTGGTGGATCTCTATGCCTATGGCGCCGTGCTGCACCGCACATTCAACATCACCTTGCCCCGGCAGGAGGTGGCCCAGCCCCCGCGCTCGGTGGCCTTTTTGCGGCAGGATACGAGCCAGTATCGTCTCTATACGAAAGAGGAGATCCTCCCCATCCTCTCGGTGGCCAGAGAGGCCCTCTACCCTAACATGGCCCTCACCTGGGGGCTGGCCAGCGCCAACATCTACAGCCCGCTGGTGCCGCGCGCGTATGGCGACTATCTCGCCAAGCTTGATGCCCAACGCCTGAACCGCCTCAACGTCAAATACTACCTCATCCCGCAGCTCCTTCCGGTGGATGAGGCCAGCGAACTGTACGATGTGCACAACCCGTTCGCCTCCCTGCCCGCCAACACCTGGCTGAGCCTCGCGGAGGTCGTGGATGTGCGCGCCCTCACCATAGAATCCTACCTCAGCCACGCGGCCGACCTGCCCGATGGCACCCTGGCCGCCACACTGGTGCTGCGCACGACGGAGGGCCAGGAGCTGGCCCTACCCCTGCGGGCGGGGATCGAGACGGCGGAATGGGCCTACGAACGGACGGATGTGGCCGCCCAAGTGGCCCATTCGCGGCCCGAGATAGCCACCACCTGGCCTGCGCGCTCCGGTTTCCCCGCGGAGGACCACGCCGGCCACACCTATCGGGCGCGCTGGACATGGGACGCCCCCTTGCACCTGGAGGCGGTCATGCTCCAGCCCCTCCTGCCGGAGGCGTTCGTGCGGGTGGAGCGGGTGCGCCTGGAGGTGACGACCGGGGAAGAACGGCTGCTGGCCCATCTGGTGGGCCTGGGGGATCATGCCATCGTCTATCGCAGCGAGGATGTGCTCATCTACCGCAATGAAGACGCCCTGCCCCGGGCCTACACCCTGCCGGCCACGGCGGCGACGCGGGCGGGAGAGGCCCTGCACCTGCCGGAGAGGCTCCTGCCCCAGGATGTGCGGCCCGCCCAGGTCTTGCGCTACGAGGATACGGCGGTGGAGCTAGCCGTCACCCTGGGTGAGCCGGGCTACCTCATCCTGGCCGATCTGGAGTGCCCCGGCTGGCGCGCTTGGGTGGATGGCGCAGAAGCCCCCATCCTTTGCGCCGATGGCCTCTTTCGCGCCGTGGAGTTGCCGGCCGGCGACCATCGCGTGCGCTTCTGCTACAATCCGTGGTTCAGCCTGCTTTCCCCAGCCGGATATTCTCATCGTACAGCGCCAGGATATTCTCCAACGGCACATCCTCGATGAACTCTTGGCTGCCCAGGAGGATGTAGCCGCCCCGCTCGCGGGTGAGGGCGCGATAAGCGCGCACCGTGGCGCGGACATCCTCCGGCGAGCCATAGGGCAAAAGCTGCTGGGTATCGATGCCGCCGTGGAGGGTCAAACGGTCGCCGAAATCGCGCACCAAGCCGGCGAAATCCATCCCTTCGGCCAACACTTGGACCGGATCCAGGATATCCACGCCATCCTCGATCCACCAAGGGATGATGGCCCGCACCGAACCGCAGGAGTGCTTCATCACCTTACAGCCAAAATCGCGCGCCAAATCAAAGTAGCGCTTCAAAGGCCGGCGGAAAAAGCGCTGGAACATGGCCGGCGAGATGACCAGACCCCGCTGGGTGCCGAAATCATTGCCGAAAAAGGCGATATCCACCAGCCCCTGGGCAGCCTCAAAGAAGCGGCGGGTCACCTCCAGCTCGAAAGAGACCACGCAATCAATGATCGCCTCCACCAGCTCCGGCCGGGTATGCATCCACATGAAATAGTTCTCCTGGCCGATGATCCAGCCCACCTCATGGAAAAAAGGTGACCAAGGCGCCCCGCGGACGGCATAAGTATCATGGTAGCGTTGGCATTGGGGCAGGATCTGGCTGTAGTCGAGTTGTTCAGCCCGCGGCCAAGGATGGTTATAGACATCATCCACGGTGCTCTCTTCGGTAAAGGGATATATTACCCGTGTCGGATCGCCCACAGGTTTTCCCGGATGTACCTTCACGCCCCACATGTTGGTCATGTAGCCGGCCTCGTCGGGCCCGGTATCGGGGAGATAATAAGAAAAGCGGATGGGGCGCAAGTCCACCTCCAGCGCTTGGAGCAGCGCCTCCTCATCGGCCACGCCCAAGCGGGCGATGAGGGCCTGGGTCACGCCATCGTGGGCCCAATAATCGGTAGGGGCGCGGTCGGTGCGTTGGTGCGCAATGGCGGCCAGGACGCGTTCACGGGGCAACATCATGGAACTTCCTCCAGGTTTGATTCTCAGCGCTGACACAAGACACGCTCACAAGCTCTTTGCCACCCTAACAATCCAGCTCTTTCACCAGCTCCGCCCACAACGGCAGCTCCTCCAGAGACAGCGTTTGCCCCGTATCGGACGCGCGGGTGGCGGCCAGGCCCAGAGCGATGGCGATGGAAGCCTCGGCCGGGCCGATGCGCTGGCAGGGCTGGCCGCGCACAAAGGCGGCGAAATGATCCAGCAACGTGGCATCGCCGCCACCATGTCCCTCCAAAGGGGCCGTTTCATTCTCCAGTAAGGGTAGGCGCTGGGCTTGGGACGCATCTTCCCCCTCGTGGCGCCGCCAGTAGAGCAGCTCTGGCCGGCTGAGGACCCCTTCCAGAGTCCCCTCCGTCCCCGCCAGGCGCAGGCGCCGATCGGTGAAGGAGGCCACCACGTTGACGGTGTAGCAGGCCAAGACCTCGTTGGCAAACTCTATCTGCACCATGCCGTGGTCAAAGGTATCCTTCTCCGCGTTATACAGGCAGAGATCCGCCGGCGGCCAGCCGGCCGCCTCGCGCAACTCTTGGATGCGCCGGGCCAAAGGCGACATCTGGGCCAGAGCGCGCAGGTGGGAATCGGGACATCCCGCTTCTATGGGGCACGCGCTGCAACGCTGCCCCGCCTCCATCTTGGGCACGTAATGGGTCAGACGGGCGCTGGCACTCACCCGCAGGGGCAGCGCTCCGGCCAGCCAATACAACAGATCCAGATCGTGGCAAGCCTTGGTGATCCACAATCCGCCCCCGTAACGGCGCAGGCGGTTCCAGCGCCGAAAGTAGGTGCGCCCGCCATAGTAGAACTCGTCCGCCTGGATAGTGAGCACCCGCCCCACTGCGCCCTCTTGCACCATCTGCTTTGCCCGCCGGTAGAGAGGCGCGTAGCGCAGATTGAAACCCACCATGGTCCGTTCGCCCGCGGCCCTATCCGCGCGCACGATGCGCAGGCAATCCTCCAAAGTAATGGCCAGGGGCTTTTCCACATAGACCGTCTTGCCCGCGGCCAGAGCCGCCAGGACCGGCTCCGTATGCTCGCCATCGGGCGTGGCCACCAACACCGCCTGGCAGGGAACCTTGGCCAGGGCTTCCTCCAGCGCGTCCAAGATGGGTAGATCGGCCAGGCCGAGATCCTCGGCCACAGCCTGAGCAGCGGCGGGGAGCCGATCCACCAAAGCAACCACACGAAAAGCCGGATGGTGGGCTGCCTGCTGGACGAACCAGCGCCCCCGCCCGCCTGCGGCCCCGACGATGATGAGGTCATGCACTTCCACCGGCACATCTCCCCACAACAGGGCGCAACTTTTCAAACCCGACAGGTCTTCGAGACCTATCGGGTTTGAAGAATCTGGCAAGCGCCACACCCGCTTTTGTCATTATCCGCAATCATTGCTATAATAGAGCGAGTAACAAGACACCGATCAGCTAGGGGGAGGTGATTGGATGGGGAGCGTCATCAAGAAACGCCGCAAAAAGATCGCGCGCCACAAGTATCGCAAGATGCGCCGCAAGATGCGGTGGCAGAAGAAGCACTAATCGTCCTCTAACGGGCTCCTAAGGTGATGCTGGGGCACGGTGCTGCCGTGCCCCTTTTCTTGTTGCCACCGACATGCAAGATTCCCATCCTTGGCCCCGCAACCATCCGTCCTAGCGATAGGCTGCAAACGCCTCAAAGAGCGCCATCAAGTTCTCCGTCGGCACCGTGGCCTGGATATTGTGCACTGTATTAAAGACGAATCCTCCGTTGGCCCCCAAGATGCGGATGTTCTCGCACACGTGGGCCTTGATCTCCTCCGGAGTGCCAAAGGGCAAGACATGTTGGGTATCCACCCCGCCACCCCAAAAGACGAGCTTGGCGCCCCAACGCGCCTTGAGGGTGGCCGGGTCCATCCCGGCCGCCGAGATCTGCACCGGATTGACGATATCCACCCCTGCGGCCACGAAATCGTCATAGAGATCCACCATGGAGCCGCAACTATGATAAAAGGTCTTCCATGGCGTGTGGGCGTGCACCCACTCGTTCATGGCGCGATGATAGGGCATGAACAGCTCGCGGTAGGCCTGAGGGCTGATAAAGGCGCCCTTTTGCGCGCCAAAATCGGTGCCGCTGAGGAAAATGGCCACGATCCTATCGTCCACGGCCTGGCGGTAGAGCTCCAGGTTTTTCAGGGCGATCTCTAATTGCAGATCAAAGATCCCCCGCACATAGGCAGGGTAGAGGACCGTGGCCATGTACCAATCGGCCACGGCGCGGATCCCCTTGGGCCGCTTGACGGCGGTGCCCGGCACAAAGGCGATATCGCCAAAGCTGGCGCCGGGAAAGTTGCCGATGATGGCGCGGTCGGTGTTCTCGTAGAGCGCCTTGGCGCGCTCCTCCAAAAGCCGCAGCTCCTCCTCGGTGAGGACGTGATACATATCCCGCACCCATTCCTCAGGGTCCAGAGATTCGGGATCGTACGGCTCCTGGCGCTCGATGGCGTCGTGGTAAAAACCGCCGGCGGGCATGCGCGCCGAGGGCGGCACCGAACGATCCCCTTGGGGATATTGGTAGAGGCTACCGTCGGGGGCGACATCGGTATTGAACCCGCCCGGCACCAGCACCGGCGTGCCATCAAAGAGGGTAAAGGGCTTCCAATCGCGCTGGGGATAGCCGAAGAAGGTGCCCTCATCCCTGAGGCCGACGACATCGATCCCCAGGGCGTCCAACACATCGTCCTCCACCTCGCCCAACATCTGGTACGGTTCGTAGACGCGCACCGGCCGCTCCTCCAGGTGCAAGGCGCGCCTTAGAC
>DAOTZU010000163.1:0-15303 GCA_034433995.1 Anaerolineae bacterium
GTGGGGCTCGGCGTGGATGTGACGGTCGTCGAGGGACTCGGTGTCAGAGCGGTCGTTCCCGTCGGGCTCGGCGTGGATGTAGCCGTCGCCGTGGGCAGGGAAAGGGTCACGGAAGGGCTGGGTGTGATGGTGGGCGTCGCCATCGGCCCGCCAACGTTTTTGAGGATCAAGGGCAAGAACAACTTGCGCGCGCTACCGGTGGGCTGAGGGTACGCGCCGTTGGTGGCTGTGGGCTGAGGCGTGGGCGGAGCCGCAGTCGCCGTGGACGTCGGCGTGGCGCTCAAGGTGGGCGTGGCCGTCGCCTGGACCGTGGCCGTGGGGCTGGGCATTTGCGTCGGCGAGGGGCTGCTGGTGGGCGTGGCCGTCGCTTGGGCGGCGGGGCTGCCCAGATAGAGCCTGCCGGTGCCAAAGAGGGTATCTTTGCCGGTGGCGCCCATATCCACCGCGCGGCCCTCCAAGAAGGCTTGGATCTGCGCCGGAGTGTAACCGGGGAAGGCGCTCTTGACCAGCGCCGCCGCCCCCGCCACGTGGGGCGTGGCCGAGGAGGTGCCGTTAAAGGCGCCGGGGCCATAGCTTGCCGTGGAGACGTTGGCGAACGCGGCGATATCGGGCTTGGTGAAGCCGCCATCCCGGGCGCCGCCCGGACCGTTGGTGGGCCCTTCGGAGCTGTAGGCTTCTTGAGGATAGGGCGCGTTCACGTCCAACGCCGCGCAGGTCATGGCGCCGGGCACGTCGGCCAGGTTGGAGAGGCTGCGCGGGTGCACCTGTTCTTCCAAGGGAGGAAACTTGGGGGCAAAGATCTCGAAATTGACCGTCCGGCTGCCGCTGAACCGCTGGATGACAAAGCCGTAAGCCGTGGCAGTGCCAAAAGTGGTGACCAGGGCCGCCTCGGTGGGGGTTTGGCCAAAACCGCCGTTCTGCGTATCGGTGCTGGAGGCGATAATGTCCCATCCTGCGCCGTTCCAACGCAGGATATGGAGATCGTAATCCTGATCGACGGCGCTCCAGTCGTCCCAGCGGGCAAAGACCATCAGCTGGTTGCCCGGGGGGATGGCGTAGGGGTTGCCGTATGCATCCACAAAATAGTTCACCTCTTGGGTGCTATTGGGGTTGAGAAAGCCGTCGCCGTCGTCATCGGCCCACAGGCCGCCCCAGTGGTTCTCGCGGTCGTTGGAGGCGGCGGTGAGCCAGAAAATGCCCGCCGTCCGCGCCGTGTCCACCAGGTCGGCAAAGAAACCTGTGCCATCGCCTGGGCTGAGGTTGTACCAGCCCAGGGAGGTGGAAATGATGTGTATCCCTTGCCCGATGAGCCACCCTACGGCCTCTTCCAGATCAAGCTGGGTGCCCACCTTCACCAGGTAGAGGGTCGCGTCTGGGGCGATATCGTGGATGATCTCGGCGCAGGCCGTGCCGTGTTCGGTGGTGCCATCCACATCGGCGTTGGTCTCGCCATCCACAAAGTTGCGGATGGTGACGCTGGCGGGCAGCTCTGTGCCCAGCAAGCTGGGGTAGTTCAAAAATCCCCCATCCACGATGGCCACCTTCACCCCCGCGCCACGATAGCCGGCCGCGTGCCAGGCGGGGGCGTTGATCGCGGCCAGACCCTCGCTGGTGGCCATGCCCAGGCGCTCGTTGCCCAAGAGAATGGGCGTGGCGGGCAGGTGGATGTAGGCCACCTCTCGCATGTTAGCTAGGGCGAGCAAATTTGAGGGCGGCAGCCAGGCCTGGAGGAGGGTCCCTTTGGCCCCCACGCCGGTGACCTCGCCACCCAGGGATAGGATGGCCTGTGCGGCCCCCGGCGCATCGCCCGCTTGCACGCTGACCTGCACCTGCACGCGCCCATCCTTCAGCCGGAGGCCGCTCCCGCCGGCCAGGTCCCGCGCCTCGGCGGGGGAGCGCCGCGCAGCCAGGGCCAGGCGGAGCAGGGCGCTATCCAGCTTGGGGTGGCGCGCCACTCTGCCGGTTGGGGGCAGGGTGAGATCGGTGGGCAGGACCATTTTAGGGGCCGGCGCCGACGGGAGGGGCCCCGCCGCCACCACAAGGGTCCCCAGGATCAACCACAGGGCCAAACACAGCAGACTGCATCGCTGCCAAAGGCGCGCTCGTAAAGGTTTCATCGCAGGGCTCCTTCGTTCACTGATGGGGCTCCACAGGTGGCTGGGGCGGCGGCAACTGCCCCTCAGCGATCATCTTGTCCAATAGGCGGCGGGCCTCCTCGTGTTGGAGAAAGGCCGAGAGCAGGGCCTGTTTGTAGCGCACGGCCCGGGCGCTCTCCTGGGCCTGTTCGTCCAGCCGTTGCAGCAGGCGCGCACTCATCTCGGCCATCAGGTCGCGCATCTGGGCTTGCTTTTGGGCCAAAAGCTCGTGCAGTTGTTCGTTTTCCAAGAGGAGCGCGCTGACCACGTCCCGCTGCCGCCCACCGAAGAGGCTGAGGATGCCGGAGGAGGTCAGCCGGTCGCGCAGGCGGCTCACTTCGCGCTCCAAGGCGGCGATGCGCTCGTCGCGCTGGCGCAAGCGTTCCTCGTATTCGGCGATGAGCTGCTCCTTGTCATCGGCCACGGAGGCCAGCAAGCGCGAGAGGGTGGCCTCTTGGGTGCGCCGCTGTTCGGCCAAGGCATGTTCGCGTTGCCGTCGCTGCCAACCGCTCCACACCCAAATGACCAGCCCGGCCACCAGGGCGCAGAGGATAAAGGTCACCAAGACGGGCGGGGAAAAGATGACCGATAAGGGACTCGATCCGGTGGATTCGGGCATGGGACTCCTTTATGCGGATTTTTCCACCGCTTGCCGGCGGGCCAACTCTTGGCGCACTTGCCAATGCTCTTGGCGGGCGATGGGGTAAAGGGTGGCAAAAAGGATGCCGCCGCTGAGGAGCAGGGCCGGCAGCGCGCCGGTCAAGAGGCGCATGGCCCATAGCGCCGCGGGAGCCTGGATCTCAGCGTTGGGCACATAGCCGGACCAATCCAGCGCCAGGCCCACCAGGAACAACCCCAACCCCGTGGCGGCCTTTTGGGCCAACATCACCAGGCTGTAAAACATCCCCTCGTGGCGTTGGCCGGTGTGGAGCTGGTCCCACTCCACGGCGTCGGGGATGATGGACCAGGGCAACACGTGGGCCGCCGAAACGCCGATCCCCGCCAGCGCGCCCAGGGCAAGGATGGCCCCCCAAGGGGCGGAGGGCCGCAGCAGGATGAGGACGATCTGCACCACCGCCCAGAAAGCGATGCCGGCGATGTAGGCCCGGCGCTTGTTGGTGTGCCGGGAGGCCCACTCCCAGAAGGGCAACACCACCAGGGCGGTGACGAAAATCACGGCAAAGAGGGTGTCGCTTTGGGCCTCGCGGTGCAGCCAGTAGCGGATAAAGTAGAGCAGCACCGCCTGCACCACATCCACAGCGAGCCAGGTGAGCAAAAAGATCCCCACGCTAAAAAGAAAGGGACGATTTTGTAACGCGGCGCGGAGGGAGGTGCGCAGCGACGGTTGTTCGCCGGCGGCGAACTCGGGCCGTTCGCGGGTGCCCCAAAAAGTCAAGAGCAGCGGCAGGGCGCTGAGCACAGCGAACACTGCGCCGTTGAGGGCCACGCGGGGGGCGTTCTCTGGCCTAAAGGCACCGATGATCATCCACGGCACGGTGAAGGCGATCAGCCCGCCCAAGATGGAGAAGGCCATGCGATAGGTGGTGAGGGCGGTGCGCTCGTCATAATCCAGGGTAAGCTCCGGCGTGAGGGCGAAATAGGGCATATAGACAAAGGTGGCGACGGTATCATAGAGCACATAGAGGCCGGCATAGTAAGCGGCCAGCCATCCTTGACTTGAGATGGGAGGCCTCCACCACATGAGGGCAAATACGAGGCCAAAAGGGATAAAGCCAAAGAGCAGAAATGGCCGCCGTCGGCCCCACTTGCTGCGGGTGCGATCGGAGAGGTGGCCGATGATGGGGTCGTTGATCCAATCCCATTGGCGGGCGATCATGATGGCCAGGCCGGCCAGGGCAGGGCGCAGACCCACCACATCGGTCAAGAAGAGCAAGAAATAGACGCCCAGCAGCGTCGCGGTGAGGCTGAAACCCGTGTCGCCAAGGCCGTAAAGGAGCTTGGTACGCCGAGAGAGACGCTCGCCCTGTTCACCGGTGGTCATAGAGCCTCCTTGGGCAGGTTATGCCCCTCATAGCTGCTCCAAGAGAAAGTGGTACACCGCTCCGCCGGCGGGCAACGTGCCCCGAGCCACAAAGGCGGTGCGCGTTTCGGCACCTTCGCCGCCTAACGGCTCCTCGGCCCAGGCAAGTTGGCCTTGTTGCAGACGGAGGATCCAGTCGCCCCGTTGGCCGGGGATGCGGATGGTTTCGCCCTCCAAGCGTGCTGTGCGCGGGGTGTGGAACCAGAAAGCCACCTCGTGGGCAGCACCATCTTGGGGCACGACCTCGTCCGTGATCTGTACGCGGTGCGGTAAGCGGGCCCAAAGAGTGCGCCGGAAGCGACGCAAGGCCGGGTAACTGGCCGCCGCCTCGCCCACCAGCCGCAAAGAACCATCGGGCAAGCGCTCAACGCCCTCCACACCGGCGCCTAGCGAGGCATGTGGTACGATGCTCCGGTCCAGCTGCAAGGTGCTGTGGGCATGGTAAGAGCCGAAATGTTCGTCGAACAGAGGGTCGTGATAGGGGCCTGGGCCGGCCTCGGTGATGATGGGGTGAGGGCCATCGTAAAGCAGCACGCTGTTGCGGTCCACATGGTCATGTCCCCGCACGGACCAGCCGCCTTTGAGCACCAGGACCACGTCGTCCGTCCCAAAGCCCGTGCGGACGATGACGATGCCTTGGCTGGGATAATGCACGGCCAGGCGATCCAGGCCGGATGCCTCGGTCTCTTGCCCGTAAGGGATACCCCTATCCGGGGGAAGGGCGGCCAACCAACCCGCATCGGGGGCCATGCGGATCAAACGTTCTTGAGCTGTGGGGCGCTGCAGGGGCGCGGAGGGATCATAATAGAGCAGCCCAAAGACATCGTGGCTCGGCCCACCCACCACTTCATGCAGAAACCAGTTCAGGGCTGGGTCTTGGGTGCGGCGCACGGCCAAGGCCAACACCGCGCCGGCCCAGTTGCGTCGCCGGTTAAAGAGGGCCTCCTGGCGCAGCGAGCCATCGCCATCGTTGAGCGGCAGCCAGTGATCGTAATCGGGAAGCATGGTATCCATCAGCCAATAAGGGAAATTGCGCACCTGGGGGTGTTGTATCAGGCGCGCGTCTCCCTGGCGTTCCAAGAGATGGGCCAACATCCACACCTGTTCCATGGTCCCCAAGCCGTAGGCGGCGCCCTCGAAATAGGAACCATCGTGGCCGGTGGCGTCCATGGAGCGCAGCATTTGCTCCGTGGCCAGCTCCACCCAGCGCGGGGCGCGGGGATCGTGACCCAGCAGCGAGAGGGCACCCACGCCTAGCCCACCGATGATCTGGGTGAATTGGTTGCCTTCCGTCCTGCCCCCGTGGGCAAAAAACCAAGAACGCCCCACATAGAAATCATCCTCGATGCGGGAACAGAACTCGGCCACCCGGCGATGCAAGAGCCGCCAATCATCGGCCGTCAGCCATTCGGCCAGGAACTCGGCGCAGAGGGGCAAGGTGACGAGATAATTCTCCGTCGCCCCCCATTCGCCATCGCCATCGGCGGGCATGGAGTGTTCCTTATAGTACAGGGTCCACCCCGGATATTGCCAGCGTTGCCAATGCAACGGGGCGCGCCAGATGCGCAGGCAAGCCTCACGCAAGGCCACGTTGGCCGGATCCAGGGCGGCAGCCGCCGCCATCGTCAGCAGCTCGCGACGGATGCGTTGGCTGCGGCGCACGCTGCCCATGGCCACGATAAAGGCGTTGCGGTTCTGACCGATGCGCTCCAGTTGATCGCTGCGCTCATCCCAAGCCCAGCGGGGGACAAGGTCGGCCGTGGGCCAATCCCGCAGGTCATCGTCGCTATAAGGTTTAAACCCGGCCGCCTCGGCCAAGATAGCCTGTGCGATGGGCCGTCCCCAGGGCGTTGCGGCCCGGCGACGCAGGTCCGTGATGTCGTCCAAAATGAGGGGTCTCGGCATGGGTCCTGCTCTGGTAAAGGTTGTGTGTGTACTGGCCCCATTGTAGCGGCGCCGGAGAGCTGCGTCAAACGCCCTCGATTTTTTGGATTGTTGATCAAATTGTACTATCATTGCTCTTGTCCTGGAGGCTGATGGCTGAGCGTCAAAGGCCGATACCGTTCTCAGGGGGCACATGATGATCCAGTTGGAGCAGATTCGCGAGGCTTTGCGCCAGGTGATGGATCCCGAGTTGCAGCGCAACATCGTGGATCTGGGCATGGTGCAAGACCTCACCTTTCAGGATGGCGTGGTGAGCTTTACCTTGGCGTTGACCACCATGGCCTGCCCACTGCGTGGGCAGATCCAGCAAGAGGCCCGGGAGCGCCTGCTGGCCTTGGAGGGGGTCTGTGATGTGGTGATCAACGTCCGCGCCATGACCCAGGCCGAGAAGGAACGCATCTTTGGCCGGGCGCGGGAAGAGCAGGGTTCGGCGGCGATGTTCAATCACATCCAGCACGCCGTGGCCGTGGTCAGCGGCAAGGGCGGCGTGGGCAAATCCTCCGTGGCGGCCCTCTTGGCGGTGGTCTTGCGGCGCAAGGGCTATCGGGTGGGCGTGTTGGATGCCGATATCACCGGCCCCAGCATCCCCAAGATGTTGCTCCGCGATGGCGCCCGCCCCATGGGCAGCCCCATCGGCATCTTGCCGGTGGAGACGGCCAGCGGGATCAAGGTCATCTCCATCAACTTGCTCTTGGAGGACCCCAACCAGGCGGTGATCTGGCGCGGGCCGCTGATCAGCGGGGCGATCAAGCAGTTCTATGGTGATGTGGTCTGGGGCGAGCTGGATTACCTGGTGGTGGACCTGCCCCCCGGCACCTCCGATGCCACCTTGACGGTGATGCAGACCATCCCCCTCAACGGCATCGTCCTGGTGACGACGCCCCAAGGCCTGGCCGGGATGGTGGTGCGCAAGGCCTCGGCCATGGCCAGCCAGTTGGGCATCCCCATCCTGGGGATCATCGAAAACATGAGCTACTTCCGCTGCCCGGATACCGGAAAAGAGTACGAGCTTTTCGGGCCGAGCCAGGCGGCGGAGGTGGCGGTGGCCGTGGGCGCGCCCATCCTGGGGCGGCTCCCCATCAATCCCCAGATCGCCCTCTTGGCCGATAGTGGCCGCTTGGAGGAGTACCCGGCGGAAGAGTTTGCGCCCGTGGTGGAGCGGATGTTGGCGGTGATGCCGCAAGAGGCCCAGGGCCCCGCGGCCAAGCAATAGAAGGAGGGCGGCAGCTCATCTCGCCGCAGTACCTGGCGCGCTTTATAGTTGGCGTACCCCCGCATGTTCCACTTGCGCGGCCCGCAATGTCTCCTCGATAGTTTGGGCCAGGGGCCAATCGAAGCGTAGGGCCATGCCGCAATCGCTGGAGAGCTGGCGGGGCGTGGGGATCAACTTGATCTCCAGCCCCGCTGCTTTGAGGACCTTTTCCGCTTTGAGGGCCGCTGAGGTGGTGTAAAAGAGGACGACGCCATATACTTTCATGCGCGGATGATCCTCTCCACTGCTTGCAGGGTGGTGTGCACTTCGGCTAGGGTGGTGCCCAGCCCCACCGCCAGGCGCACGGTGCCCTGGGGAAAGGTGCCCAGGGTGCGATGGGCGGCGGGGGCGCAGTGCAGCCCCACGCGGCAAAGGATGTTATACTCCTCGTCCAGCCGCAGGCCGAACTCGGAGACCTGCCGTCCGGCCACGGTGAACGAGACCGTGCCGGTGCGCAGGGCGGCGTCGGGGGGGCCATAGACCGTCACCTCTGGTAGGCCGGCCAGGCCGTCATAGAGGGTTCGGGCCAGTTCCAGCTCATGGGCGCGGATGGCCTCCACGCCCCGCTCTTGGACAAAACGCACCCCTGCCCCGAGCCCGGCGATTCCCACGCTGTTGGCCGTGCCGCTTTCGTATTTATCCGGCAGGAGATCGGGCTGTTCCTCGAATTCGGAGCGGCTGCCCGTGCCGCCGCGGACCAAGGGTTCCAAGGTGGTCACATCCACCCAGGGCGCGATGACCAGCCCGCCCGTGCCCGGCGGTCCCTGTAGGCCCTTGTGTCCGGTGAAGGCCAGGAGGTCTATCTTGAGCGCCATGATGTGGATGGGCAACACCCCCGCCGTCTGGGCGGCATCCACCAAAAGCAGGGCGCCGGCGTCGTGGGCGATGGTCGCGGCCTCGGCCACAGGCAGGATGGTGCCCATGACGTTGGAAGCATGATTGAGCACCACCAACCGCGTGCCCGGCTCCACGGCCCGGGCCAAGGCGCCCGGATCCAGGCGACCGTCGGCGGCGCAGGGCACCACCGTGAGGCGCACCCCTTGGCGTTCCAAGGCCCGCAGCGGGCGCATGACCGAGTTGTGCTCGATGCTGCTGGTGACCACGCGATCCCCCGGACGCAGCAGGCCGCGGAGGGCAAGGTTGAGGGCCGTGGTGACGTTGGCGGTGAACACCACCCGCATGGGATCGGGGGCGCCGAAAAACTCAGCCACGGCCTCCCGGGCGGCGTAGACGATGCGTCCTGCCTCGATGGAGAGGCGATGTCCGGAGCGGCCGGGGTTGCCCCCGGCCCGCTCCAATAAGTCAACCATAGCGCGGATCACCTCCGGCGGTTTCGGCCAGGAGGTAGCGGCATGGTCTAGATAGATCATTTGGTCAACACCAACTTGAATCCGCCGGTGGGCTGTGCCTCCACCTGCACCTTCCAGCCTTCCTTCTGGGCGGCGCGGGTGCAGTTATCCCGCGAGGTGACGGTATCCACCAGCACCTCCACCACGCCCCCCGCGGCCTGGCGCAGGGCCTGCTTGGTCAAGAGCACCGGCTGCGGGCAAGAGAGCCCGCGGGCATCCACGATTTTCTTCTCGGCCATGATTTTTCCTTTCTTTTAACACGGAGGACATAGAAAGATATTTTTTCGTTGAACTTTTCACATCTTTTAAGGATGCGCGAGTTTTTCTCCGTGTTCTCAGTGTCTCAGTGGTGAACCTACGCGTTGCTCGGCTCACGCATGGTGAGGCCGATGATGATGCAGAGCACCAACCCCACGATCACCGCCGCCGGGCCATAGATCCCCGGCCCCTTGGTAGAGCTGGCCATGTTGAAGGTGTGGGCCACCCCCGCACCGGCCAGCATGCCCAGGACAAAGATCCCCGCGTCGGCATCGCCTTCGCCCGAGAGGAACACTTGCCGCCCGGGGCAGCCGCCGGCCAGGGTAAAGGCCAGGCCGGCCAAGACCATGCCGCCAAAATTCCACAGGGCGTTGGTGTGGGCCACAGGCTGGCCGGCGAAACCGGGCTTGAATTGGCCCAGGGCCAGGTTGGTGAGAAAGGCGGCCACCACCAGGGCGATGATGCCGTTGAGCAGGTGCCGATCGCCCAGGAGGATCCAATCGCGCACGGCGCCCACGGTGCAGAAGCGGCTGCGCTGGGCCAGGAACCCGATGACGATCCCCACCACCAAGGAGATCACCAACGGCGCGTGTTGGCTACCGGGGCCCTCCTTGGAGAAAAAGATGGGGCCGGTGGGCTGGCCGTTGGCGTCGCGGCCGAATTGAGGCGCAAAGATGAGCAGGAGCAGCAGGCCGAGCATGAGGATGGGCATCACCCAGCCCACGGCCTGGGGGGCGGGGCGGTTGCGGCCCAGGCTGTAGCCTCGCTTTAGGAAGACCACGCCCAGGGCGATGCCGCCGACCAGGCCCAGGATGGCGGGGATGGCGTTCCAATCGCCGCCGCTCAGACGGAAGTAGGCCCGCCAAGGGCAGCCCAAGAAGACCAACCCGCCGATCATGGCGAACATGCCCAGGAAAAAGCGCACCAAGGGCGCTGAGCCGGTGCGGGGTTTGAACTCACGGAAGAGCAGCGCCGCCAAGAGCGCCCCGAAGACGAACCCGATGATCTCCGGGCGGATGTATTGCACGATCCCCGCCCGATGCAAACCCAGGGCGCCGGCAATATCACGGGTGAAGCAGGCTACGCAGATGCCCATGTTGCCGGGGTTGCCCCACTTGACCAAAAGCGGAGCCAACACCCCCACCACGATGCCGGTGAGGATGGGCCCCCAGCGAGAGACAAAGAAGCGGCTGATGCTGGATTCTCGAGGTGCCATAGCCAGTGAACTCCTTGTTGTGCGGTGTGGGCCACTCGCGACCCGGCCCCACCGCAGCGCCGGAGCTCACCGCCGGCCGTGGGGCGCGGCCAGAGGAATGAGGGGGTCGCCGCAGAGGGACGGCGCGAGGGCATGGTCGGTTACGCAATGCAGCCCGTGCATCGTCTCACGGGCCAATCATGTTTGGCGCGGCGTGAACATGCCCTCACCCCCTTTCCGAGGAGTTTTGGCCTCTGCAAGCCCCCCAGAGGCCAAACCGCAAGTATTATAGATACTCCGGGAAAACAAAGCAAATGCCTTGTTTGGGCTATGCCGTCAAGATGCGCCGTCGCGCTGCCTCGATCCAGGCCGCCGTCTTGGGAAACGTGTCATAATCCTGGATCTCGGCCAGCAGGGGATCCGCCGGCGCGATCCCCGCCGTCTGCAAAAGGCCGTAATCCTGCAGCGAGGCGGCGAACACCTCCCAGCGGACAGAGTCCAAAGGGCCCTCCGGGCCAGGATAGACCACAAAGGGATCGCCATAGGCCCAGCGAGGCCAGGCCAGGGCAGAGGATTCGCTAAAGGGGTCTATGAGCTGTTGGGTCTGGGATTTATACCAATAATTGTAGCCCCAGTGGAGGAACCCCTTGGCTCCCAAGCGGTAAAAGAGCCAGCCCGACATGCGGATCTTGGGTAGGGGTGTATCCAACAAGCGATTGAGGTAGGCCCCCCGCGGCCCGCAACAGAAATAGACCCAGGAGGGGATGCCCGCCTGGCGGTAAAGGTTTGCCGTGCGGATGGAGGGAATGGGGATATCCGTCAGCCCTTCCTGGCCGTAGATGATCTCGCTCAGGGCGTCGGCCACCTGCAGCCAAGGGGCCAGCTCGCGCAGCATGGCCCGCGCCCGACGATAGGCTTGGAGATGTTCCTCGCCGTGGGGCTCGTCGGAGAGGTGGAAGAAGGAGCGCTCCAAAAGGTCCTCGGACTGCAAGAAAGTGTGGAACTCGGGCAGGAATTGGGCCAGGAAGTTGCGATAGACCTCGGATGTTGCCTCGGTCTCTGGCGGCCAAAGAAGGGAGGTGGGATCGGCGTTATCCCGGTAGATGCGCAGGGCTTGCTTCACCCCCCACTGGGAAAAGAGGTGGGTCCATTCAAAATATTGCGCCCCGCACGCCCGGCCCAGGCGCACCCAGCGGCGCACGTCATCCCAAGCAAAGGTGTAACGGCCGGGGGCCGGCGTGGTCACCCGTAGGAGCTGGGTGGGCCGCTTGACGCCGTCGGTGGGCGGGGTAAAGACGGGCACGTAAAGACAGTTGGTCCCATGGGTGACCAGGTTGCGCATATACGGCTCCACCACGGCCCAAAAGCGCTCCTCGAACGGCTCCACGCGGTACCAATCGCATAAAGCGTCGGCGTAGAACCAATGGGTGACGGGGAAATCCCTCGGCGGCTGGGCCACCAGGGGGCGCACCTCCAAGCGAAGGGTCAACGGCGGTAGGCTCTCCTCGCCCACGAGGAAGCGGGCGCTCAGCTCGTAGGCGCCGGGGGCCGCGTCGGGCGGGATGGCCACGGTGATCCAGAAGGCGTGGCTCTCCAGGGGCCCGGCGGTGAGGGTATCCTCAGGCAAGAGTGGATCGGGCACCAAACCGGGCACATGGCCCAGGCCATCCAGCTCCTCCGCCGGCGTGAGGGTGTTGTGGTGCCATTGGGGCACATAGCCCACCCGCCGCACCTGGCAGGCCAAGCCTTCACCGCCGGCCAGGGCCAGCCGCGCCGTGAGGACGTCCTCGCCGTGATTGCGCAAGCAGGCCTGGAAGGCGACGCGCTCGCCCCGGGCGGCCAGGAGTTCAAGGGTTTGCGCCGCGCCGGCGGGCGTGGCGGGGTAGATGCGCTCTAGGGCGCTGGCTAGCCAACAAGAGACGGACATGATAGGGACCTCCTGGGAAATAGCCGGTAGCCCGCGGCTATCAGCTTATACGGGTTAAAGGCTGCACAACCAACGGGCCAGGGATGCCAGTTGGTTTGGATCGGTCAAGTTGGCGGCATTGGTGAGGGAGCCTTGCTGCAGTTCGGCCCAGATTTCATCGGCCATACGTTTCTCGATCGCGGCTCCGATGAAAAAGGTATGAGGCGTCACATCTGCCTGAGCGAACGCTTGCCGAACGCGCTGCAGGGCCGTGCGGGCTGTCTTCCAGTGCTCGTCGGCGCCGGCAGGATCAATGCCACCCTTGAGCTCGCCAAAGGCGAGATAGACGGTGGGCGTCCGATAAACAGTGGGGGAGAGCTCTTGAGGTGCACAGTTGAACAGGCTAAGATCAATGTTGTTCCCCACCAACGGCACCGTCAGATTATAGATCACCGTCCGGCTCTGAGAGACTTTTCTCTCCCAAGCGAGACCTCGCACGTATAGCTCGATGTCGGCATCATCTTCCAACATCTCGGTCCAGGTATTGTTGGCGGAGTGCAGCCAACGATAGGGGACGCCGGCAAGCCGTAATGTGGAGATGAGCGCACGAGTTAGTTTACGTTGGGCCATTACTCCGCCAATGTTGCGCATAGATCCACCGAGGGCATCACCGCGTGTTAACAAAAAGCGAAACACCAACTCTTCAACGAACGCCGTCCCGGCAGGTTCAAGATGTGTCCTGATCAACCGTTGCAGGGCTTCCAATCTGTCTTCAGGTTGAAGATGTTTCGCTGCCTTGTCGGATATCCCGGCTGCGCTCAAGAGAGCCGGCTGAATCTCCTCCAACGAAAGCAAATCCCATGGCGACCTGGCTTGGGTGGCCGCTGCTTTAAGTGCTCTGGCCTCGGCGACAAAGGGGGTGGCCCGACGGCTCTTTTCCAGGGCCAGCGCCAGAAACCCTGCCCTGATCTCGGCATATGTTGTGACCAAATCTGCGCTGCTGCCAAGATGTTCAAGGTAGGGTTTATCTGCTTTCACCTTGGTTTTCTCCATACGTAGACACATTTGCGTAGCGGCTCGCGTCCATGCACGCCCATTTGCTGGCTGCTGTTGCCCTTGCCATTGGGCAAGACAAGGATCTGCTCTACCTCCATGCCTAATTGTTCGGCCAAGCTGGAAAGGATCATGTCCACCGAGATACTGGCACCGGCATAACGCACATTGTCATTGACCATGAACAGCGGCGCGCCAGGTTGCAGCACCCGGGCGCACTCGGCGATCACGCAGGCCATCTCATAGAAATAGCCCCTGACCATCCGGGGGATGCCATTGTTGTTCAAGAGTTCTAAAGCTTTCTGCTGTTCGAGATAGCCCAATATCGTCTGGAGCAATTCTTGGTTATCGGCGGCTGCCAATGCCTTTGTCCAGCGTGGATTCAGAAGCAATAGATCTTTGGGGCGGTTCTCGACGGTGCAACTGAGCATCTCCTGGCGTAGGTCCACCAACTCTTGTTCCCCGATGCCTAACACGGCCAACTCCAAAGCATACGTACGGGTATAATCGTAGCGGTTACAATAGGGGGGTGAAGTGACAATCGCCTGATAGACGTCATCGGGCAAAGTGGGCAGCACCTTCAAGCAAGAACCGGCGTGTAAAATGATCTCACCGCGCGTTTTTTGAAGGGGAAACAGCTGGCCCTGCACGTGGGGAGGTTGCAGATCGGCCAGAATCTCTTCAAGCTTTTCAGTGATGGCCTGGGCGAAGGTGGGCAAAACTCCTTTATCAAAACGCTTCTTGCCTTGGCGGCGGCCAGAGCGGTAATCCCAACGGAGATATTGTCCGTCTTTGCGTGTATAGCTGATAGCTTCCAGAACGCACAAAAGGGCGAACCGTAACACCAGCTGGACGCGATTGTTTTCCTTTTGAAGAGCTCCTAAATAGCGTTCTATGGCTTCCACCGTTTCTTCAGGATAGGCGCCACGGGTGATCCGTAGCGTTGGCAGAGGAACACGGGCGTCCGTACGCTCCCAGGGACGTGTTTCTCGCCAACGCCGCAGAATGGCAAAATCCTCAGCGGTGAACGTGCGCTCTAAGCATTGTCTGGTGGCGATGATTTGTTGGCCGATGGGCAAGAGTTCGATCCCCTCAGCATCCAGCCCCATCTGACTTGCCGCAAAAAGGGCGGTGCCACTGCCTGCAAAGGGATCGAGGATCCTACCCGTGGTGACGCGATACTTTTGCAGCAGGTACTCTACCAATTCAGCTGAAAAAGCTTCTTTGAATTTGTACCAGCGGTAGGCTGCTCTGTCCTTGTTGGCTTGAAAACTGACCAATGAACGCGTCAGCGAGGGTTGCAGCACAAATTTGGCCGCCCAATACTGGTACAGCCGTTGGTCGGCGTGTTCCACATCTTGTAGGCTGATGGCTTGTTCAGGCCACACGGCGGCGACGGTTCGGGCCGCATCCATCAGAAACCCCTTTCCTCACTGATCCCTACCCAAAGTATAGCCGAATTACAGCCCAGGGCAATCTGGTGTCTCTGTCTCTCGTGCTCTACAGTCCCAGTATCCGCACCGCATTCTCCCGCGCCACCTTCTGAAAGACTGTCTCGCTGATCCGGCCCTCGTTGCGCAGCTTGAGGAGCAGGTCCACCAGGGGCGTGGGGGTGTCGGGGGCGCAGATGTCGGTGCCGAAGAGCAGCCGATCCTGGAATTCCTCCAAAAAGCGCACGGCATAGTCCTCGTCACGGGCCAGGGCGTTGTAGCCGCTGCCGGCGGAGAGGTCGCCATAGAGGTTGGGGTATTTGCGAAATAGTTTGGGCAGCGCCCCCTCCTGGCGGATGGGTCCTTTGGGATAGCCCGCCCGTTCGCCCACTGTATCCAAGGGGGCGATCTCGGCCCAGAAGGGCTGCGAATGCCCCAGGAAGTTTAGCTTCGGGAAGGCTTGCAGGGTCCACTCCAGTTGGGGCAGGCCCGGATCGTCGTACAGCCCATAATAGCCGCCGATGTGGGGCGCGATGTGAAAGGTCACCGGTAGGCCCACCTCTTGGCAATGGCGGAAGAGGTTCTGCACCAGCGGATCGCGAAAGGGCAAATTGGCACACACTTCGCCTAGCCCTTTGCAGCCCTGGTCGCGGTAGTGGCGCAGCAGTTCTCCCAAGGGCGCGAAAGGAGAATTGGTCAACGCCCGTGGGTCCACATTGCAGAAGGGGATAAAGCGCGCG
>DAOTZU010000164.1:0-12072 GCA_034433995.1 Anaerolineae bacterium
GTTTCTCTCCGTGTTCTCCGTGCCTCCGTGTTGCCAGAGCACAAGATGTTCCCTCACCACCGAGACACGGAGGGCACGGAGAATCCCCCGTTTCTCTCCGTGTTCTCCGTGCCTCCGTGTTGCCAGCACACAAGATATTCCCCTCACCACCGAGACACGGAGGGCACAGAGAATCCCCCGTTTCTCTCCGTGTTCTCTGTGCCTCCGTGTTGCCAGCACACAAGATATTCCCTCACCACCGAGACACCGAGGGCACAGAGAAGCTCCTGTTTCTCTCCGTGTTCTCCGTGCCTCCGTGTTGCCAGAGCACAAGATGTTCCCTCACCACCGAGACACGGAGGGCACGGAGCATCTCCAGTTTCTCTCCGTGTTCTCCGTGCCTCAGTGGTATTCCAGGCTTTTGAGCAGATACTCGATCTCTCGTTGGGCCTCGGCGGGTGTCAACGGCCGAGGATAGTTGTACAGTGGCCCGGAAGGGCGCTCGTTGTAGTAGGGGCGGTTGCAACCTGGGCAACCGGAGGTGCGAAAGGCCTCGCCGGTGGCCAGAACCTCTCGCAGGCGCTGCCGGCTGAGCCCATAGGCCACCAGCCGTCCATCTTGGGCCGCGAAACGGAAATGCTCTGCCCGGTCCAGCCCCTGGACGATAAGCCACCGGGCCGCCTGCATGCGGCGATATTGCGCCAAAGGCGGCGGCTGGCGCCCGGCCAAAGGGGTGCCGGCGACCGGGGTGAAGCTGAACAAGCCCACGCCCACGCCCCAATCGGCCATCTGTTGCAGACGGAGGGCCATCTCTTGCTCCGTCTCACCCAGCCCCACGATGAGATGGGTGCCCATCCGCCCTGGAAAGCGCTGGGCGCATTCCTCCAAAAGGGCCAACGTGCGGGCCCATGATCCGCCCTTCACCTGTGCGTAAACCCGCTCGCAGGCCGCGTCCAGGGCGATGGTCACCCGTTGAGCGCCGGCGGCGAGCAGCGCCTCCACCTCCTCCACCTTCCCCGGAGCCACCGAGGCACAGATGGGCACCGCCGAGCGCGTGGCCAGGCGCTCCACGGCGCGCCGGGTGGCCTCTATGTGGCCGGGGGTGACCGTCACTTGGAAACAGGCCCGCTGGATGCGCCCCTCAGCATGGGCGCGGGCGACGGCCTCCACCACCTCTCCGGTGTGGAAGGGGGGCCAGATCACCCGCGAAAGTGCTCCCTCGGGGGCGAGGCTCGCCCTGGCCTGGGCGCAGAAGGCGCAGTTGCGCCGGCAGCGCTCGCCCAACATTAGGTACGCCGTGGTGGGGGCCACGTCCACCCGCTGGTCGCTGAGGCCCAAAACGGTGGCGCTGCCGGAGGAAACCCGCCACACAGTGTCCTCATCGCCGGGGTCTGTGGGGAGCTCGTTCATCCCAGGGCGCAACATTCTTCCCCCCAGATGATCTCCAAGCCCAACTCTTGGGCGGCGCGCTCCGCCGAGCGGGAGGGGTTGACCAGGCCGTTCAGCCCGGCCCGCACGGCCAGCTCATCCACCGCCTGGCGATAGGCGCCCCTGGGCCGCATGCAGCCGAGATACAGCCTCGTGGTGGGCAACAGGATCCGTGCCCTCAGGAAAAGGTCGGCCACCTCCGCCAGCGCGGGCGGGACGCAATGGGCATAGGCGGTGCCCGGCGTGGGGATCAAGATGAGCAGAATGAGCGTCTCCGGCGCCCTTGGGCTAAGGGCTTCCAGGGCGGCCCATTCCCCGCTGAGGCGGCCACCACGCAGGCCGATGGTCAGATGGGGCACCACGCGGGTATGGCGCTCTAGCATGTCCAGCTGGCGCAGATAATCCTCCAGGGTGAGGTTCAGCCCATAGACCTCCCGCGCCGTCTCGGCATCGCCCACCAAGTCGAACGAGATCACGTCCACATAAGGCAGGATGGTCCGCAGCTCCTCCTCGCCCATCATCCCCACATGCCAGTTGAGCCGCCTCCCATGGCGCAGACGGGCCACCTCATCCAGGTGACCGGCAAAAGGCACCCGCCCCCGCGCATCGCAGCCGCCGGAGATGAGACAACTGGTAAAACCATCGGCCTCGGCCTTGAGGGGCGCCTCGCCGATGGGCTGCATATGGCGCAGATACACGCCGCCACAGTGGGCACAGTTCAAGGCACAGGAGGTGCCCGTCAGGCTGACGGGGAGCGTCTTGAAGGGACGGTCGAAGCGGATGGTGGCCGGGTGGTGCTGCAGGCGCGCCTGCCAGGCCGCGTGCCACCGTTGGGCGTCCAGGGCCAGGGCGCGCTGGAACTGGCCGACCACATCGTCGGTGCTCACTGGTCCTCCAGACCCTCCTCCACATCCAGCTCTCTCATCTCGCCGGTGACGGTAAAGACCACCCGTTCGCAGATGTTGGTCACGCGGTCGGCGGCGCGTTCTAGGTTATGGGCCACCCACATCAAACGGCTCGCCTGCTCATATACCCTGGGATCGCTGATGATGTAGGTGAGCAATTCCCGGTCCACCTGGTTGTAGAGCGCGTCCACCTCGTCGTCCTCTTTGGGGATGGAGCGGGCCAAATCCACATCTCGCCGCACAAAGGCGTCCAGGGCGCGATGCAGCATATCCGCCGCCTTGGCTGCCATGCGGGGGATATCCACCAATGGCTTGATCAAGGGTTGTTCGCCGATCATCAAATTGATCCGCGAGATTCCTTTGGCGTAATCGCCGATGCGTTCCAATTCGGTGGAGATCTCCAAGATGGCCGCCAAGACGCGCAGATCCACGGCCATGGGCTGCTGGGTGGCGATCAACACCAAGGTGTCGCTTTCGATGGCAAAGCGTTTGGCGTTGATCTGGCGGTCGCCCGCGATGATCCGCTTGGAGCCCTCAAAATCGCGCCGTTTGAGGCAATCCACCGCATCCACCAAGGCCTTTTCCACCATGCTGCCCAGGACGAGGATCTCATCCTCCAGGCTCTGCATTTGCCGCTCATAGCTTTGTCGGAGCATCGTCTTTTGCCCTCACTTCCTGCGACCTTTCGGCCGCCTTTGTACCAAGGATACCACAGAAAGGCAAGATTGCCAACCCCAGATTTGACGAGGGTGTTGAAAAAAGACGTGTAGACGCCTTGCCCGCCGTCGGATAGAATCCGACGGCTCTGCTTGCCAAGCCCGCGGCGCGGGCTTACCATCCCCAGACGTCGGTTTCTAACCGACGGGGGCATTTCTCGACACCCCAGATTTGACGCTCCATCTCCCGGGTTTATAATCCTCTATAATCCCCTGTAAGGCCGGTGAGAGCTTTGCAAGCAAAAGGAACGACCCTCTCCTGGCAGCGCAACCTCTGGGCCACCGTCGCTGCCGAGATATTGGCCATCTTGGGCTTTCAGGCCAGTTTCATCCTGATTCCCTATTATATCCAGCAGATGGGGATTACCCGGGCGGCGGAGGTTGCCACCTGGACGGGGGCTTACCAATCGGTGGGGGCCATCAGTTTCGCCGTTTTTACCCCCATTTGGGGCACCTTGGGTGACCGATACGGCCGCAAGATCATGCTGGTGCGGGCTATGGCGGCCACGGTGTTGGTGCTCATCCTGATGGGGTTGGCGCGCACACCGGCGCAATTGATGCTTCTGCGGGTGGTCCAAGGATGCCTCACAGGCACGCCCGCGGCGGCGTCGGCGCTGGTGGCCACCACCTTGCCCAAGGACCGTCTGGCCTACGGCCTGGGCCTGGTGCAGACGGCCGTCTTTGTCGGCTCCTCGCTGGGGCCGATGATGGGCGGCTACATCGGCGATGCCTTGAGTTATCGCTCCACTTTTTTCGTCTCTGCGGGCATTGTCTTGGTGGGTTTCGTCCTCATCCTCTTCTGGGTGAACGAGCCTCCCGAAAGCCACGCCATGGCCTTGCACGCGCGCAAGGAAAGCCCGCTGCGCGCGTTGCGCGGCCTCTTGGGCTCGCCTTATCTCGTGCTTCTGATCGGGGTGAACCTGGCCATCAACCTGACGGTGAGCATGCTGGGCCCCGTTTTGCCCATCCTCATCCAGAGGCTGGTGGCGCAGACAGAGCGCTTGGCCTCCACCGCGGGTACCATCTCGGGCGTGGCGGCCCTTGCGTCGGCCGTCTCGGCGCTGGTCATCGGTCGTTTGAGCGATCGGTTGGGCTACCGTGCCACCTTGTTGGCTTGCGCGGCGGTGACGACGTTGCTTTACTTCCCCCTTGCTTTCTCCCGTACTCCCTTTACCTTGGGACTATTTCAAGCGCTCCAGGGCTTTTTCCGGGGAGGCATTGCCCCCAGCACCAGCGCTTTGGTGGTGGAGCAGGCTTCGCCGGAAAAGGCCGGAGCGGCGCTGGGGTTGAACACCAGCGCGGCCTCGGTGGGGTTCGCCGTGGGCCCGTTGCTCGGCGCGGCCCTGGTGAACGCCACCAGCACCCGCAACATCTTTATCCTCTCAGCCCTCTTTTTTGGGGCGATCACCCTGGCCATCGCCTTGGCCAATGGTCGGTACAAGACGAGATACGCCCTGCTGCATGAGCCTCCCATCGCGTAGCGGCGGCGCAGCAGGGGCCGCCGGGGAGCGCACAGCTCTTGCCGGGGTCCCTGCGGATTTAAAAAATCCCGCAGGCCAAGGATGCGCGGCCTGCGGGATGGGCGTTTCACATGATTTCTGGCGGCCGGGGCGGTTCGATAGGCAATGGCTTGGGGATGATGGGCACTCCCGAACAAGATCGCGAGAAGCGAGAAGCTTGCGCCTGCCGGCGATTCAAGTGCCACACCACAGAGCTCCAGCGGTCAAAGGATACTTTGAAGACCAGTGCGTGGGTGCCCGGATAAAAGATGGTGGGCTGGCCTTGATCCTCATCGCCGGGGGTGAGCTTGTTCTGGGGGCCGATGGGCAGATACACCGGCGCGTCGTTCAGGCTCTCGTAGCCAAAGAAGGCGGTGTAGGTGCCATCGCCGTTATTCTGCACACAATACACCCTGGGGATCAGCGCCTTCTTGGGGGCGCCGTAGGTGGGCGTCGGCGTGGGCGTGCGGGTGGGCGTGAACGTGCTGGTGGGCGTCAGGGTGCGGGTGGGCGTGGGCGAAGGGGCCGGCGTGAACGTGGCCGTGGGCGAGGGCGTCGCCGTCAGGGTCGGCGTGGCGGTCGGTTGCGGACAGTGGGCGGTCGTGCTGGCCTTGACGTCATGCTGGACGCCATCCACCAGGATGCGCACCGTGTTGGAGCCGGGGACGGTGATCGTCTGGAAATAGACGTCGCTATTGGCCAGGGCCAGGCCCACCCCGGTTTGGCCGGCGCCCACCACCTCCCAGGTGAAGGGGACGTCCACGGCGTTGGGGTTGCGCACTCGCCAGACGCGATAGCTGGCTGGGTCGGGCGAGCACATGGAGGTCAAACGCAAGGAAGCCAAGCCGCTGGGCAAGGTGGGCGAGGGGGTGGGTGTGATGGTGGGCGTGGCCGGCGGAGAAGTGGGCGTGGGTGTCGGTGTGGCTAGCGCGGATGTGGGTGTGGGTGTGCCGGCAGTTTGCCCGCCCACCGGTTGGGTGGTGGCGCAAGGGGTGATGTTGCCGGCCGCGTCCCAGCTGTAGCTCCGCCCGCCGCCGGGGGTGCGTTTCTTGAGATAATCCGGCCAGAGCTGCGGCTCGGCCAAGCCGAAATCAGAGACGCATTCCGCGGTGGGCACAGTCGCGATCTCTTGTGAGACCATGTAGGCCCACATCCCCTTTTGCACTTGGTCCAACTCCACCTTGGCCAAGAGATTCTGGGCATAATTGAGCAGGTCGGAGAAGCGGTAGGCGGTGATGCCCAATAGGATGCCCAAAACCATCAAAATGATGAGCAGCTCGATCAACGTCAGACCCGCTTGGCGATCTTCCATGACGTTGTTGTCCTCCTTTCTTCCTCTATTATGTTTATAGACTAATTTTTTCTGCCGGGGATAAACCCTGCATAAAAGCATCCTAGAGATTCCGTAAGATTTGACGCTGCCACCGCCTTGGGCTACCATCGGGGGCACTATGACTCTGAAAGGGGGAGGGGATGACCAAGATAGCGTTTCTCGGCGCGGGAAGCACGGTCTTTGCCAAGAGCGTGCTGGGGGATTGCCTCCATGTGGAATGCCTGAAGGATGCCCAGATCAGCCTGGTGGATATTGACCCTGACCGGCTCCATGTTTCGGAGGTGATGCTCAACAATATCAACCGCACCTTGGGGAGCCGGGTGACCATCACCGCGCACCTCGCGGAGGATGCCCGCGAGGCCCTGCGGGGTGCAGATTTTGTGGTCAATGCCATCCAGGTGGGCGGCTATGAACCGGCCACGGTGATCGATTTTGAGGTGCCCAAAAAGTACGGTTTACGCCAGACCATCGGCGATACCCTGGGCATCGGTGGCATCTTTCGCGCCTTGCGCACCATCCCGGTGATGCTGGATTACTGCCGCATTATTGAGGAGGTGGCTCCCGATGCGCTGCTGCTGAACTACACCAACCCCATGGCCATGCTCACCGGCGCCATCCTCAAGGCCAGCGCCGTGCGCGCGGTGGGGCTATGCCACAGCGTACAGGGCTGCGCCTCACACCTCTGCTACGAATTGGACCTCCCCTATGATGATCTGCAATGGAAGATCGCCGGCATCAATCATCAGGGATGGCTTTTGGAGATCAAGCGGCATGGGGAGGATCTCTATCCAGAGATCAAGCGCCGCGCGGAACTGCCCGCTTATAAATACAAAGACGCCGTGCGTTTCGAGATTATGAAATGGTTCGGCTACTATGTCACCGAGTCCAGCGAGCATTCCAGCGAGTACGTGCCGTGGTTCATCAAGGCCAGGGCGCCGGAGCTGATCGAGCGTTTCCACATCCCCCTGGACGAATACCCCCGCCGGTGCCGCAAGCAGATCGCCGATTGGGAGCAGATGAAGCAAGAACTCTTGGCGGATAAACCCCTCATGCACCAGCGCGGCCACGAGTATGCCTCTTTTATCTTTGAGGCCGTCCTTACCGGCAAGCCCTTTACCTTCGGCGGCAATGTGCTCAACAAAGGGTTGATCACCAACTTGCCCACCGATTGTTGTGTGGAGGTCATGTGCGTGGCCGATCGCAACGGCATCACCCCCACTTACGTGGGCGACCTGCCGCCCCAGTGCGCCGCCTTGACCCGCACCAACGTCAACGTGCAGGAGCTGACCATCCTGGCCGCGTTGACCCGGCGCAAGGAGTACATCTATCAGGCGGCCCTCCTCGATCCCCACACGGCGGCCGAGTTGACCATTGACGAGATCGTGGCCCTATGCGATGAGTTGATCGCCGCCCACGGGAGCTATCTGCCCGCTTATCATTGAGGCCGGGGCAGCTCCCAGGCGCAAGAGGATACTTGTCACGCTACGCCAAGGATTCTTGCCTGGCGTAGCTTTTTTTGTGGGTTTCGTAGGCTCAAGCGCCCTCTGGGCCGGGGATGTGCCTAGCGCTGCGGATACGGGATGAGGGGGTACCGGCCGTAGCGCATAAAGGCCTGATACTGGGCCTCGGCGGCCTCCACAGTCATGCCGATGGAGCCGGGCTGATAATACGCCTTGACCATGAAACCGCCATTAAAGCGCCCAAAGGCCCACACCTGGTGGTGCGCTTCGTCGGCGATGCGCTCCGGATCGTTGGTGGGCGCGGTGGTCTGGATATCCACGGGGTTCCAGAAGCAGAGCTTGCCCCCATAGTGTTCGCTGAGCCAATCAATGCCCATCAAGTTGGGCTGGTCAAGCTGGAGCACGTCCAGGCCGGCCTCCACAAACATATCCATGTATTCTCGGACGCTGCCGCAACAATGGTGCAACAGGTGCATCCCGCGCTCGTGCAGCGCATCGATGGCCCGTTTGTAGCGAGGGAAGTAGATGCGGCGAAAGACCTCTGCCGAGACGAACCCCCGTTCGTTGGTGCCCATGTCATCCCAGGTAATGACGCCATCCACGCCGGCGCGATGGGCCCGGTCAATGATCTTGAGGCGGATCTCGGTGATGCGGTCGAGAAGCTCGCCCAGCTCGCTGGGATGGAGCAGATGGTCCAAGAGCCAGTTCTCCATACCCCGCAGGGCGCTGGCCAGGAGCATCAGCGAGGGGATGTGGGTATAGACGTACTTGCCTTGGGCATGGGCCGCGGCCACCTGCTTGTCGAGATCTGCATAGCGCGCGGGGTGGTCGAAATCAGGCCAACGGTAATGCTCATAAAGCTCCCAGCCGCCGGCCAGGGGGTTCTCCCTGGGCTGGCCCATGTTCTCGCCGGTGGGGTCGAAGGTGGTCATCACATAACCCCATTCGGATTCGTTCTCCCGCCGGGGGTGAAAGTTGGGATCGGGGCCGTAGCTCACCGAGGCGAAATCATCGAAGGACCAGACACGCCCCGCGATGGGCATGGTGGTGAAGGACATGGCGATGCGCGGCGGATCGGCAAAGGTGATACAACGACGGACGATCTCGCGGCTGGACATTTCAACCATGGGCACACCTCCGGAGGTTGATGCTCGTAAGTGTAGGCCATTCGACAGACTGGCGCAAATGGATTATCATCTCGCTACTACACTTGCCAAGGAGGCCAGCATGACCGACATTCGTCAGGGAGAGGGCCGTTTCGGCGCCGATCTCACCCCCCGGGAACGCTTTAACCGCACCATGCACTATCAGCACGTGGACTATATCTCGAATCTGGAGTTCGGCTACTGGGACGAGCTCAAAGAGGACTGGATGGCCCAGGGCCATCTCCCCAAGTCCTTTCGCCAGGCCGATGGACGTATCCCCGATCGTCTGGTGGAAGAGTACTTTGGCGTGGAACAGTTCGAGAGCTTTAGCCCGCGTCTTGATGCCCGGCCCTTGCGTCCCATCCAGATCATCGAAAAGACCGACCACACCATCACCTATCGTGATGGTCTGGGCGTGCTGCGGCAGGAACAGACCTCCGGCACCCGCACCATCCCGCATTTTGAAGAGTTTCCCATCCGCGATCGGGCCACATGGGAGGCCTTCCGCGATGAGTTTCTCGATCCTGACCATCCCTCCCGCCGCTTGACGCCGGAGGAATTGCGCGCCGGCGAGGAGATGACGCGCCATACCACCAACCCCACCCACGTGCATTTTGGCTCCTTCATCGGACGCATCCGCGATTGGGTGGGCTTTGAGAACCTGGCCTACATGTCCATGGACGATCCCGACCTGGTGGAGGAGATGGTCGTCCATGTCTCTGAGATGATGCTCAAGTTGTTGCCCGAGGTGCTGGAGCGGGGCCAATTCGATTGCGCCGGCGGCTGGGAGGATATCTGCTTCAACAGCGGGCCCATCCTCAGCCCCTCCTTCTTTGCCCAGCGCATCATGCCCCACATGAAACCGGTGATGCGCCTGCTGCGCCAGCATGGGATCGATGTCATCTGGACCGATTGCGACGGTAACATCCTGAAATTGATCCCCCTCTGGCTGGATGTGGGCCTGAACTGCATGTTCCCCTTGGAGGTGAACCCCGGCAACGACCCGGTGGCCCTGAAAAAGGAGTACGGCCGGGAGCTGTTGATCCGCGGCGGCTTTAACAAGTTCATGCTCCACGAGGGGCGCGAGGCGATCTTACAAGAGTTGCTCCGGCTGGAGCCGGCAGTGGCCGAGGGCGGGTTCATCCCCCATATTGACCATCGCTGCCCCGGCGAGGTCTCGTGGGATAATTATTGCTATTACATGTGGGAAAAGTGCCACATGCTGGGCTGGCCGGAGGACAAGATCAAGGCCTTCCCCGCTTTGCAGAACTGGAAACCCTGAGATCCTCAGGGGCAGGTGGGGGTGGCCGCCCGGGCGTGTTCTTGATCGCACACCGGGGATGCTGCCGGATCGGGGTGGGCCGGTGCGCGCACCAGCCCACCCACCAATGCGGCCGTGGAACCCAGGAGGGCCGCCGTCACCCAGAAGGCGCTGGCCATGCCCCAGATTCCGGCCACCGCCGCCCCGGCCAAAGGCCCCACCGCGCGGCCGCCGGCCTGGGCGCTGGCCGAAAGGCCAAAGACGGTCCCGCGCTTGCTGATGTCGGTGGTCTGGGCCAGCAGCGCGTTGGCCGTGGGCATGATGCCCCCCATAAAAATCCCCTGGATGGCCCGCAGCACCAAGAGTTGCACCGTGCTGGTGACCCAGGCCTGGGGCACGTGGATCAACGCGCCGGCGATGACGCAGGCCAGGAGCACCCGTTTCTGGCCCCATTTATCGCCCAGAGGGCCGATGACCAGCGCGGCCGCCGATGAAGTGAGGGCTGCGATGGCGGTGATGGAGCCGGCCCAGGTGCCCAGATACATCTCGCTCCCGCTGAGGGATTGAATAAACAGGGAGAGCACGGGGCTGAGCACCGCTGCCGCAAAACTGTTCACGGCCAGGGCCAAGATCAGCACGGCAGCATTGCGGTTGACCCGCTGCAAAGCCTCCCGGCTCAGCGGGATCCGCCAGGCTAGCGTGCTTTTGAGCGCCCTTGGGGCCAAGGGCTTGGCGTGTTCGTGTACCAAGAAGACGATGCCGCTCAGGGATATGGCCATCAACGCCGAGGCGATGGGGAACACGGCGCGGTAACCCAAGGCGTCGGCGGCCACCCCGCCCACCACCGGCCCCAAAGATTGGCCCACGAATTGGGCCGTCTGCATCAACCCCAGTCCCCAGCCGAGGGATTCCTCCGGCGTCTCGGTGGCCACCAAAGTCAGGGCCGCCGAGACCGTGCCGCAAAAGACCCCCTGCAGGATGCGCAGCACCACCAGGTGGCTGGGCGAACGGGTCAACCCCATGAGAAAGGCCAACACCGTCCCCGCCAAGGTGGCCCGCACCAACATCAGCTTGCGGCCGTAGCGATCGGAGAGACCGCCCCAGATGGGGGCAAAGATCATCATGGCGATGGCCGAGCCGCTATTGAACCAGGCCACCCACGACATCACTTGGGCGCTATCGGTCACGCCCAGTTCTTGCACATAGTAGGGCAAAAAGGGGAGATAGGCCGAGAAGCCGATCATGGTGAGGAGCTGGGCCAAGCAGAGGATGATAACGTTTCTGCGCCAAGACATCGGGGAGCGCTCCTGGGTTCTCCCGCTTGGGAGATAGGTTAAAGGATTGTTAACCAGAATAGGCCTTTGGGACAACGTTGTCAAGCGCATGATGCTTGCGCCCCGTCCACCCAACCCGCGCCCTGGGCCGGCAACAAGAGGCGTCGGGCTTGAGCCCACGCCGCCGCCCAGAAGGTGGATGGAACGCCCGCTCTTCCAGTTGACCATCGGCTGCCGCTCCGCCTATACTCTCCCGTGTCCCGCATCATGGTCTCTATGAAAGGCATCCTATGCGCAGAGAGTATTGCTATTATGATCTCTTCCCCCGGGTTGTGCCCGCCAACCGCCGTGTCGTCCTCACCTTGCGCCCACTGTTCCCAGACTGGCGTTGGCCTGCTGAGGCAGAGTATGATATCACCCTCTACAGCCTCAACGAGTCCGCGGCTTTGGGCCCTGCCCGCTTCACCCTGCGACCGCAGGGCGGCGCGCTGTGCTTCGCCCACACTTTTGGCGGCGAGGGAGAATACATGCTGATCTTGGAGACCTCTCCGGCCGAGCAAGGTCGAACGGGGGCCGAGTTCCACCTTTATGCTTTGGAGGAGGATCTTTTGCCCCTTTGGCCCTACAAGGGGGATTTCCATCTCCACACCTATTATTCCGATGGTTTGGAATCCCCTGCCTATGTGGCGGCGCGTTGCCGCGAGATCGGGATGGATTTCATCGCCATCACCGACCATCGCCGTTACGCGCCCTCGTTGGAGGCCATCCGCGCCTTTGCCGATGTGCCCTTGGATATGCGCCTTTATCCGGGGGAGGAGGTGCATCCGCCCGAGTGTTCGGTGCACATGGTCAATTTCGGGGGGAGCTTCAGCCTGAACGAGCGCTTCAGCCAGGCCAGTTATCGTGCCGAGGTGGAAGATTTGGCCCGGCGCCTGCCCGCGCCGCCGGCGGGGGTGGATCCCCTCCAGTATGCGGCCTGCGTGTGGTGCTTTCGGCGCATCCGCGAGGGGGGTGGGCTGGGCATCTTTTGCCATCCGTACTGGATCGCAGGGCGGCGTTTCGATGTGCCCGA
>DAOTZU010000165.1:0-13476 GCA_034433995.1 Anaerolineae bacterium
CGCGCACCTTGCCCACCATCTCCTATGGCGAGGTGGCAGAGCTCTCTTTCTTTGGCGCCAAGGTGCTGCATCCCAAGACGATCCAGCCCGTGGCCGAGCTGGGGATCCCGGTGCGGGTGCTGAACACCTTCCACCCCGATCACCCCGGCACGTTGGTCTGCCGCGAAGTGGCCGAGACGCCCCTGGTCAAAGGGATCACCGCCATCCGCAATCTGAGCATCGTCACTGTGGAAGGGCGGGGGATGCAAGGGGTGCCGGGCGTGGCGGGGCGGGTGTTCACCGCCGTGGCCCGCAGCGGCGCCAGCATTTTGATGATCACCCAGTCCTCCTCCGAGCAGAATATCTGCTTCCTGGTGCGCACGGTGGATACGCCCGCCGTGGTGGAGGCGGTGGAAAAAGAGTTTGAGCTGGAGATGATGCGCGGCGACGTGGACCGGGTGGGCCGCCAGGATGAGGTGGCCATCATCGCCGTGGTCGGCCCGGCCATCATGGGCAAGCCCGGCATCGCTGCCCGGGTCTTTGGCGCCTTGGCCAACCGCAACATCAACATCATCTCCATCGCCCAAGGCTCGTCGGAGTATAATCTTTCCCTGGTGGTGAGCCAGCACGATGTGGACGAGGGCGTGCGGGCCATCCACAAACAGTTCGATCTGGACCAGATCTGAGGAGGAGGGAAACATGAGACCCCTGCGTGTCGGCATTCTGGGCGCGACGGGCGCCGTGGGCCAACGGTTCATCCAGCTTTTGGCGGGCCACCCCTGGTTCCAGATCACGGCTTTGGCGGCCTCGGAGCGCTCGGAGGGGGTGCCCTACCGGCAGGCTTGCGTCTGGCGGCTGCCCACCCCCTGCCCCCCTGATGTGGCCGAGATGATGGTGCATCCCTGCGAGCCGGGTCTGGATTGCGACATCGTCTTCTCTGCGCTGCCGGCCGGCATCGCCAGGGAGGTCGAAGAGAGAATGGCCGCGGCGGGCTATGGCGTGTTCAGCAACGCCAGCGCCCACCGCATGGACGCGGATGTGCCCCTGCTCATCCCAGAGGTGAACCCTGACCATGTGCGCCTGGTGCCCCAACAGCAACGGCGCCGTGGCTGGAGCAAGGGGTTCATCGTCACCGACCCCAACTGTTCCACCATCGGCCTGACCTTGGCCCTCAAGCCCCTCTACGATGCCTTTGGCCTGCGCCGGGTGATCGTCACCACCTTGCAGGCCCTCTCCGGGGCGGGGTATCCGGGGGTGCCGGGGCTGGATAGCCTGGATAATGTCATCCCTTACATCGGCGGCGAGGAGGAAAAGATGGCCCAAGAGCCACAAAAGATCTTGGGCGCCCTATCCGCCGACGCAAGCACAGTGATCCCCGCGCCCATCACCATCAGCCCCTCGTGCAACCGGGTGGCCACCCGCGATGGCCACCTGGAGACCGTCTCGGTGGAGCTGGAACGGCGCGCCTCGTTGGAGGAGGTCATCGCCGCGTTCAAAGGGTTCCGCAGCCTGCCCCATCGCCTGGGTTGTCCTTCGGCGGTGGAACCCACCATCATCGTGCGCGAGGAGGTGGACCGGCCCCAGCCCTACCTTGATCGCGACGCGGGCCGGGGCATGGCCATCACCGTGGGGCGCGTGCGGCCGTGCCAAGTTTTCGACTATAAATTCGTCCTCCTCTCCCACAACACCGTGCGCGGCGCGGCGGGCGGGGCCATCCTGAACGCGGAGCTGATGCTGGCCCAAGGGATGCTGGAGGCTTGGAGGGTGCAGCCATGAGCTGGCGCAAGGCAACTTTGGCCGATTTTTTGGGCGATAACGTCGTCTACCGCAACCTGGAGCCCATGGCGCCCGGACTGGGCGGCCTGCGCGAGGTGTGGGCCGCCATCGGCCTTGACCATTACTATGTGCCCCGCAAGACAGCGCCGGAATACGCCCAGGCGCTGCTCCATTATTTGCACCAGGCCCAACGACAACGGGGCGTGAGAACACCGCTGCGCCAAGTGCTCTTTATCGGCGATACCTTGATGAACGACGGCACCGCCGCCCGCAATGTGGGCCGCTCGCTGCGCCTGCTGGGTTTCATCGGGGCCGATCGGCTGAACCAGCCGGCCAAGGTCGAGATCCAGGGAGAGCTCATGGTGGCCAACCGCTGGGCGGCCCTGGCCGATTTCCTGCGCTGGGTGCGCTCCAACGATTTCCCCTGCGACGAGGGCACGGCCCTCCTGGTGGACCTGGACAAGACCTTCTTGGGAGCCCGGGGCCGCAACGACAAGGTCATTGACGCTGCCCGGGTGGAGGCGATCCGCCGGACCATGCGCGCAGCCCTGGGCGGCGCCCTCGACGAGGCAGCCTTCCGCGCCATCTATGACCCGCTGAACCAACCCGAATACCACCCCTTCACCGAGGATAACCAGGACTATCTGGCCTACATCACCCTGATGGTGCTGGCGGCGATCTATCCTGTGGAGACCTTTTGGCAGGACCTGGCCGCCAAAAAGCTCACCCGCATGACCGAGTTCGTCGCCCATTGCGAGGCCCGCCGCGCCGAGATGCCGCCGGCGCTGGCCGCAACCCACGACCAGGTGGTGCGCGGCCTGGCCGCCGAAGACCCCACCCCTTTCAAAGACTTTCGGCGGGTGGAATATCGCGAGACCGTGGCCCGGATGGACCTCCTCCCCGATGACGCCGCTGAGGCCCAGGTGTTGGCAGAAGAGATCGTCCTCACCGCCGAGGTGGTCAGCGTGGCCCGATACCTGGCGGGGCAAGGGGTCTTGCCTTTCGGCATCTCCGACAAGCCGGATGAGGCCTCCCTACCCATGCCGGAGGACGCAGCCCGGGGCTACCGGCCGCTGCACCGCACCCGGATGAAGGTCCACGGCCAGGACATCGTCTAAACCCCACCTCGCCTTGCCGAGTCCTCAACGCAGTATCGCAAGATTCCCGACCTGCTGGGCCGCAACCAGGCCCAGCAGGTCGGGTTTTAAAGGCTGCTTGGGAGCAAAAATTTAACTTGCTTTGCGCGCCCACATTGGTTATAATAGCAACGGTAAGGGTGTTCCCCATCTGCGCAAACTGGATAAAGAAGTGTAAGTTGGTCTTGATTTTTCGCCGATTCTGCCTATAATAAGGCTATCCATAGCCTTATGGAGAGGCGCCGTTCGATGCAACTCACTGTCGAGTTCTTGGGGCTGGCCAGAAAATTGACTCAGGCGAAGCAAGTCTCCCTTGCTCTGCCTGAGCAGGCCACCCTGCGCGATGTCCTCAGGCACCTTGCTGCCCAGTATCCCGCTTTGCTCGGCCCCATCATCACCCCTGAGACGTTCGAGCTCAACCCGTCCTATCTGGTCTATTTGGATGGCCGCCACGCGGCCAAGGATTTGGATATGTCGCTCCAAGATGGCCAGCGTTTGCTATTCATGTTCGCCGAAGCAGGAGGGTAGCGCATTATGTATGCTTATACCGGCAAGATCTTGCACATTGATCTTTCCACCCAAAAGACCTGGGTGGAACAAGTGGGCCCCGAGTTCCTGAAAAAATATGTGGGGGGCGTGTGTCTGGCCACGCGGCTGGTATACTCGAACACGCCGGCCGGATGCGACCCCCTGGGCCCGGAGAACGCCCTGTGTTTTGCCTGTAGCGCCTTTGCCGGCACCACCATGCCCGTGGGCACCAAGCACAGCGTGGCCTCCAAATCGCCCCTTACGGGGTTCATCGGCGATTCCCTCTCCGGAAGCTATTTCTCCGAGATGATGCGCCGCGCCGGCTGGGACGGGATCGTGATCAAGGGCCAGGCGCCCAAATGGACCGTGCTCTTTATTGATGACGACACGGTGCAATTCCTCGACGCCGGCTCCTTCATGGGCATGGGCACCACCCAGACACAGCGGGCCATCCGCGAATGGTTGGGCGATGAGAACATCCGCGTCGCCGCCATCGGCCCGGCGGGGGAGCATCTGGTGCTCTATGCTACCATCGATAACGATGGTCGCCAGGCCGGGCGCACAGGCAACGGCGCCGTGATGGGCTCCAAGAAGCTCAAGGCCATCGCCCTCCGGGGCTCGCATCCCATCACCGTGGCCGATCCTCAAGGGTTGCTGGCCGAGACGCTGAAACTGATCAAGGCCAGCCAGGGCCCGGGCACGCAAAAGTATCGCATCTTGGGCACGCCCACCAACGTGTTGAACATGAACAAGATGGGTACCTTGCCCACGCGCAACTTCCGCGAGACGGTTTTCGAGCACGCCGAAGAGGTTAGCGGCGAGTACATGCACGAGCATTACACCATCAAGGCCGTGGGCTGCGCCGGCTGCTCCATCGCCTGCGAACAATGGGCCAAGGTGAAGGAGGGCAAATACAAGGGAGCCATCGCCGGCCTGGATTACGAATCCCTCTTTGCCCTGGGGCCCAACTGCGGCATCGGCGAGCTGCCGCCCATCATCCGCCTGGCCCAACTCTGCGACGAGCTGGGCATCGACACCATGAGCGGCGGCGTGGTCATCGGCTGGGCCATGGAGTGCTACGAGCGGGGGATCCTCACCAAGGAAGATTGCGACGGCCTGGAGCTCCACTTTGGCAATGATGAGGCCGCCGTGGCCCTGGTGCACAAGATCGCCCAGCGCGAGGGGATCGGCGACCTCTTGGCCGACGGCACCAAGCGGGCCTCGGCCAAGGTGGGCCGGGGTAGCGAGCATTTCGCCATGCAGGTGAAAGGGCTGGAGATGCCCGGCTATGACGTGCGCAGCATGAAGACCTTTGCCGCCGGCCTGGCCGTGGGCACCCGGGGACCCTGCCACAACCGCTCCTTGGCCTATGAGCTGGACGTCAAGGGGACGGTGGACCGCTTCAAGGCCGAGCCGGGGCGCGGCAAGTTGATCAAGGAGAAGGAAGAGTTTGCCGCCATCTTTGACACGTTGGTCCTGTGCAAGTTCCTGCGCAACTGCTTTGAGGATTTCTACGCCGAGGCCTCTCGCCTCTACACCATGGCCACCGGCCTGCCCATGACGCCTGAGGAGCTCAAGCTTTTGGGCGAGCGGGCCTGCAACCTGAAAAAGGCCTTTAACATCCGCGAGGGGTGGACCAAGGCCGATGACTGGTTGCCGCCTCGCGCCCTCTACGATCCTCTGCCCTCCGGGCCGGGTAAGGGCTGTGTCGTGGCGCCGGAGGAGCTGCGCATGATGATTGACGATTACTACCAGGCCAGGGGTTGGACGCCCGATGGGCTCATCCCCAAGGCCAAATTGATCGAGCTGGGTTTGGAGGATATCGCCGAAGAGATCGGCGTCGAAACCATGGCCCCGGCCGTGCCGGTCGCCAAGGAGGCCTAGAGATGGCGAATGTCGGTTACCAACACATCGTCTGCGATCCCGACAAGTGCATCGGTTGCCGCCTGTGCGAATATGTCTGTTCGGCGACCAAGAACGGTCATTTCGATCCCCTCTATGCCCGCATCCGCGTGGTGCGCATCGAGCCGGTGACCATGACGGCCATCGCCTGTCGGTTGTGTGCCGACGCGCCCTGCATCCTCGCCTGCCCACGGGATGCCCTTTCGCGCTCGGAGAAGAACGGCATCATCCTGGTGGATGAGGATAAATGCGATGGTTGCGGCTGGTGCGTGGAGGCCTGCGATTTCGGCGCCATCGTGTTGAACCCCACCACCCGCCACGCCGAGATCTGCAACCTGTGCGAGGACCAGGAGGACGGGCCCCAGTGCGTCAAGTTCTGCCCCAAAGAGGCCCTTTCCTTGACCACACCTGAGGTGTTGCGCCAGCAGGCGCGGCGCGAAGTGGTGGCGCAACTCCTGGAAGAGCTGTTGCAAAAATAGTCATGGGCCGTCAGCTTTCAGCCTTGCGCGAGATCCTGGCTGATCGCTGACGGCTGTTTGCTGATGGCAGATAGGAGCAATACATGGCTCAAGAGAATCACGATGCACTACGGGTCGGCGTCTATATCTGCAGTTGTGGCTCCAACATCGGCGGGGTGATCGACCCGGCCAACGTGGCCGAGTTCGCTTCACACCTGCCGGATGTGGTGGTGGCCCGCGATTACCTCTATATGTGTGGCGATCCGGGCCAAAACATGATCAAGCGCGACATCCGGCAGTACAAGCTCAATCGCATCGTGGTGGCGGCCTGCAGCGTACGCCTACACGAGCCCACCTTCCGCGCCTGCGTGGCCGAGGCGGGCTTGAACCCCTTCCTGATGGAGATGGCCAACATCCGCGAGCAGGATACGTGGGTGCACGCCCACGATCCTGAGGCAGCCCTTCTCAAGGCCAAAGAGATGGTGGCGGCGGCGGTGGCCAAGGTGCGCCACGCCGCGCCGCTGCGCACCATCACCGTGCCGGTGACGAAAAAGGCCTTGGTCATCGGCGGCGGCGTGGCCGGCATCAGCGCTGCGCTGGACTTGGGGGATATGAACATCCCCACCTACTTGGTGGAGCGGGAATTGAGCATCGGTGGGACGATGGCCCAACTGAACAAGACCTTCCCCACCATGGATTGTTCCATTTGAATTCTCGCGCCCAAGATGGTTGACGCGGCGCGTCACCCCAAGGTAGAAGTGATGGCCTACACCGAGGTGGACCGGGTGGATGGCTACATCGGTAATTTCCGCGTGCAGGTGACCAAGAAACCTCGCTACGTGCTGGAGGATCGTTGCAACGGCTGCGGCGCGTGTGCCAAGGTCTGCCCCATCGAGGTGCCCAACGATTTCGAGCTGGGCATCGCCCCACGCAAGGCGATCGACGTGCCCCACGGCCAAGCCGTGCCCCTGATCTATGCCATCGACATGGATCATTGCATCCACTGCTACAAATGCGTCACCGCCTGTGGCAAGTTGGATGCCATTGATTTCTCCCAAGAGCCAGAGACGGTGGATCTGGACGTGGGGGCCATCATCGTGGCCACGGGGTTCGAATCCTTCGACCCCTCGGTGATCCCCGAATACGGCTATGGGCGCTATCTCAACGTGATCACGGCCATGGAGCTGGAGCGTTTGGCGAATTCGGCCGGGCCGACGGTGGGCCGCCTTATCCGCCCCTCCGATGGGCAGACGCCCCACAGCATGGCCATCATCCAATGCGTTGGCTCGCGAGATAGCCGCTACAACGAATATTGCTCCGGCTTTTGCTGCATGTACGCCATCAAGAACGCCCTGCTCCTCAAGCAAACCTACCCGGAGATGGATATCACCATCTTTTACATGGATATCCGCACGCCGGCCAAGGGCTATGAGGAGTTTTACAACCGCGCCCGGCACGCGGGGATCCGCTTCATCCAGGGGCGGCCGGCGCAGATCACCGAGGACCCAGAGACCCACAACCTCTTTGTGGAGGCCGAGGACCAGGCCCTGGGCCAGGTGCTGGAGCTCGAGTTTGAGATGGTCACCCTCTCGGCGGCGGCCATCCCGCGCAAGGATGCCGAGCAATTGGCCTCCACGCTGACCCTTTCCCGCAGCCCGGGCGGCTTTTTCATGGAGTATCACCCCAAGTTACGCCCGGTGGATGCCCCCACCGACGGCGTCTTTTTGGCCGGCGCGGCCCAGGGGCCCAAAGATATCCCCGCCTCTGTAGCCCAGGGGAGCGCGGCGGCGGCCCGGGCGGCCAGGGTCCTCTCCGCCGAGACGTGGGAGATCGAGCCCATTGTGGCCCATGTCTGGCCGGACCGTTGCATCAGCGCCCAGGGAAAAAAGTGCGGCATCTGCGCCACCGCCTGTCCCTACGGGGCCATCACCGTGGTGCAAGGCCAGGCGGCATATGTGACCCCGGCCAAATGCCACGGCTGCGGCGGCTGTGTGGCCGAATGTCCCCATGACGCCATCACCCAAGATCACTTTACCGATGCCCAGGTGGTGGCCCAGCTGCGCGAACTTTTGCGCGAGAACCCCGAAGAAAAGATCCTGGCCTTTATGTGCCACTGGTGCAGCTACGGCGGCGCGGATAACGCCGGCACCAGCCATTTCGAATATCCGGCCACCTCCCGGGGCATCCGGGTGATGTGCTCGGCGCGCATGGACCAGGATTTCATCTTGGAGGCCTTCCGTCGGGGCGCGGGGATGGTGTTGGTCTCGGGGTGCCATCCGCAGGATTGCCACTACATCAGCGGGCAGCAGGTGGCGGCCAAGCGCTTTGAGCGCGTGCCGCGCACCCTGGAGCGGCTGGGGATCAACCCGGAACGCTTCCGGGTGGAATGGATCTCGGCGGCGGAGGGCGAAAAGTACGCCCGCGTCATCACCGAGATGGACGCCAAGCTGGCTAGCTTGGATAAAGCGCAGCTCCGCGCCGAGAACGAACGGGCCCGGCCCGAGATCACCAAGCGGTTGCGCCGCTGGGCCACAGTGCCCCACATGGCCGAGCTTTTGGAGATGGAGCTCAAGGAGGAGGTCAAAGTATGAACCATTCCCGCAAGTTAGATCCCTCCTTGGTGCAAGAGATCATGGCCGAACCGGGAGGCGAGAACCTGCTCACCTGCTGGTCCTGTGGTACCTGCGCTGCCACCTGCCTGGTGCGCCGCTACGATCCCGCCTTTAACCCGCGCAAGATCCTGCATCAGGCGGGCTTGGGCCTGCGAGAGGAGGTGCTCTCCAGCGCCGAGATCTGGCAATGCTCCGCCTGCGACGCCTGCTATCCCCGCTGCCCCAAGCAGATCCACATCTCGGAGGTGATGAAGGCCATCCGCGCCGTGGCCATCCGCGCAGGGTACCAGCGCCCCGGCGTGACGGCACACGTGGATGTCGCCGCCTGCATCGCCTGCGGCATGTGCGCAGTGGCCTGCCCCTATGAGGCCATTCACCTGGAGATGGTGCCCTGGAACGGCACGCCCAAGCTCGCGGCACAGGTGGATCCGAACCTGTGCATGGCCTGTGGCATCTGCAACTCGGTTTGCCTCTCTTCATCCATCTCCGTCGAGGGGCACACCGATGTCGCCATCAACCAGCGCTTGAACCAAGATGGCGCCGCCGAGGGTCCACAACCACAGACCCTGGTGATCACATGTAATTGGTGCCTCCATGCTGAATCGGATGTGGCCTACGCCATGCATCCTCCGGAGGGGGTGAGGGTGGTCAACGTGCCCTGCTCCGGCCGGGTGACGCCTCTCTTTGTGTTCACCGCCCTGCAGCGCGGCATGGATGGCGTGTTGATTGTGGGCTGCAAAGAAGACGCATGCCACTATAAGCACGGCAATGCTCTGGAACGGGGACGCGCGCGCATGGTGCAAAACCTCCTTGATTTGCTGGGGCTGGAGCAAGAACGGGTGCGCTTTGCCTGGTTGGGCGCCCTGGATCGGGGCCAGTTCCCCGAGTTGGTGGGCCAAATGATGCGCGACGTGCAGGCCATGGGGCCTCTCACCTGGCGCGAGTAAGGGGGCCGACAAAATGTTGGTGGATGCACTGAGAGAGATTGTGGCGCGCAAACTGGAGACGCTGGATGGCGTGGTGGCGCTGGCCGAGGAGCAGCAACGGGTCATGCTGCGCCTCTATCGCCGTGGCGACGATCTCAGCACATTGGTGCTGGGGCCGCGCTATCCGCTGGCCCTGGTGGTGCGCGAGATCCTCAAGCGCCATCCTGAGGCGCATCTCGGCGTGGTGACCCGGGGCTGCCAGGAGCGCGCCCTGGTGGAGCTGGCCAACTGGAAACAGCTCGATCTGCAGCAGATCGAGGTGCTGGGCTTCCCCTGTTCCCCTGAGCAGGCCGTGGAATGTCGCTGCGCCCAACCCTACCCCCAAGCTTTGGTGGTCGGCGAGCCCACCCCAGGGGTAGAAGATGGGCTCTTGGCCGAGTTTTTGGCGGCCAAGACGACGGCCGAGCGCCTGGCCTTCTGGCAAAGGCAATTCGCCAAATGCATCAAGTGTTACGGCTGCCGCACCATCTGCCCGCTCTGCTTCTGCAACCAATGCGCCATGGAGCAAGAGACCTGGGTGGCCCGTGGGCGCTTGCCCGTGCCTTTCCCCGTTTTTCATGTGATCAAAGCGCTGCATACGGCCGGGGTGGGCAAATGTGTGGGCTGCCACGCCTGTGAAGATGCGTGCCCGGCCGCCATTCCCCTCTCCCTGCTCTATGCGCTTTTGCGCCGGGACCTCAAGGATCTCTTTGGCTATGAGGTAGGAGCTCAAGTGCGCGGGGATCCGCCGTTGTTCAAGATAGAGGAGGCGTGAGCATTGTGGGCCAACTGAACTACTCGGTGGTGGAGACGACCTGCATCTACTGTGGCGCGGGCTGTGGCCTCCAGGTGCAGGTGCTGGATGGGCAGATCATCGGCGTGCTGCCTGCGCCCTCCCATCCCGTCTCAAAAGGGCGATTGTGCATCAAGGGCTGGAACGCGGCAGATTTCGTGAACCATCCCGACCGCCTGCGCACGCCGCTTTTGCGTGCCAACGGTGGGTGGCAGGTTGTATCTTGGGAACAGGCCCTCGACTTGGTGAGCGACCGGCTGGCTGCTATCGTGCAGGAGGCGGGACCCGACGCGGTGGGCTTGCTCTCCTCGGCTAAATGTTCCAACGAGGAGAACTATCTCCTGCAAAAGCTCGCCCGCGGGGTGATCGGCACCAACAACGTGGACCACTGCGCTCGCCTTTGACACGCCCCCACGGTGACCGGTCTGGTCGCCGCCTTTGGTAGTGGCGCAATGACCAACTCTATCCCCGAGTTGGCCGAGGCAACGTGCATCCTGGTCACAGGCTCCAACACCATGGAGACCCACCCCTTGGTCGCCTCCTACATCCTGCAGGCCGTGGAGCGCGGAGCCAAGCTGATCGTCGTAGACCCAAGGGAGATCCCCCTGGCGCGCCTGGCCGACCTGCATTTGCGTCCCCTCCCCGGCACGGATGTGGCCTGGATCAACGGTCTGATGCACGTCATCCTGGCCGAAGGGCTGGAAGACAAGGCCTTTATCGCCGAGCGCACCGAGGGATTCGCGGCCTTGGCCGAGCTGGTGAAGGAGTATACGCCCGAGTACGTCGAAAAAGTGACGGGCATCCCCGCCGCGGACCTTATCGCGGCGGCGCGGCTTTATGGCCAGGCGGAACGCGGCTCCATCGTCTACGCCATGGGCATCACCCAACACATCACCGGCACCGAGAACGTCATGTCCTGCGCCAACTTGGCCATGTTGACCGGCAACGTGGGCCGGCCAGGGACGGGCGTCAATCCCCTCCGCGGCCAAAATAACGTGCAGGGCGCTTGTGATGTGGGGTGCCTACCGAATGTCTATCCCGGCTACCAGGCCGTGACCTCGCCCGCCGTGCACGACAAATTCGCGGCCGCCTGGGGGCACACCGCAGGCCTGACCGTGGGGCGCACCATCAACCAGATGTTGGATGGCGCGCTGGCAGGCCAAGTGCGGGCCATGTTCATCATGGGCGAGAATCCGCTCCTCTCCGATCCGGATATCGCCCACGTGCGCCGCGCCTTGGGCGCGTTGGATTTCTTGGCCGTCAGCGACATCTTTCTTTCCGAGACGGCCGAGCTGGCCGATGTGATCCTCCCTGCCGCCAGTTGGTTGGAACGGGATGGCACCTTCACCGGCACCGACCGGCGGGTGCAGCGCTTCCGCCAGGCCATCGCGCCCCTCGGAGAAAGCAAGCCGGATTGGTGGATCGTCAGCGAACTGGCCAAGCGGATCAAGCAGCGCCTTGGCCTCCAAACCCAGGCCCCCTATAGCGGCTGGGACTATCTCGGGCCGGAGCAGATCAACGCCGAATTGAACGCCCTGACGCCCATCTATGGCGGCATCAGCTACGAGCGGCTGGAGGCGTTGGGCAGCCTGCAATGGCCTTGTCCCACGGTGGACCATCCTGGGACGCCCTACCTCCACAAGGGCAAATTCTCCCGTGGCCTGGGCGCCTTTACGCCCATCCCCTACCGGCCGCCGGCCGAACCTTGCGATGCCGAGTATCCTTTGATCCTGACCACCGGGCGCACGAGCTTTCATTTCCACACCGGCACCATGACCCGGCGCACCGCCAAACTCCACCAAGAGCTGCCTGAAGGCTATGTGGAAGTGAACGCCCTGGATGCCGAGCGCTTGGGGCTCAAGAACTCGGAGCGGGTACGTCTGATCAGCCGGCGTGGCCAGGTGGAGGCCAAGGCCTGGATCACCCGGCGGGTGCAACCCGGCGTGGTGTTCATGCCCTTCCATTTCGCCGAGGCCGCTGCCAACGCCTTGACCATCGGTGCCTTTGATCCCAAATCCAACATTCCTGAATTCAAGGTGTGTGCCGTGCGTCTGGAGGCGATCCGAGAAGCGCCAACGCCCGCCTTGGCCACCGTGGAAGAAGCGCAGGAGGGCTGACCCATGAGCCGTGGAACGACCATCAAACAAGATACCCCCCAGCGCCAAACCTTGACCCGCCCCATGGTCACCCGGCGGTACGAGCTGGTGGTGGACCATGAAAAGTGTTGCGGCTGCCAGATCTGCGTCAAGGTCTGCCCGCAGGAGGCCATCGCCCTCTCCGCGGCAGAGTTGGCCGAGGGGCGGCTGACCCGCAAACCCCGGGTGGATATCGACCCGGCCAAGTGCACCTTCTGCGGCGAGTGCGTGGTCCTTTGCCCCACCCACGCCCTGACCTTGACGGTGAACGGCCAGCGGGAGATCCCCGTGCTCAAGGGCGAGGCCTTCCCCATGCTGATCCGCGCCAATAAAGTAAACCCGGAGGTCTGCCGGGCCACGCACGACGCCCGTTATGTGGAGGCCTGCCCGGTGGGGGCCATCCGCGCCGAGATCATCCGCGACGCAGCGGGGCAAGTGGTGGCCGTGCAGGATGTGGCGGTGGAGCATGAGCTGTGCATCAACTGCACCCGCTGTATGGAGGAGGGGCCAGCGGGGGCCTTCACCGTGACCAAGCCCTACAAAGGGCAGGCCCTGCTCAACATTGCCCTTTGTCCGCCGGGCTGCCAAGCCTGTGCCGACGTTTGCCCCACCCACGCCATCACCTACGATGGGGAGAAGGTTGCCCTGGACCAGCGCTTTTGCCTCTTTTGTGGCGCCTGCGAAAACGTCTGCCCGGTGGAGGGGGCGGTGCGCATCGTGCGCACGGGCCTGGTGCACACGCCCATCGCCTCGGGCGCCTGGGTGGCGGCGCTGGAGAAGCTGGTCTCCTTCCGGGAAGCCGTACGCGAGCTGGATATCAAGGGCCAGCAGAAACGCCGCAAGCTCCTCATCCGCGAGCTGACCGGCGAGGCGCCGGCGGACGGGTGCAAAGGATAGAGACCCATCGCCCCGGCGCCTTGCCCGCTTGCCAGATGCAGCAAATGGCTTATACTCTCCCCCGGCTTGAGGATAGATGATGCGTTCGGCCGATTCCTTGATTCAATCTCTGCCCCATGTCACGCTCTACAACTGGCGGCCCATGGAGGTGCGCGGCATCAGCGCCGATTCGCGCCGCGTGGCGCCGGGGGACCTCTTTGTGGCCGTGCCGGGCGTGGCGGTGGATGGCCACCGCTACGTGCCCGACGCCTTGCGCGCCGGGGCGGTGGCTTGCGTGGTGGAGCGGATGCTCCCC
>DAOTZU010000166.1:0-9398 GCA_034433995.1 Anaerolineae bacterium
GCCATCGGTGGGAATCACGCCCTCTTCGTTGGTCACCACGTTACGCACCCGCACCCCGGTGACCACTTCATCGCCCAAGATCTCTTCCACCACGGTGTTGAGGATGAAACGAATCTTGGGGTTTTCCTTGGCGCGGGCCTGGAGGATGGGGGTGGCCCGGAACTGGTCGCGGCGATGGATGATGAGCACCTCGTTGGCAAAGCGGGTCAGGAAGAGGCCCTCATCCAGAGCGCTATCGCCGCCGCCCACCACCACCACCCGCTTATCGCGGTAAAAGTAACCGTCGCAGGTGGCACAAAAGGATACGCCCCGGCCGATGAACTTGGCCTCGCCCGGCACGCCCAATTTCCGCGGCGAGGTGCCCGTGCAGATGATCAGCGCCTTGGCGTGGTAGACGCCGCCATAGGTGCGCAGGACAAAGGGCCAGGTCTTTAGATCCACGCTGGTCACCTCTTCATAGACGATCTCGGCGCCAAAACGTTGGGCCTGGTTGGCCATCTGCTCAGTTAGGGCCATGCCGCCGATCCCATCGGGAAAACCCGGATAGTTCTCCATCTCGCTGGTGGTGGCCGTCTGGCCGCCGAAGGAGGGGCCGACGATGATCAAGGGCTTGAGCTGCGCGCGGCCGGCATAGATCCCCGCCGTCAGCCCGGCCGGGCCGCCACCGATGATGATCAGCTCGCGCTCCACCGCCTCCTCTTGAGGCCCTTGTTCTTGGCCCTTTTTGAGCTGGCTGAGATCCAAAGAAAAGGAGATGCCCATCCCACCCTCCGTCCGAGATACCTATATAGGGTATACGCCCCCTGCCAGACATTCTAACACAGGCACAGAGGGCTGTCAAACCACGTTGGAACGAGGCGCCCGGATTTGCCAATTGCCCCTTCCTGTGCTAGAATAATTTTGCATCGGTGATGCGTTGCGCCCGTACCTCAATTGGATAGAGGGCCGGACTACGAATCCGTCTGCTGGGCGTTCGAGCCGCCCCGGGCGCGCTCTAGAAAATCATACACAGAACAGCCTTCGGGGCAGGGTGAGGCCTCATCGAGGTCAATTCCCGATCGGCGGTAGGATGCTCCACAAGCATCGAGCCCGCGAGCCATTCGTGGCAGATCCGGTGTCATTCCGGAGCCGACGGTACAGTCCGGATGGAAGAAGGCATGTACAAAGGCGTACAACCTTATAGCGGTCTTGGCCGAGCCCCGTCGCTGTTCTGACGGGGTTTGTTTTTATGCAAAAGGTTACGCCGTTACCCCTTGCCACGCCCCAAGAGGGCAGGCAGCGCCGGCCACAGATCACCTGGCAGCATGGGCTGGTGCCTCTGGCCCTGGTGGTCTTTATTGCCCTGTGGGAACTGCTCGTCGCCTGGCGCGATTATCCCGCCTTTTTCCTGCCCACGCCTCGGCGCGTCTTTTGGCGCTTCCTCCAGGCCCTGCGCGACGGCACCCTGTTGCCCCACATCCTGGTGACCCTCTACGAGATCTTGGGGGGCCTGGCCCTGGGCCTCACGGTGGCGGTGGTGTTGGGCTATGCCCTGGCCAAGTCGCGCCTGCTGGAGCGGGTCCTCTCGCCCTACATCGTGGCCTCTCAAGCCATCCCCATCGTCGCCCTGGCCCCCCTCCTGGTCATCTGGGTGGGCGTGGGCAGCCTGAGCAAGATCCTCGTCTGCGCGCTGACCCTCTTTTTCCCCGTGCTGATCAACACCATCGTGGGCATCCGCAGCGTGGATGCCAACCTGATGGACCTGATGCGCTCCCTGCGGGCCTCGCGCTGGCAGATCTTTACCCTTTTAGAGCTACCGGCGGCCCTGCCCGTCCTTTTCGGCGGGCTGAAGGTGGGGGTCACCCTTTCGGTGATCGGCGCGGTGGTGGGCGAGTTCGTCGGCGCCGACCGTGGGCTGGGGTTCCTGGTTAACCTGGCCCGGGGCCTCTTTGATACGCCGCTGATGTTCGTGGCCTTGTTCATCTTGATGGCCATCGCTTTGGCCCTGTATTTCATCATCTCGGGTTTGGAGGCCTGGCTGCTCAAATGGCGCTGGCCTGAAGAATAGATTGCGGAGGAGAACCCACGTGAACGGCAAAACGCGCCTTGTCTGCTTGTGCATCGCTCTATGGATGCTGTGGATCTTGGGGGGCTGCGCGCCCCGGCCTCAGGGCACCCAGGGCGGGCTGCGCCCCGTGACCATCGCCATGGGGTTCATCCCCAATGTGCAATTCACCCCCATGTACGTGGCCTTGGAGCGGGGCTATTTCCGCGAAGAGGGCCTGGAGGTGACCTTGGATTACGGCATGGAGACCAACCTGCTGCAGCGGGTGGGCACCAACCAGTTGCAGTTCGCCGTGGCCAGCGGCGAGCAGGTGATCTTGGCCCGGGCCAACGGCCTGCCGGTGCAGTACGTGCTGAACTGGTACCGCCGCTTCCCGGTCTGTGTTGTCTCCCTGGCCGAGAAAGGGATTGACCAACCGGCCAAGCTGGCCGGCAAGACGGTGGGCACCCCGGCCACCGAGGGCGCCAGCTACATCGGCTGGTTAGCCTTCTTGGAGCAGGTGGGGCTCAAGCCGGAGAACGTCAAATTGCAGGTTATCGGCTACACCCAGGTGGCCAGCCTGGTGGAGGGCCGGGTGGACGCCGCCATCTGCTACGCCCTCAACGAGCCGGTGCAGCTCCGCGAGTCGGGCTATAGTATCAACGTGTTTTACCTCGATCAATACACCCATCTGGTCTCCAACGGGCTGATCACCAACGACCAGACCATCAAACAGGAGCCGAAACTGGTGCAAAGCGTGGTCCGGGCCTTTCTGCGGGGCCTGCGCGATACCCTGGCCGATCCGGACGCGGCCTTTGCCATCACCCGCAAGGTGATACCCGAGATGGACGAAAAGACCGCCAAACTTCAGCGGGCGGTGTTGCAGGAATGCGTGGCCTTCTGGCAGGGCGAGAACCTGGGCCAGAGCATCCCCGCCCATTGGGAGGAATCCGTCGCGCTCCTGAAGAAATTGGGGCTGCTCTCCGTGGAGGTCAAACCGACCACGCTATACACCAACAGGTTCATCAAATGACCATGAACGCGCCGATCTTGGTGGCCGACCATGTGCAAATGACCTTCGATTCGCCGGAACTCCAGGTGGAGGCTTTGGAGGAGGCGACCTTTGAGGTCTATCCCAACGAGTTCGTCTGCCTCATCGGGCCTTCGGGATGCGGCAAATCCACGCTGCTGCGCATCCTGGGCGGCTTGGTGCGGCCCACCAGCGGGCAAGTGTGGCTGGATGGCCAGCCCCTCACCCAGCCCCAGCGCAAGATCGGCTTTGTGTTCCAACACGCCAACCTGATGCCCTGGCGCTCGGCCCTGCGCAATGTTACGTTGCCCCTGGAGATCCAGGGCATGCCCCGGGCGGAGGCCGAGCGCCGGGCACGGGAGCTATTGGAGCTGGTGGGCCTGGGCGATTTCGCCGAGGCCCTGCCCCGGGACCTTTCCGGGGGGATGCGCCAGCGGGTGGCCTTGGCACGGGCCTTGAGCTACGATCCGGATGTCCTCCTCCTGGACGAGCCCTTTGGCGCCCTGGACGCCCTCACCCGCGAGCGGATGAACTGGGAACTGCTCAAGATCTGGCAGGCACGCCGCAAGACGGTGCTGATGGTCACCCACAATATCCAAGAGGCCGTCTTTCTCTCCGACCGCGTCCTCACCATGGGCCCCCGGCCGGGGCGCATCGAGGGCGAGGTGATCATTGACCTTCCCCGCCCGCGCACGCCGGAGGTCCTGTATCATCCCCGCTTTGTGGAACTCACGCGCATCCTACGCGATTCTCTGCACTGAGGGCGCTTGGCGCGCCCCCCGGCCTTGCTCCCCGCGGACTTTTCGTGAAAGCTCGTACGAATATCGTGGATTTTGAAAATACTCTTGACGAATTTCGTATTTTGTGCTATCATAAGATCGCAGATATAGCCAAGTCCCTCTCCCCTCCGGGGCGAGGGGGCCAGCCATCCCTCTCCCCTTGGGGAGAGGCTAGGTGAGGGGGAGAAAGATGCAAGCCACCCTCACACCATCCCTCTCCCCTCCGGGGCGAGGGGGGGGGCCAGCCGTCCCTCTCCCCTTGGGGAGAGGTTAGGTGAGGGGTGATCCCTGGCTCACAAGAAGATAGTGAGCAATCCCATGGATCAGACAGATCGCCAAATCATAGAGCTTTTGCGGGAGAACGGCCGCCGCTCCAACGTCGAGATCGCGCGCCTCTTGGGCCTCTCCGAGGGCACGGTGCGCAAGCGCATCGAGAAGCTTTTGGCCGAGGGCAATTTGTGCATTGTGGGCCTGGTGGATCCTCAGGCGGTGGGGTATCCCCTGCGCGCATTGATCGCCCTGACGGTGGCCCTGCCCCAGCTCGAGCCGGTGAGCCAAAGAGTGTGCGCCCTGCCGGAGGTGCTGCGGGTGTACCACGTCACCGGCGAGTACGACCTTTTGGTGGAAGGGGCCTTCACCGATGAGCCTCACCTCCTCGCCTTTTTGACCGAGCGCTTGGCCACCATCCCCGGCGTGCTGAATAGCAAAGTGAGCCATGTGGCGCGCATCCTCAAAGAGCCCCACGCATGGGCCTTACCCCAACCTCCGCCAGCCAAGATCCTCATCGTGGATGACGACCCCGATTTTGTCGAGATCACCCGCATGACCCTGGAGCGGGAGGGCTATCGCACCTGCACCGCCGCCAGCGGCAAGGCTGCCTTGGATTGTCTGCGCCGGGAACAGCCCGATCTGGTCATCTTGGATGTGATGATGGACGGCGTCTTGGATGGTTGGGACGCCGGCCGCAAGATGCGCAACCTGCCGGGGCTGGGGTCGGTGCCCATCCTGGTGGTCAGCTCCATCACCGCCTCCGACTATCTCAGCCTGGTGCCCACCGATGAGGATAACCTCATCGATAATTTCCTGGCCAAGCCGGTGGACCCACAGCGGCTTTTGGCCGAGGTAAAGCGCCTCTTGCGGCGCAGAGGATGAATGAGGGGGAGGGGCATGACCAAAATCTTGGTCGTGGATGATGATCCTGATTTTTGCGAGATCACCCGCTTGATCCTCCAAGCCAAGGGTTACGAGGTCGAGACGGCGGATAACAGTGCACTAGCCCTGCGCCTGATGCGCCAAGATCCGCCCGCCCTGGTGCTGTTGGATGTGATGATGTCCAGCGTGTTGGAAGGCGTGCACCTGGCCCACGTGATGGAGGAGGATCCCGAGCTCCATCGGATCCCCATCATCATGGTCTCGTCCATCACCAGCACGCCCATGGCCGAACTTTTCCCCACCGATGAATATTTGCCCATCCATGGCTGGATCAGCAAACCGGTGCAGCCGGATGACCTTCTGCGGCGGGTGGCGCGGGCCCTTGGCGAGGCCCAAGGCTGAATGAGCGAAAAAGGGGCGAGATGTCCTGGAGCGTTTGGCGAAAGGGAGCAGCATGACCAACGGGAAACGCATCCTGGTCATTGATGACGATAGCGATTTCAGCGATTATGTCCACATCGTCCTCTCTTCCCACGGCTACGAGGTGCGGCAGGCAGCCAGCGCCGATGAGGGGATGCGCATCTTGAAACAAGAGCCGATAGACCTGGTCATCCTGGACGTGATGATGTCCTACGTGCTGGATGGTTGGAGCGTCTCGCGGCAGATGCGCCACGACCCGCGCCTTTGCCGCATCCCCATCCTCATGGTCTCGGCCATCGTCAGCGCCGAAGAGGACAGTCTTTTCCCCAAAGGACCCGAAAGCAAGATTGACGGTTTCATGAGCAAACCCATCGAACCCAACGCGCTGGTGCGGCGCGTGGCAGAACTTATCGCAGCAAGCGAATGCGGAGAGGAAGAGGAAAAATGACTCCAGGCAAGTTTGCGGTACAGGATCCGGCCAAACGAGCCATGCTGCTGACGGCCCTCTATGTGGCCCAGGAACAGTATGGCCACCTTTCCCCAGAGGCCATCCAGCGGGTGGCCGACCGGCTGGGCATGCGCCCCGGCGAGGTCTATGAGACGGCGACATTCTACTCCATGTTCAAGTTTGCCCCTATGGGCCGCTATGTCATCCAAGTGTGCGAGGGGCTCTCTTGCCACTTGGCCGGCGGCGCCGAGAGCTTGGCCGAGTATCTGCAAAAGACCTTGCGCATCAAGCCGGGGCAAACCACCCGCGATGGCCTGTTTACCTTGCAGACGGTGCAATGCCTGGCCGCTTGCGGTTCCTCGCCGGCTATGCGCATCAACGACACGTTGTACGAGAACCTGACCTTTGATCAGGTGGACCAAATCCTGCGTGAGCTACGGGGAGGCTGATGATGTTCACACCCATCCTCTTGCAACGGGCCTCGTTGCCCCGTTCTGAGACCATCGGGGTCTATCTGGCCAATGGCGGCTATCGCGCTTTGGAAAAGGCCCTGCGGGAATACAAACCGGAGGAAGTGATCGAGCTGGTCAAGAAATCAGGCCTCCGGGGCCGGGGCGGCGCGGGTTTCCCCTCAGGACTTAAATGGGGCTTTATGCCCAAAGAGAACGTGACCAAGTATCTCTGCGTGAACACCGATGAGGGCGAGCCGGGCACCTTCAAAGACCGCGTCCTGGTAGAGAAGGATCCCCACCAGGTGATCGAGGGCGCCATCATCGCCGCCTATGCCGTGGGGGCGCACCGGGCCTTTGTCTACATCCGGGGCGAGTTCTTCTTGGGGGTCAAGCGGTGGATCAAGGCCATCGCCGATGCCTACGAGAAAGGTTTCCTGGGCAAAAATATCCTGGGCAGCGGCTTTGACCTGGATATGACGGTCCATCGCGGCGCGGGCGCTTATATCTGCGGCGAAGAGACGGCGATGATTGATTCGCTGGAGGGCAAGCGCGGCGAGCCTCGGCTCAAGCCCCCCTATCCCGCCCAAGAGGGTTATCTGCGCCAACCCACCCTGGTGCACAATGTGGAGACCCTGGCCAATGTGCCCCACATTATCTTGCATGGCCCCGAATGGTACGCCTCCATCGGCACCGAGCGCAGCACCGGGCCCAAGATCTTTTGCGTCAGCGGCCATGTCTTTCGCCGGGGCGTTTACGAGCTGCCCTTGGGCACGCCCTTGCGCACCATCATCGAAGAGCACGCCGGCGGCGTGCCGGGAGGCAAACGCATCAAGGCCGTGATCCCCGGCGGCGCCTCCACACCCCTCTTGACCGCCGATCAGTTGGATACGCCCATGGATTTCGAATCCTTGGCCGCGGCGGGTTCGGCCCTGGGCACAGGGGCCATCGTGGTCATGAACGAGGACACCTGCATGGTGGATGTGGCTCGGCGCACGGCGCGCTTCTTTGCCCACGAATCCTGCGGCAAATGCACGCCCTGCCGGATCGGTTCGCGGCGCATCTGGGAGATCCTGGAACAGATCGAGGCCGGCGAAGGGCAACCCGGAGATATCGAACGATTGCAGACCCTGTGCACAGGGATCGCCGGACGCACCTTTTGCCCCATGGGCGATGCCCTGGTGGCGCCCATCCGGAGCAGTTTGGCGCGCTTCCGCGATGAGTACGAGGAACACATCGCCAAGCACCGCTGTCCCTTTGCCGCGTGAGGCACGGCCCGGCTTGGAGGCTCGCCCGGCATGTTTGACCTGAGAAAAGGAGAGGCAAGATGAGCAAGATCCTGATCGTGGATGACGACCCCGATTTTGTGGAGGCAACCCGCCTGGTGTTGGAGCGGGCCGGCTACACCGTGGTCAGCGCCGCCGATGGCGACGAGGGCCTGCGCAAGGTCAGCGAGGAACAGCCCGACCTGGTGATCCTGGACGTGATCATGTCCACCGTGCTGGACGGCTTGAACATGAGCCAGAAGATGGCCAACGATCCGGAAAAGTATCCCATCCCCATCCTGATGGTCACCTCCATCGCCAATAGCGACTATGCTGCCCTTTTCCCCACCGATGAGGCCGTGCACATTGATGGCTTTATCTCCAAGCCCATCGCGCCGGAGGAGCTGCTGAAGCGGGTGGCAAGCCTGTTGAAGCGCTAACGCCGCGCACAGGAGGTGCAGCGTGGCCGCCGCAGACAAGATTCGCGTGGGTGGTATCATCTGCCATCGAGGGTTAGCGCTCGTGGGGGTCATGTCCGCGCCCGACCGGCCGGGCTTGGTGGCGGCGCTCTTCAAGGGGCTGGGGCAAGAGCGCCTGAACGCCCAATTCATCGTGCAAAGCATTGACCTGAACAACGAGTCTCATGTCCAGTTCTGTGTGGCCCGGGAGGACGCCCAACGGGTGCTGGAGATTATCACGCCCATCGCCGAATCGCTGGGGGCCAAGAAAGTGGTGCAGCGGATGCCCGTGGCGCTGGTGGCCGTCTTTGGGCCCGATTTTCGCGAGCGCCCCGGCATCGCCGGCACGGCCTTTAGCGCGCTGGCCGGGGCGGGGATCAACATCCTGGCAGTGAGCACGTCCATCTCCACCATCTCTTGTCTGATCGACGATGCCCATGTGGAACAGGCCTTGGCAGCCCTCAAGGAGGTGTTTGCCCTGCCCTGAAAGAGGCGCAAGTGGCGCGCTTTCCGGGGCAAAGGAGCGACAAGTGAGCGAATTATTGCATATCCCCCTAGATCGCGAGCTGAGCGACCGCGTGCGCTGGCTCATCCGGGCGCGCTGGCTGGCCCTGGCGGTGGCCGTTGGGGTGGTGCTCCTGGCCAATCATTGGCTGCAGAATATCCTGCCCATGGCGCCCATCTGGGGCACCTTGGCCTTCATCGCCCTGTACAACCTGGCTTTCTGGATCATCACCACCCGCTTGATCGGCCTGGCGGCGCCCCGGAAGGTACATGCCACCCTGCTCCACGCCCAGGTCATCACCGATCTGGTGGCGCTGACGGTCTTGCTACACTTTTCCGGCGGGCTGGAGAACCCCTTTGCCACCTATTACGTCTTGGCGGTGGTGGCAGGCAGCATCCTCATGACCCGCCGCGATAGCTATCTTTACGCCACCATCGCCACGGTGCTCTGGGCCGGCCTCCTCCTGGCCGAGGCCACGGGGTTGCTGCCCCACTATAACCTGGCGGGGTTCCGCCTTCCCTTCCGCTATCGCGAGCCCATGCATATCCTCTCCGAGGCCTTTGTCCTGGCCAGCACCTGCTTCGGCGCGGCGTACTTCTCCTCCAGCGTCATCGAGCGCCTGCGGGAGGGGGAGCGTCAGCTCTATGAAGCCAATCTCTCCTGCGAGATCCGGGCGGGGGAATTGGCCGAATTGAACGCCCGCTTGCAAGAGGCCAACCGCTCCTGCGAGCTGCGGGCCCAAGAGTTGGCCGAGCTGAACGAGCGCCTGCAGGAGGCCAACCGCTCCTGTGAATTGCGGGCGCAAGAGTTGGCCGATTTGAACCTCCGCCTGCAAGAGGCCAACCGCGCCTGTGAGCTGCGCACGGAGG
>DAOTZU010000167.1:0-5089 GCA_034433995.1 Anaerolineae bacterium
AGGGCAGCCATGGTGCGAGTTTCTCCGGAAAGCGGGAGCATTTCGGCAGGCAGACGCCACAGAAGGAGCGTGCCCAGGCCCGCCACGAGGGAACCCTCCAAGCCACCGAAAAGCAGCACAGCCAGGCCCACCGGCACGAGCAGGAAATAAATGGCCAGCGGCATCTCACCCCAGAAAACGGTGAGCAGGACGATGGTAAAACAACCCAAGACGAGCCACCAGGCGGTGAACCGGTAACTATGGTGCGCCGTTAAGCGGCCCAAAGAAGGAACCAACCAGAGCAAGATCCCCAAAGCCGCGCCCCGTGCCAGATGGCCGAAATAGGGCATGGCGGCAAAGAGCAGGAACCCGGCCACCGAGAGGCCGGTGAGCGCCAGGGTCAACGATTCTTGGCGCAGCTCTTCTCGCATCGCCGCAAGCTCCGGCGCAGCGACGAGCGGTCTCTCCGCTGAGGATGCGCTCATGCTTCGTGCTCCTCATCACCAACCAAGTTCAGAGCATGATGACCACCTTGATGGCCTCTTTATTGCGCAAGAGTGCCAACCCTTCGTGGATGCGCTCCAACGGCAGCCGATGGCTGATCCAGCGGCTGAGCACCACGTGCCCCTGGGCAACGAGGGCCAACACCTCGTCATGGACCTCCTCCTCGCGCACGGGCAGATTGATGATGCGCCCCGCCGCCCGGGCGGCCTGGATCGCCGACGTGGGGTGGTCATCCTCCGCCGCCACGCCGTAATTGCCCACCAGACCATCGGGGCGGATGAGGGCCAGAGCGTCCTCCAACGCCTCGCTGGAGCCCACCGCCTCGATGGCCCGATCAAAGGCGCCCAGGCCCACCTCCTTGGCCTCGTCCTCGCGGCAGGGTTTGTCGCCGGCGATATAGTTATTCGCCCCCAGATCGAGGAAATCATGGCACCAACGCTCCGAGCGGCCAAAGACCACCACCTGCGGCGCCCCCAGCCAGCGCGCCCAAAAAGTGAACGCCCGGGCCACCGGCCCCGTGCCCACGATGGCCACCCACGTCTGCGGGCCGATCCCCGCCGCCCGGGCCGCCGAGAGGGTCTCTTTCAAGGTGATGATGGCGGTGGCCTCGCCGGGTTCGATCTCGTGAGGAATGATCTGCTGCTTGGCCCACATCCCGTTGGGTTTTTGTCCAGGATGATCCTCTTGCCAGGCGGCCAGGTCCGTCACCAGACCGTATTCGGCGAACCCGCCCCAGGCCGAGGCCAGGTGAAAGCGCTCCCAATCGTACTCTGCACCCGGCCGCAATACCCGTTGGCCCGGCCGGTAGGCCCGCACCTTCGCTCCCACCTCCACCACCGTGCCCACGCTCTCGTGCCCCAAAACCAACGGCACGGGAATCTGCGAGACGAAATGGCGCGCGATGATCTTGGCGTCGGTGGAATTGCACAGGCTGCAGGCCTCGATCTTGACCAAAGCTTGGTAAGGCCCCATCTCCGGCATGGGCACCTCGCGCACGACCAGCCTCCCCGCCCCCTCCACAACCGCTGCCTTCATGGTCTAACCCTTCCTCCAGCATAGAATCGGCCGCCGCCTGTTTGCCCCAGGCAGATCTTGCCTTACAGATTCCATGCTAGCATGGCTCCGATGGGGTGTCAAAAGGGGGAAAACAGAGGGGATCGAGAAAATGCTCGCCGTCGGATTCGATCCGACGGCGAGCATGGCCACATGGCAACACCCCCCTCAGCACGCCCAACCATTTTTCACCATCCTCGCACATCTCGTCCGTTTGACGCTCCGGCGGTTTGCGCTATAATCTGTTCAGGCGATGAGGCTCGCCGTGGGCATTTGCCGCACAAAGCGTCCGACCGTTAGGACTGATAGCCTCTACCCTGGGGGTTACCCCCAGAAGGTAGAGGCTCTTCTTTTGGAGCCGCTGGTGAGTTGGGACGGTTTCGGTCTGGCCGAGATCCATTTGCGCCGTGCTTTGCGCCAGGACGGCTGCCCGGTATGCCGGTGTGTCGCTGAAGCAGAGAGACGGTACATATGGTTCCTCCTCAGCGAGTCGGTCAACGACATCAGCACCCGTCGGCGCTTGGCGCAGAGCATGGGGCTTTGCGCCCTCCATGCCACATTGATGCTGACCATGGAGATTGAGGAATGGGGCACTCCCTTGGGGACCAGCATCATCTATGAGGGGTTGGCCGGCCAGCTGTTACACCACGTGCAGGAGGCGCGGGAGCTTTTGGCCCAGCATCCAGGAAGGGCAGGACAAACATGGTGGCGAGGCATTGGGGGCCGAGGAGCGGCAAAGGCGGCCAAATGCCTCACTCCCCAGAAGATCTGCCGAGTCTGTGAGATCGGCCAGGAATCCGCCAAGCACTATGCTGAGACGCTGGCAGATATGGTGGCCATCCCCAAGTTTCAAGAGATGTACGCATCCTCTGCTGGTGTCTGTTTGCCACATCTGCGTTTAATGGTAAGCGAGGCCCCAGATAGTCCCGGCCTGGATTATCTCCTGGAGCGCGCCTCGGCGCGCCTGACCAGCCTGCGCGATGCCCTCAAGGCCCTCCAGGATGATCTCTGCACACCGAGCAAGACCCGCCCGGCCGATAATTTCCGCGCCTTACGCGAGGCCCTATCCTTTTTTACAGGGGCCGAGGCCGGTTTTACCGCTTCTTTTACATATGGAGCGAGCGAGAACCAAGATGAGCAAAAGAACCAAAACCTACTTTGACCTGCGCGATGCCTTTGCCCTGCCAGGCTGCCCGATATGCCGCCTGAAGGCCGAATTCACCGAGCAGTTTCTGGACGGGATCATCTATGAGAAGGTGAACGACCCCGGTCTGCGCCACAAGCTCCGCCAGGCGCGGGGCTTCTGCAGCGAGCACGCCCAAGGCCTGGTGCGCAAGGGGGCAGCCCTGGGGGTGGCCATCATGATGCGCGATGTGCTGCGCCAGGTGCTCAAGGCGCTGGATGAAGGACATTTCCAGCCCCTGCCCGCGCTATCCATGGCGCGTCTGAAGGAGGCCGCCCAACCGCATCGCCCCCGCGCCGCCACAGCGGCGCTGGTGGCCACGTTGGTCCCGCAGAGTCCTTGCCCCGTTTGTGCCCACGTGGCAGAGATGGAAGAGGTTTATTGCGGCACCTTTGCGGAGAATCTGTTGGGCGAGGGCGGCCTTTTACCCCTCTACCGGGATTCCGATGGCCTTTGCTTGCCCCACTTTTGCCAAGTGTTGGCCCGCGTGAGCCACGCCGACGTTTTCCAGGCCCTGGTCAGCGTGCAACGCGACCTCTGGGCTCGCCTGGAGGCCCAACTCTCCGAATCCATCCGCAAAAGCGACTATCGTTTCAGCGACGAGGCCTTGGGCGATGAGGCCGGCTCCTGGTTGCGCGCCCTCGCCGCCATGTCGGGCGCACGCCTACGACATCAAGATTGATCCATGAAGATGGATATCGCCACAGCGATCCTCAAGGCCGTGTTGGAACAGGCAGGCTGTCCCCTCTGCCGCCTGAACGGCGAGTTCGAGCGGCGCTATGTACAGACGTTGTTGGATGAATACGTAAACGACGGCCCCACGCGCCTGGCTTTTGGCCGCAGCCAAGGCCTTTGCGCCTGGCATGCCTGGCTCTACCAAGGCACCGAACAACGTCTGCGCGGGGATGGTCTCAAGACGGCCATCATCTATGAGAGCCTTGGCACAGTGGTGCAACAGACGCTGGCCGATTATCACGCCACCCCCGCACCGACCGGGGCACGCGGCAGCTGGCGCAATGTTCTCCGCCGGGGATTAGCCCACTGCGGGCGCTGGGGACGCCGGCTGGCGGCGCGTCTCGACGACCACGCTCCGGGCGCGGCCCTGGGGAAACGGCTGGCGCCCATGGACGAATGTCCGGTGTGTGCCATGCTCCGGCGACGGGAAGAACTATACCTGGGCAAACTGGTGGAGGGGTTGGCCGATCCCCAGTTCTTGTCCCGGTTTATGGCCTCCGATGGCCTCTGCCTGCCCCATCTGCGCCGGGCCTTGGCCTGCGCTTCCGATATAGAGCAGGTGCATGCTCTGGTCACGGCTGCACAGGTGCACCTTGGCGCTTTGCTCACCCATGCGCGAGCCTATTTGGAGAAGCACCGCTGGGCAGATCGGCCAGAACTACGACAGCCCTGGGAGGAAGCTTCCTGGATCAGGCTGGTGGCCTTTTTTGCAGGCGAGGCCAAAGGCGAGGAGGACGATCCCTTGTGGGATCTGCGCCATCAAGCTCTGGAGCGCTACCACATGCGCCCCAGAGGCGCGCCATCTGGGTAAGAGCCAAGGCCTCCCGCAAGCCCACACGAGTTATACCAGAAAGGGACACGCCGATGTCTCAGGCTTTGCCAGAACCGAGCACCCAGGATTTCGAGCGCCAATTCTTTCCGGCTGCCGAGGTCGTCACGCTCACCCTGCCGCTCTTGAAAGAATCCTACGACGAGATGGTCGCCCTGATCGAGCGGAACGGCTGGGAGCTGGAAAAGGGCTTCCGGATCCTTCTGGCCCAAGGGTACGCCTATGCCAAGGGCGAGATCTTGTTACAGGCGGATGAGGAGACGGCTCAACGGATGCTCCAAAACCTCCTGGAGCGCGAATCTACGTACGCCGTACTCAAATTCGAAACGTTTCACTTGATGCGCGATAATCAAACCCTGGAGATGCGCGAGGCCGCCTTGCGCAATGCCGTTAGCGGTTTGGAGCAAGCGGTCTCCCGTCTACGCCGCGAGAACGAGACGCTCCGCGCCGAGGTGCAACGTCTGCAAGGGGAAACCCGGTTGGGGCAAGAGGGCGCCTCGTCCGAGAGGCCTGCAAGCCCCCAGGCCAGGAGAAAAGGCCCTTTCTGCTCCTTGTTGCAGAAACTGGGCTGGCGCGGGCCCTCATCGCCTGTGCGGCTATCCTCTGGCAAGCCCGGCTCCGGTTGAGGCACGGCCCCATTAAACGCGCATCGCCAAGTCGCAGTTCTTGGCGATGCGCTCAGCAGAGGTATGGAGGAAAGACTCGCGTTTGGGCTGGATTCTGTGGGACCGATAGGCTCCAGGCCGAAAAGCTGTCCCTTTTAAGGGACATGAGAGCGGGCTATGCCCGAACCCGTCTTGTGCCTA
>DAOTZU010000168.1:0-9483 GCA_034433995.1 Anaerolineae bacterium
ATTCTAACCCAAAATCTCCGGCGGCAAAGCGCTGCGCCGTCAGTATCCTCAAGAACTTTTCCTGCGACAAGTTGGTGAGAGCGAGAAGCACTCCCAGGAAATTCTCATCTTTCTGGAGAAACTGCTTGAGACTCTCGGCCGGATCGGTAACGGGCCGAAAGTCCAAAAGTTCCACCACAATGGCCCGAACCCGCTCCCGCATACGTTGCTCGAGCTCAGGGATCCGGAGCAAAGGTGTGCAGGTTTGCACAAACTCATCAAAGGTAAGCTTCGGGGGACGTTGTCTCATGGGGCGTGTTCTCCTGAGCAATCTTTTCCAGAGATCGTAGGAAGAGGGGAATTGGCTAAACATCCGTCCAACAAATGCACCCGCCACGAGGCCGCCGCGGCCAGCCTCTCCTCGTGGGTCACCAGGACCACCGTCTTGCCCCGGCGGTGTTGCTCGGCGATGAGCGCCACAATTTTGGCGCCGGTGGCCAGATCCAGGTTGCCGGTGGGCTCGTCGGCGATGAGCAGCGGCGGATCGTTGACCAGCGCCCGCGCCAGGGCCACCCGCTGCTTCTCCCCGCCGGAGAGCTCGCCGGGGAGTTTATCCCGCTGCTCCCAAAGGCCCACCCAGTGGAGCAGCTCCTCTGCGCGGGCCAGGTCGGGCGGGCGCCACAGTTCCCGCAGTTGCTGGGGCAGAGCCACGTTCTCCAGAACCGTCAAGGTGGGCAGGAGCTGGAAAAACTGAAAGACGATCCCCACCGTGCCCCCCCGCCAGCGGGCCAGGGCGTCCTCGTCCAAAAGATCCACCCGCGTCTCGCCCACCCACACTTCGCCGGCGGTGGGTTTATCGATCCCCGCGATGAGGTTGAGCAGGGTGGATTTGCCGCTCCCCGAAGGCCCCAAAATGGCCACAAACTCCCCCTGGGCAACCTCCAGTGAGACGCCGCGCAGAGCATGAAAGGCTCGCTCGCCCACCTGAAAGGTGCGCGTAACTTGCACCAGGCGAATCCAAGGCTTTTGCGTCACCCCTCTTGCCTCCGCTTGATTTTAGCACAACCCGGCCCGACGGTCGAACCAAGCCCCTCTGCAAGGGCAATGGTCAGGCCTCTGTTTTGGCAAAAACCGACGGATGTGCTACAAAAGGGCCATCACATGCGAGGGGAACGCCCATGACCACACTCGGCCCGTGCTCCTATCGTGAGATCACCACCCAAGGCGCAAGCTGGCGCTCGGCCCTGGAGGCCGTCCTGGCCCAGCGCGAGGCCCTCCAAGCTATCCTGGCCCGCAACGCCGACCGGGTCCATTTCTTTATCGGCTGCGGTTCCACCCACTATTTGGCCCAATATGCCGCCCCCTTTTTCCAGGGGCTGACCGGCCGGGCGGCGCGGGGCGTGCCCTCTTCGGAGCTTTACTTGCAGACAGAGACCCTGGTCACCCCCGGCAAGCCGCCGCTGGTGATCGCCCTCTCCCGCTCCGGCGAGACCAGCGAAACGGTGATGGCCGTGGAGACCCTCCGCGCCCAAGGCAGTGAGGCCATCACCATCAGTTGTTACCGGCAAACCAGCTTGGCCGCCATCTCCACCCTCACGGTGAGCATCCCCGAGGGCCAGGAGGAGAGCTTTGCCCAAACCCGCTCCTTCGCCGGGATGTTGGTGGCCGCCCAGGCTCTGGCCGCCCTGGCCGCGGGCGACGTGGCGCTCTTGGAGGAATTATCCCAGCTCCCCATGTTGGCCGAGGGGATCATCGAGCGGGCCAAGCCCCTGGCCCAGGCTTGGGGCAGCGACGAGAGCATCCGGCGTATCACCTATCTCGGCTCCGGCCCCCTGTACGGGCTGGCCAACGAGGCCACAGTCAAAATGAAAGAGATGTCCCTCTCCATGGCCGAGGGTTATCATTTCATGGAGTTCCGCCACGGGCCCATGTCCTTGGTGGATCAGGACCACTTGGTGGTGGGCCTCCTTTCCGACGAGCTGTGGCCCTACGAGGTGGCCGTCTTGCGGGATCTGAAGCAGCGCGGGGCGCGGATCCTGGTCATCGCCAACGAGGAGGATGGCCTGGCCGGCGAGTTCGACGCCGTGTTCACTTTGCAAGCGCCCATCGCCGAGCGGGCGCGAGGGGTGCTTTATCTCCCTTTGGTGCAGCTTCTGGCCTACTACCGCGCCGTGGGGCGGGGCCTCAACCCCGATCGCCCGCGCCATGTGGTGATGGCCATCAAACTCCAGGGCACGGAGATGGCCCCCCATGCCTGAGCGACCCTATGACGTGTTCGTGGTGGGCGAGCTGAACGTGGATATCATCCTCACCGGCGATGTCACCCCTGTCTTTGGCCAGGTGGAAAAGATCGTGGACGATCTCACGGTCTGTGCTGGCTCATCCTCGGCCATCTTTAGCGCCGCGGCGGCCAAGATGGGCCTGCGGGTGCTCTTTGCCAGCCGCGTGGGCGACGACCTTTTCGGCCAGATGATGCTCCGCGAGCTGGCGCGGGCCGGGGTGGATGCTTCCGCGGTGACGGTGGACCCCACCCTCAAGACCGGCGCGGGGGTGATGCTCTCTCGCGGCCAAGACCGGGCCATGCTCACTTTCCTCGGCTCCATCGCCCAGGTGAGCCGGCGCGACGTGCCCCCAGATTGGGCCACTCGGGCGCGGCATCTGCATGTGGCCAGCCCCTTCTTGCTCACGGCGCTGCGCCCCGAGATGCCCGCGCTGATGCGCCAAGCCCACGCGGCGGGGATGACGGTCTCGTTGGATACCAATTGGGATCCCAGCGGGCGCTGGCAGGTGGATGACCTTTTGGCCCACACGGATATCCTGTTCCCCAACGAGAACGAGCTCAAGGCCATCACCGGCGAGGACGATCTGGAGCGGGCCCTCCGGGCCATGGCGGCGCGGGTGCCCTTGGTGGTGGTCAAACGGGGCGAGCGGGGCGCCTTGGCCGCGCGGGGCACGGAGCGGGTGGCGGTGCCCGCTTTCTCTGTGCCGGTGGCCGATACCACCGGCGCCGGCGATACCTTCGACGCCGGCTTTTTGGCCGGCTGGCTACGGGGCGAGCCGTTGCCGCGCTGTTTGCTCCTCGGCTCGGCCTGCGCCGCCCTGGCCGTGCAGCAGGTGGGCGGGTTCAACGGGCAGCCCACATGGGAGGAGGCGCTGGCCTTCCTGCGGCAGCACGGCAGCGAACAATCTTAGAAGCCCAGGACGCCAAGAAAGGATAGCGGCCCTTGCTTGGCGTCCTTTGCGTCTTGGCCGTTCCGTCACACCCTCAGCGGCCCGTGGAACCAAAACCCGCTTTGCCGGGCGCGAGATCTACCGGCGGCCCGGCCAAAGGCCGCCACACGTCTCGCTCCAGGGGGATGGCCCACATCTGGGCGATGCGCTCACCATGACGGATGATCCGCGGCCAGGGGCAATAGACCAGCACACAAAGCTCCTGGCCGTTGAACTCGCTTTCGACCAACCCATCATGCACCAGCATACCCCGTAAAAAGTTGCCGCTCCGCCCCGTGACGCGCACCACAGCATCCGGCGGCAGGCGCAAGGCCACCCCGGTGGGGATGCGGGCGCATCCCCACACCACTTTCCAGCCCCGTCCGGGCAAGCGGGCCTTGAGGTCCAACGCCGCGCCACTGTGGCGCTCAGGCCAGGCAGCGCCTGCGCCCACCAACCAATAGGCGATCTCCACGCCGCCACCCCAGCTTTAGGGCTTGACCAGCGACGAATCCAGGATGATGCTCTGATCCGCCGGCAGGAGCACCGTGGTCACCGTGGGCGCAAGTTTGGCCGCCCACTCGTAGCGGATGAGATCGGGGTTGCCCCGCAATTGCTCGGCGATGAGCCGCAGGGCCTCGGCCTCGGCCTGGGCTTCCACTTTGCGCGCCTCGGCCCGGCCCTCCGCGGCAATGATGGCGGCCTTTTTCTCCCCTTCGGCCTTGGCCAAAGTGATCTCCACATCCTTTTGCGCCGCCTGTAGCTCGTACTGCTTTTGCAGCGCCGCCTGTTCGGCCACCTGCTTGCGCTCGATGGCCCTGTTAAACTCTTCGGAGAAGGATACGTTGGCCAAGGAGAATTGGTCCACCACGATATGGTTTTCCGCCAACCGCTCAGTGAGGGTCTCTTGGATCAGATCCTTGATCACCGCCCGCTGCACCAGGATCTGCTCCACGCGAAACTTGGCCGTGGCCGCCTTGATGGCCTCTTGCATCGCCGGCGCGATGATAATGTTCTCATAGTTCAGCCCCACCCGTTGGTAGAGCTTGCCCACGTTCTCCGGGTCCAAATGGTAATTCAAGACGCCCGTCACCATGATCAACTGCAGATCGCTGGAGGCCGCCTCAGCCTCCACCTCCAACTTTTTGGTGCGCACATCCACCTCCACCACCTGGCGCACCACCGGCGGCAAGATCAGGTGAAAGCCCTCGCCCAGGGAGGTATCCTCCACCCGCCCCAACATCACCACCACGCCCCGCATGCCGGGGCCGATGATGGTGTAGCTGGAAAAAACAACGATCGCCACCACGACGATCAGCAGAATCATCCCGAAAATGCGCGTGCTGAACAAGGGTTTCCTTTTCATGGTGTTGGCTCCTTTCCTGTATAAAACTGGGCCGATTATAACACACCCTGGCCAGAATACGAATCGGCCTTTTGCCCGACATCCCTTTCTATGCTATCATCTATACGAGGGATGTGGCCATGGCGGAGCGCGCTCAATTGACGGTCATCGGCGGGGGGCTGGCGGGCTGCGAGGCAGCCTGGCAGGCGGCCGTGCGCGGCATCCCGGTCACCTTGTACGAGATGCGCCCGCTGGTCAAGACCCCGGCCCATCGCACCGAGCTCCTGGCCGAGCTGGTCTGCAGCAACTCCCTGGGCTCCAACCTGCCCGACCGCGCCCCCGGCCTGCTGAAAAGCGAGCTGCGACGGCTGGGCTCGCTGATCCTGCGCTGCGCTGAGGCCAGCGCCGTCCCCGCCGGTGACGCTTTGGCGGTGGATCGTGAGGCGTTTGCCGCCCGCGTCACCCGCGCCATCACGGAGCACCCGCTGATCACCTTGGTGCGCCAAGAGGTGCGTTCTCTGCCCCGCCAAGGGGTGACGGTAGTCGCCACCGGTCCCCTCACCTCCGAGGCCCTGGCCCAGGAGCTGGCCACGTTGGCCGGGCAGGAACATCTTTTTTTCTATGACGCCATGGCGCCCATCGTCACCTACGAATCTTTGGATCACACCAAGATCTTTCGCGGCGGTCGCTACGGGCGGGGGCAGGAGGATTATCTCAATTGCCCCATGACCGAGGAAGAGTACGACCGCTTTGTGGAGGCTTTGCTTGCGGCCGAGACCATCCCCCTCAGGGGGTTTGAACGCGAGGATAAACGCTTTTTCGAGGCCTGCCTGCCCATCGAGGTGCTGGCCGCCCGCGGCCACGATGCTTTGGCCTTTGGCCCCCTCAAACCCATTGGCCTGCGCGACCCGCGCACCGGCAAACGCCCTTATGCCGTGGTGCAGCTCCGCCAGGATAACCTGGCCGGCACGCTCTATAACCTGGTGGGGTTTCAAACCAACCTGCGCTGGTCGGAGCAAAAACGTGTCTTTGGCTTGATTCCGGGGTTGGAACACGCGGAATGGGTGCGCTTTGGGCAGATGCACCGCAACACTTTTCTCAACGCGCCGGCCCTTTTGGAGCCCACGCTGCGGTGGCGCGGACGGCCCAACCTCTTTTGCGCCGGCCAACTGGTGGGCACGGAGGGGTACATGGGCTCCACGGCCAGTGGCTTGGTGACTGGGTTGAACGCCGCCCGCGCCCTTTTGGGCAAGCCGCTGCTGGTCTTTCCACCGACGACGATGCTCGGCGCGCTGTTGCGCTACATCTCCACCCAACAAGACGCGCCTTTTCAGCCGATGAAGGCTAATTTTGGGCTGCTGCCGCCTCTGGGGGCACCTGTGCGCGTCAAACGGCAACGGAACGCGGCTCTGGCGGCCCGCGCTTTGGAGGATTTGGAGGCCTTCTTGGCCGCCGAGGGCGCCTTGGATGATATCATCGTCAGCGAAAGGATCAGCGTTGAGCCATAGCCGGATGCGCCGTGGGTTGGTAGCTTTGGCAGGGCTGCTTGTGTTGACCTTGCTCCTCGCCTGCCAGCCGACGGAGAAAAAGTTCAGCGGCCAGCGGGCGCTGCAACATGTTGCCGCCCAATGCGCCTTCGGTCCTCGCCCCGTGGGGAGCGAGGCCAACCGCAAGACGGCCGATTACATCGCCCGCACGCTCCAGCGCTACGGCTGGCAGGTGGAGCGCCAGGATTTTGTGCATCAAGGGTACCAGGTGGGCAACGTCATCGGCAAAAAGGGAACAGGTCCCCTGATCATCTTGGGCACCCATTTCGATACCCGCCCCGTGGCCGATCACGACCCCACCGATCGCTCGCAACCGGTGATGGGGGCCAACGACGGCGGCAGCGGCACGGCAGTCCTCTTGGAGTTGGCCCGGGTGTTGGATGCCAGCGCCACCCGCAAGGCCCAGATCTGGCTGGTCTTTTTCGATGCCGAGGATCGGGGCGAGTTGAACGATTGGGAATGGAGCGTGGGCGCCAGACATTTTGTGGCCACCCTGACCGCCGAGGCCCAGACGCGCCCCGAGTATGTGGTGATCGTCGACATGGTGGGGGATAAAGATCAACGCATCTTTTATGAGTGGACCTCGTCCCTCTGGTTGCAGGAGCGCATCTGGCAATTGGCCAAAACCTTGGGTTATGGAGAGCAATTCATTCCGCAACACGGCTACACGGTGATTGATGACCATACACCGTTTCTCAATTTGGGCTTTACCGCCGCGTTGCTGATCGATCTGGATTATCCTTATTGGCATACGCGCTACGATACGCTGGACAAGATCAGCGCCGATAGCCTCCAGCGTGTGGGCGATGTTCTGGAAACATTGCTCGAAGGGGAGCCGTTCGCACCGAGCCCCTGAGAAGGGGTCAACCACCATCCCTGAAAGGAGACTATCATGAAGATCGCTGACCGTGTCGCCAAATTGCCGCCTTATGTGTTCGCCACCGTGGAAAAGCGCATTGCCGCGCAGCAGGCCAAAGGGGCCGATGTGATCAACCTGGGCATCGGCAGCCCCGACCTGGCGCCTCCCCAGTTCATCCTGGACGCAATGTTCAAATCGGCGTCGCGGCCCGATACCCACGGCTATGCCGGCTATTATGGCACGCCCGCCCTGCGCCAAGCCATCGCCGCGTACTATCGGCGGCGTTTCGGGGTGGAGCTGGATCCCAATACCGAGGTGCGGCCGCTCATCGGCTCCAAGGAGGGCCTGGCCAACATGGCCCTGGCCTTTATCGATCCGGGCGACATCGCTTTGGCCTCGGACCCCGGCTATCCCACCTATCAGATGGGCGCGCTGATGGCCGGCGGGAGTTACTATCCCATGCCCCTCCGCGAGGAGAACAACTATCTGGTGGATTTTGAAGAGATCCCCAGCGACATCGCTGCCAAGGCCACCATCATGTGGCTGAACTATCCCAACAACCCCACCGGCGCCATCGCCCCAAAGGAGTTTTTGCAAAAGGCTTTGGATTTCGCCCGGGAGTACGACATCTTGGTGTGTTACGATAACCCCTATTGTGACCTCACCTTCGACGGTTATGTGGCGCCCAGCATCCTAGAGCTGCCGGGGGCCAAGGAGGTGGCGGTGGAGTTCAACTCCCTCTCCAAAACCTACAACATGGCCGGCTGGCGGGTGGGGATGATCGTGGGCAACGCCCAAGCAGTGGAAGCCCTGACGACGGTCAAGACCAACATTGATTCCGGCATCTTTCGCCCGCTCCAAGATGCGGCTGTGGCCGCCCTCACCGGCGACCAAAGCTGGCTTGCCGAGCGCAACCTCATCTACCAGCGCCGCCGCGATGTGATCTTGAGCTGGCTGCCCAAGATCGGCATGTCGGCCCAGCCGCCCAAAGGCGGCCTCTATGTGTGGGCCAAGGCGCCGGAAGGGGTCAACTGTGAAAAGTTTGCCCTGGAAATGTTGGAAAAGGCCGGGGTATGGATGACTCCGGGCACCGCTTTTGGGGCCTACGGTGATGGCTATATGCGCCTCTCCCTCTGTGTTTCGGAGGAGCGCTTGCGCGAAGCAGGAGAAAGGCTATCAAAAGTCTAATACCACGCGCCAAAGCGACCTTTAGCACCGCCCGCCCGCGACAGCGCGCCTTTTTGATGGGCGTGGAGGTGCGTGGGCAGCGGGGGCTGCTCTCCAGCGAGGATTCCCTCGCCGAGCTGGAGCAACTGGCCCACACGGCAGGGTTAGAGGTGGTCGGCCATGCTGTGCAACACCTGGCCACCATCAACCCCGCCACCTACGTCGGCTCCGGCAAAGTGGAGGAATTGGCCTCCTTGCGCCAGGAGCTGGATTTCGACTTGGTTATCTTTGATGACGAGCTCTCGGCGGCCCAACTGCGCAACCTGGAACGCGCCCTGCAGGTCCAAGTCCTCGATCGCACCGCGTTGATCCTGGATATTTTTGCCCTTCATGCCCGCACCCGCGAGGGCGCCTTGCAGGTGGAGCTGGCCCAGTACACCTACCGGCTGCCGCGCCTCACCCGGCAATGGACCCACCTTTCCCGCCAGGCGGTGGGCGGGGTGGGGTTGCGCGGCCCCGGCGAAACCCAACTGGAGGTGGACCGCCGCGAGATCGCTCGGCGCATGGCCCAGCTCCGGGAGGAGCTGGAGCAGGTGCGCCAACAGCGCAGCCAACAGCGCCGCCGTCGGCGCCGCCAAGGGATGCCCGTGGTGGCCATCGTCGGCTACACCAACGCCGGCAAATCTACCCTGCTCAACCGTCTGGCCGATGCCGACGTCCTAGTGCAGGATCAGCTCTTTGCCACCCTCGATCCCACCACGCGGCGGGTGCGCCTGCCCAGCGGCAAAGAGATCCTCTTGACCGACACCGTCGGTTTCATCCAAAAACTGCCCACCCAATTGGTGGCCGCCTTCCGTGCCACCTTGGAAGAGGTGAGCGAGGCCGATGTGCTCCTGCATGTGGCCGACATCACCGATCCGCACCTTTTGGCCAAGGTGGAGGCGGTGGAACAAGTGCTCACCGAGATCGGTGCCGCGCACAAGCCGACGATCCTGGCCCTGAACAAGGTAGACCTTGTGGACCCAGAGACGGAGCTCGCCCCTGCTTCGTCCTTCGCGGCGCCCCCTCCGGTCCAAGTCCTGTCCCAGCGTTATACCCGCATGGTGTCCATCTCGGCTGCCCAGGGCGTGGGCCTGGAGGAGCTACTGGGGGAGATCGAGGCGCTCTTGGGGGAGCAGATGGTGGAATTGGACGCCCTTCTCCCCTACGACGAGGGCGAGCTACTCAACCTGTGGCACAAACAAGGGGTGGTGGAGCAAGAGGAATACAAGGCGGCGGGGATCCGTGTGCGCGGCAAGGTGCCCCGTTGGTTGGCGGGGGTGATGACGGGAGAGTGAGGCATTTGGGTTATTTGGGAATTGGTTTGGGATAATTCC